>SCRU01000017.1 GCA_004323695.1 Burkholderiaceae bacterium
GCCGGCGGTCTGACTCTCCCATCGTTTCGATGAGCATGGCTCACGACGGTCGCGTGTCGACCCTCGTAGCCATCGGCTGTGATCGGCATCGCCACGAGGATGCCGCCTGCCTTGGAGAGGTCCATGAAAATCCTTCCCCCGCCCGCGATGGACTTGTCGCGGCGTCGTTTCGTCCAGGGTGTCGCCTTCGGCGGCACCATCGCCGCCCTCGGTCTGCTGCGCCCGTCAAAGGTCTGGGCACTGAACACTACGGGGCAACCTGCCATTCTCAGCGGCACCGACTTTGCGCTCGACATCGCCGAGACGCCGGTGAACTACACCGGCCGGCCACGTCTGGCCACCACCGTCAATGGCAGCGTCCCGGGGCCAACCCTGCGTTGGAAGGAAGGCACCAACGTCACGATGCGCGTGACCAACCGGTTGCGGGTGCCCACGTCCATTCACTGGCACGGCATCATCGTGCCCTTCCAAGAAGACGGCGTGCCGGGCATCAGCTTCCCAGGCATCGCACCGGGTGAAACCTTCACCTACCGCTTCCCGGTGCGCCAGAGCGGCACCTACTGGTACCACTCGCACTCGGGATTCCAGGAGCAAACCGGTCTGTACGGCTCGCTGGTGATCGAGCCGGCCGGACCGGAGCGCTACCCGAGCGACCGCGATTACGTGGTGATGCTCAACGACTGGACGGATCAGAACCCCGAGCACATCTTCGCCACACTGAAGCGCCAGAGCGACTACTACAACTTCGCGCAGCCCACCGCGCCCGAATTCTTCCACGACGTGCGCGCACACGGGCTGCGCCAGGCGCTGGCCGAACGCAAGATGTGGAATCAGATGCGCATGAACCCCAGCGACCTCAGCGACGTCTCGGGTTACACCTATACCTACCTGATGAACGGCGCCGCCCCCGCCGGCAACTGGACCGGGCTGTTCAAGCCCGGCGAAAAGATCCGACTGCGCTTCATCAACGGTTCGTCGATGACGATCTTCGACGTGCGCATTCCGGGCCTGAAGATGACCGTGGTCAGCGCCGATGGCCAGGATGTGGCACCGGTGCCGGTCGACGAGTTCCGCATTTCGGTGGCGGAGACCTACGACGTGATCGTCGAGCCGCAGGAAGACCGGGCGTTCACGATCTTCGCCCAGTCGATCGACCGCACCGGCTACGCGCGCGGCACCTTGGCGCCGCGGCCCGGCATGGAAGCGGCGGTGCCAGCGATGGATCCGCGCATGCCCGTGAGCATGGTGGACATGATGGGTGCCATGGCCCAGGGCGGCGGCCACGGTGGCATGTCTGGGATAGCGGGCATGGCCGGGATGCAGGACATGCCCGGCATGGACATGAGCGGGATGGCCACACCGGCCGCCCCCGCGGTGCATCACGCCCGCACCGAATATCACAACCCGGGCGTCGACATGCACGTGGACATGCCGCGCACCAACCTCGATGACCCGGGTACCGGCCTGCGCGACAACGGCCGTCGCGTGCTCACCTATGCCGACCTGCACACGATTGGCGGCTCCATCGACCCCCGCGAACCGACCCGCGAGATCGAGCTGCACCTCACCGGCAACATGGAGCGCTACATGTGGTCGTTCGACGGCGTGAAGTTCTCCGATGCCAAGCCGGTCCATTTCCGCAGCGGCGAGCGGCTGCGCCTGGTGCTGGTCAACGACACCATGATGAATCACCCGATCCACCTGCACGGTATGTGGAGCGAGCTGGAGAACCCGGACGGCCAATTCCAGGTGCGCAAGCACACCATCAACGTGCAACCCGCGCAGCGCATCGCCTACGGGGTGAGCGCGGACAACCTCGGCCGCTGGGCCTACCACTGCCACATGCTGTATCACATGGAAGCGGGCATGTTCCGCGAGGTGGTGGTGTCATGAGCCCGACCTCGCGAACCACTCACTTGAATCGCTCCGCGCTGCTCGCGGCGCTGTGGCTGGCACTACCGCTGGCGGCCAACGCGCAAAGTGTCCCCGCGTCGAGCAGCACCGCCCCAATGGACATGAGCAACATGCCCGGCATGAGCATGCCGGCGGCCTCGTCCAGCGCGCCCAGACCCGCGACGCCATCGAAGGTGAAACAGTCGGGCAAGAAGTCTTCGCCAACGCAGCCGGCGTCGTCGTCGCACGACATGGGTCACCCTGCGATGCCCGCCATGCCGATGCCACCCAAGCCCGCCGCCAGCTCCGGTATGGGCGACATGAAGGGCATGAAGGGGATGAATCACAGTGCGATGCAAGGCATGCCGATGCCCGCCACGCCGGCTTCGTCGGCGGCACCCGCCGGCGACATGTCGGGGATGGATCACGCGTCGATGCCCGGCATGAGTCCGGAGGACATGAAGGGGATGGATCACGCTGGCATGGCCGGCATGGGCGCGATGCCGGGCATGACGATGGGCCCGATGCAGGGCGGCAGCCCACCACCCAATGCGCGCAGCCCCGACTACTCCGACGGCGTTGGCTACGGCTCCATGCAGGGCATGGACATGGCCGACAACACGCCGCTGGGCATGGTGTTGATCGATCAATTGGAGGCCTTCCACGGCCGTGACGCGAACGGCCAGACCTGGGAAGCCGAAGGCTGGTACGGCAACGACACGAACAAGCTGTGGGTACGGACCGAAGGCGGGCGCAGCCGCGGCAAGCTGGACGATGGTGACCTCGAAGCGTTCTGGAACCACAGCATCGCCACCTACTGGGGCACCCAGCTCGGTGTGCGCCAGGATCTCGGCGAGGGCCCGAAGCGGACGTGGGCGGCGTTCGGCGTGCAGGGGCTGGCCCCGTACTGGTTCGAGCTGGAGGCCACCGGTTACGCCGGTGCCAACGGCCGCACCGCCGCGCGCCTGCGGGCTGACTATGAGTTGCTGTTCACCCAGCGGCTGATCCTGCAGCCCGAGGCCGAGGTCAACCTGTACGGCAAGGACGACCCGCAGCGCCGCATCGGCAGCGGCGTGTCCGACGTGCAGTTCGGCCTGCGCCTGCGCTACGAGTTCCACCGCCAGTTCGCGCCCTACATCGGCGTGAACTGGGTCCGCCGCGTCGGCACCACCGCCGACTACGCCCGGCAAGATCATCAACCCGTACTCGACCGGCAGCTCGTGGCCGGCGTCCGCATCTGGTTCTGAGGGGATTACCTATGAAAAAGCACACTGCACACGTCATCACAGTCGCCGTTACCTTGGGTGTCTTGGCCATCGGCGCCGGCGTGTTCGCCTGGTCCGGTCTTTACAACATCGGGGCGGACGATCACCACACCAAGCCGGTGTTCGCCGTGCTGCAGACCCTGCGCGATCGTTCGATCCACGTGCGCTCGGAGGATCTGACCGTGCCGAATCTCGACGATCCGCAACTGATCCTGAAAGGCGCCGGCCAGTACGCGGCGATGTGCACCAGTTGCCATCTGTCGCCCGGCGTGAACGACTCCGAGTTGCGGGTCGGTATGTATCCGCAGCCGCCCAACCTTTCCAAGGTGCACGTCGATCCGAAGGACGCTTTCTGGGTCATCAAGCACGGCATCAAGATGAGCGCGATGCCCGCGTGGGGCAAGGCGGGCCACGACGATCCCACCATCTGGAGCATGGTCGCCTTCCTGGAGAAGCTGCCCGGCATGACGCCGGCCGAATACAAGGCGATTGTGGCGAAGGCGCCGCCGGATGAGGACATGGACATGGATGAAGGCGGTAGCCACAGTCACGGGGACAGCGATGCGCATGCTCACGATGCGGCAGCCATGGGTGGCATGGACATGAAGGGCATGGACATGTCTGGCCAAGGCGCCGCTTCCGCACCCTCGCCCGCGACGGTCGGCTCGGTCGGCACGAAGCCCCTTGGCGACGGGCACACCCATCCGTAACGGACTTCACATGGCACGCACCCGATCCACGCCACGTAAACCGCGCCCTTGGCGCCTGCGCGACCTACGTCGCGCAGGGCTGACACGCGGGCTGCTGCTGGTCGGTGCGCTGTTCATGCTGGGCCTGCAAACGGCCCTGGCGGCCTACGCCTGCACGATGCCGCCGGCCATGATGGGGTCGGTCATGGCGATGGGCACGGGCGCGGGAGACGCCGCCATGCGTGGCACCTGCCCAGAGATGCAACATGCGGCGAGCGACCACGTCCTGTGCGCCCAGCACTGCGTCCGACAAGTGTCCGCGCCCAGTGATAGCCGCCCTCTGACGGTGCCGCCCAACCTGCTGGCGGCATTGCCGTCTGCGGTGCCGTTCGTCGTCCCGCCCATGCCGGCGGCTTTCGTCCCCGAACGCTACTACCGGCTGCGAGCGCCACCGCCATCGGCCACGTTGTTGTTCTGCTCCCTGCTGATCTAGCGCCTCCCGGCCATCGCCGAGGTGCCGTCGTGCCTGCGTGGCGCGACGCTTGTTCGATCACGGGAGTGAACCCTCATGCTGTTTTCCTGTTTGGCCCAACGCCCTCGCGTGTGGGTGCTGTTTATCGTCCTGGGCGGATCGGCGACCGTTGCTGCTGCCCAAACCGCCTCTCCACCTCTGACGCTTGACGCCGCTGTTCGGCAAGGCGTGACCCGCGCACCGCTGCTTACCGCGCGCGACGCCGATCTCGCCGCGATGCGCGACGAGGCCGTGCGCGCGGGACGCTTGCCCGATCCCTCGCTGACGTTCGGCGTCTCCAACTACCCGGTCACCGATCCGGGCGCTTTCAGCCTGCGCTCGGACACGATGACCATGCGCACGATCGGCGTGATGCAGGCGATTCCTTCGCACGCGGCGCGCGCGGCGGATCGTTCGCTGGCCGCCGCGCAGGTCGATGCCGCCGAGGCCGAGCGCACCGCCACCGCACAGGATGTGCGCGAGCGCATCGCCAACGCCTGGATCGGCGTATGGGCGGCCACGCAGCAGCGCACTTTGCTGGAAGCTTTGCGCGACGAAAGTACCCTCGCGGTGCAGGTCGCCACGGCGCGGTTGCACGGCGGCACCGGCAGTGCGGCGGACGTGCTGGCGGCACAGGCCGAGGCGCTGACGCTGGCCAACCGGATCGAAGCCGCTGACGCCGATCTGCAGGCGGCCAACGCGTCCTTGCAGCGCTGGCTGGGCGACGCACCGACTGCGCTGGCGGACGCCCCGGACTTCGACCAGTTGCCGGTCGCGCCGGATCAACTCGAACAGCACACCGACCGGCAGGCACCGATGCAGGCGTGGCAGGCCCGCGAACAGGTGGCCGACGCCGCGCTGGCGCAGGCGCGCGCCTCGAAGCATCCAGACTGGAGTGTGGACGTGACCTACGGTCACCGCGCGCCGTATCTGTCGGACATGGTGATGGTGCAGGTCGGCGTGAGCCTGCCGCTGTTCACGCGCAACCGGCAAGACCGCGATATCAGCGCGAAGCAGGCGCAACGCGATGCGGTCGAGTCGGCGCACGAGGATGCCCGCCGTGCGCAACGCGAAACCGTCGCGCGCGACGTCGCCGCCTGGCAGGGCTGGGGGCGGCAGATC
>SCRU01000148.1 GCA_004323695.1 Burkholderiaceae bacterium
ACCATCGTGGAGGCCAACTGGACGCCTGCCAAACAGGTTGCCGACGTTGAGGACTTGATCACGAAAAAGGTCGACTTGATCATTTTTTCCCCGATCTCGATAGCCGAAGGGGCTCCGCTGCTGGAGAAGATCGTCAAGGCGGGGATTCCGGTGGTGGAGCTCAGTGGAAAGACGGCCGGGCAACCCACCACCGTGATTGGCGCAGGCGGAGAGGTTTTTGGGTATCAGGGCGGGGAATATCTCCGCAAGGTGCTCAACGGAAAGGGCAACATCTGGGCTTTCCGCGGTGTGGCGGGGTCTGACGAGGAGACCTGGCGATACGATGGTTTTCGCAAGGCGCTGGCTGGCTCGGACATCAAGATTACCCATGAGGTGTTTGGTGACTGGAACTACGCCAAGGGCAAGAAGCTTTGCGAAAATCTGGTGCTGTCGGGCGACCCTGTGGATGGCATCTGGTTCTCCGGCGCCGAAATGACGCGGGCATGCCTTGATGTGTTCAAGGAGAACGGCAAGGCGTTGGTGCCGATGACCGGCGAAGGAAACAATGGATTCCTTCGTATTTGGAAGCAAACCGGCGTCAAGAGTGTGGCACCCTTGTTCACCCCGGCCTTGGGCGCTGCGGTGGTGCGGGCTTCGGTGGCGTTGCTCGAAGGCAAACAGCTCTACAAGTCATACTTTTCGGATCCAGCGCCCATTGTCCAGAGTGACCTCGACAAGTACTATCGCCCCGATCTCAATGACGCCTATTGGGTGCCTTCGGCGCTGCCCGACGCCAAGCTGAAAGAGCTGTTCCACCGCTAGGGTGCGGCATGCAGATGGAAGCGCCACGTGGCCCGGTGTCAGTGGGGACCGGGCCGCGTGATCTGATCGTCGTTCGCGGTGTCTCCAAGGCGTTCGGCTCGACCACCGCACTCAGTGGCGTGAGCCTCTCGGGGCGAGCAGGGTCGATCCATGCGATCACGGGAGAGAACGGCGCTGGCAAGTCGACGTTGATGAAGCTTCTCGCGGGGGTGTTTCACCCCGACGAGGGGGAGTTGAGGGTCGGCGGCCGGGCCGTTCGCCTGAACAGTCCGGCGGCAGCTCGCCGTGTCGGCATCTCCACGGTGTTCCAGGAACTGACGGTGCTGCCTAACTTGACGGTCGCCGAGAACCTTATGCTGGGGCGCGAGCCGACAAAGTTGGGGTTGCTCGCACGTTCGGAGATGCTGCGCGAAGCGCAGGACGTTTTGGCCCGGATCGGGATCGACCTGGATCCGCAGAGCTCGTGCGGCAGCCTGACAATTGGCCAGCAACAGTTGGTAGAGATCGCCAAAGGGGTGTCGACCGACGCAACCATTTTCATTTTTGACGAACCGACCGCGCCGTTGAATCGGGCTGAGGTCAGCAAGCTCGAGACGTTGCTGAAAGCCTTGAAGGCGCAGGGCAAGCTGGTGTTTTACATCAGTCACCGGCTTGACGAGATATTTCGGCTGTGCGACACAGTAACTGTCCTGAAAGATGGAAAGCTGGTCAGTACCGAACCCATCGAGGCGCTCACCACAGATCGACTCATCACCTTGATGGTCGGCCGGCCTCTGCAAGCGCTGTTTCCGCCGCGGCGCTCCAGCGCGCTGGGCGCCGTGGCGCTGGATGTGCGTTCGCTCACGCCGATGCCGCATGGGCCCACCGCCAGTTTTTCGTTGCGACGCGGCGAAATCGTTGGCATGGGTGGATTGGAGGGTCAGGGCCAGCGTGAGATTGTCCGGGCTTTGGCGGGCGCGGTGCGTCCCTGGCGCAGCGATATCCTTAGGACGCAGCGAACCGGCGAAACCCAGGCCTTCGATCCGGGTGAGGGCGTCGTGCGGATCGTGGAGCAGGGAGTGGGCCTGATTCCCGAGGATCGCAAGCTTGAAGGCCTGTATCTGGATCTTCCCATTCAGGACAACATGTGGCTGGGCGCCTTGCGCGGCACGGGGTTGTTGCGCACCGTCCACCGGGACAGCGCCGTGGTCGCCGGTATCGCCAAGCGAATGCAATTGCGTGCGCGCGACCTGGCTCAGGAAGTCGGCGCCCTGTCGGGTGGTAACCAGCAGAAGGTCATGATCGGGCGCTGGCTGGCGGCCGGGGTTGACACCCTGCTCATTGAGCAGCCGACGCGCGGGGTGGATGTCGGGGCGAAGGCAGAGATTTACGGTCTTCTGCGCGAGTTTGCCGACCAGGGCGGTGCGGTGCTGGCGCTCTCCAGCGATCTGCCGGAACTGATTGGACTTTGCGACCGGATCCTGATCGTGAATGGCGGCTGCGTCATGGGCTGCGTAGAGGCTGAAGCCGCTACGGAGGAGAGTCTTCTTGCATTGGCGCTTGCCGATGTCAAGACAGCGCAATCGGCTCGTTCCGAGACACAAGAGGTCACCGCATGAGGCTTTCAGCGCGCTCCGGCGCCAATCGATACACCATCGGGCTCCCGATACTGATTTTCGCCATCCTGGCGGTCGCGTCGACTCACTTTCTTGAGCCGCAAAATCTTGGGAATATCGTTGGGCAGGTGGCGGCATTGCTGATCGTCTCCCTGGGGCAGCTTGTCGTTGCCCTGATTGCCGGCATTGATCTGTCGGTGGGTTCGGTAGTTAGTCTCGCCGGTTGCATTGTTGCGATTCAGCCCGATCCGGTCTGGGGTCTCGTT
>SCRU01000149.1 GCA_004323695.1 Burkholderiaceae bacterium
GGCGCGCTTCATCAACACCACCATGATGGTGTCGCTGCTGGGCGCCGCCGTGTCGGACGGGCTGGATTCGGGCCAGATCGTGAGCGGCGTGGGTGGGCAATACAATTTTGTTGCGATGGGTCACGCCCTGCCCGACGCGCGCTCGATTCTGCTGTTGCATGCGTGGCGCGGCCGGCACGGCAAGGTGACTTCCAACATTGTCTGGAACTATGCCCACACCACGATTCCGCGGCACCTGCGCGACATCGTGATCACCGAATACGGGGTGGCCGACTTGCGCGGACAAGCGGACGCCGAGGTGATCCGGCGGCTGCTGGCCATAGCCGATTCGCGCTTTCAGGACGAGTTGCTCGCCACGGCGAAGGTGAATGGCAAGATCGAGCTCGAGTACGAAATACCGGAGGCTCAACGCAACAACCGGCCCGAGGTGGTCGAAGCGCGGCTGCGCCGCTGGCGCGATGGCGGGCTGCTGCCCGACTTTCCGCTGGGAACCGATTTTACCAACGATGAACTTGCCATTGTCGAGGCGCTCACCCGGCTGCAGCATTCGACCGGGCACCCGCTGGAACTGGTCAAGCTCCTGCTGAATGTGACCGCGGGCCAGGCGCTGAGCCACCAGGACGTACCCGAGCGCTATCTGGAGCGCATGGGGTTGCAGGATGCGCATGGCCTCAAGGACAGGCTGATGCGCGCACTCTTCGTCGGCAACCTTTGACGCTTGCGATCGCAAAATTTTCCATTGCGATAATCGGGTTATGTCGCCTCACCTCCACCTCGCGGGTTGTGCACCATGAAACGCCGGATCCGCGCGTTTTGGATGCTGGCGGTTGCGCTGCTGGCCGGCTGTGCCAGTCCCGGCAAGGCGCCAGTCTCCGCGCAGGCACCTCAACCTGTGCCAGCAGCGGTGCAGGTGTATGCCGCGGGTAGCCTGCGCGAGCCGCTGACCGAGATTGCCCGCGACTATCAGGCCCGCACCGGCGTTCGCGTGGCGCTGACCTTTGGCGCGTCCGCGCTGCTGCGCGAGCGCATTGAGGAGGGCGGCGCGGCGCAGGTGTTCGCCTCGACGGACATGGCGCAGCCGCGTCAGCTCGCCGCTGGCGGCGGGTGGCAGGAACCGGTCGAGTTCGCGCGCGATGCCGTGTGCGCATTGACCAACGACCAGGTCCACGCGGCGCCCGCGACGCTGCTCGGGACCATGCTGCGCCCCGAGATCCGGCTGGGTACGTTCACTCCCCGCACCGATCCTGCGGGCGACGACGCCTGGGCCCTGTTTCGCAAGGCGGACGCGATACAGCCTGGCGCGTACGCGGCGCTGGATGCAAAAGCGCGCAGGTTCGAGGGAAGAGCCGCTGGTTCAACGCAACCGGCACCAGGTCAATCCGTCGCGGCCCGGGTCATGCTGCAGCGCCAGGCGGACGTGTTCCTGACTGACTGCAGCAGAGCGGCAGCGGCACAAAAAGAGGTTCCCGGGCTGCATGTGGTGCAGTTTCCACCCGTCCTGCAGGTCAGTGCCCTCTATGGCCTGAGCGTGCGCAATAACGCGACGCGGTCCGCGTTCCAGTTCGAGCAGGCCTTGCTGGCGCCGCCCGCGCAGGCCGTGCTCAGACGTTACGGCTTTGCGGCACCCGGAGGCGCGGGCGCCGCTCAAAGATAGTCGACGCCGGCCTCCCGGGCAAACCGGCCCGGATCGCCTTCCCACACGATGCGCGCGTGTTCCAGCACATAGACACGGTCCGCATGGGGCAGGGCGAAGGTGACGTTCTGCTCGCCCAGCAACACCGTGATGGGCGTGGTCTGCCGCAGTTTTTCGAGTGCCTTCGAGAGCTGCTCCAGGATCACCGGCGCCAGTCCGAGCGTGGGTTCATCCAGGATCAGGATCTCGGGCTTCATCATCAGGGCGCGGCCGATGGCCAGCATCTGCTGCTCCCCGCCGCTGAGCGTTTGCGCCATCTGCGCCTGGCGTTCGCGCAGAATGGGAAAGAGATCGAACAGCCACGCAAGCTGCGATTCCCGCTCCGTGTCGTCAAGGTGCTGGCCGCCCAGGTCGAGATTCTCCCGGACGCTCATTTCCCCGAATAGCTCGCGTGTCTCCGGGCACTGCACAATGCCGCTTCTTGCGACCTGCGCCGGCGTCAGGCCGCGCATCCGCTGGCCACCCCGCACGATGTCGCCCGCATAGGGCAGGAAGCCGGAAATGGTATTGAACAGCGTTGTCTTTCCCGCGCCGTTCAGGCCGACGATGGAGACAAATTCACGCTGGTGGATGTGGATGGATACATTGTCCAGCGCCTGCGCCTTGCCGTAATGCACGCTGATGTTCTCCACCTGCAGCAGCGGGACCTTGTCCTTGAAACTGGTTTCGGGCCGTGCCGCGGTCTCGATGGCACCGCCAAGATAGACGCGCCGCACGGTCTCGTCGCGCATGACCTCATCGGCCCGCCCTGTCACGATCTCCTCGCCCAAGTACATCGCGAGGACCCGATCGACCAGCGCCGAGACGCTCTTCACATTGTGGTCCACCAACAGCACCGCGCGGCCCTCGTCGCGAAAACTGCGAATCAATTCGGAAAAGACACTGACCTCCGCGAGGGTCAGGCCCGCAAACGGCTCGTCGACCAGTACCACCTTCGGGTCGCGTGCAATGGCTTTGGCCAACTCCAGCCGGCGCAGATCGGCGAACGGCAGCGTGGGCGGCCGGCGGTCCAGCACCGGCTCCAGGCCGACGCGCTGCGCGATCTCCCTGGCACGCCGCGTCAACGAGGGGTCGGCGAATACCTTCAGCAAGCTGTCTGGCAGCAGCGCCACCATGATATTTTCCAGCACCGTTTGCCGGTTCAGCGGCCGCGAATGCTGGAACACCATGCCGAATCCACGCCGGGCGATCTTGTGCGCCGGCAGGCCGGCAAGGTCCTCCCCCTGGAACAGCACCTGACCGGCCGTGGGGCGCACGATGCCCATGATGCTTTTCATCGCGGTCGACTTGCCCGAGCCATTCGGGCCGATCAGGCCGAATATTTCACCAGCCGACAGGCTCAGGCTCAGATTCTTGACGGCCGTGAGGCCGCCGAAAGCCTTGGTGAGTCCGCGCACCTCCAGGATCGGCGCGGCTTGCGAGAGGGCGGTCACGACCGGGTTCCCCTTGACAGGACAGCGCCCAGAAAGCCGTTCGGAAAGAAAAGAATCACCAAAAGCGCGACGCTGGACACGATGAAGGTCGCTAGTTCTCCGGTGGGCCGCAGGAACTCGCCGGCAACGATCAGGAAGATCGCGCCCAGCGCGCCACCCAGCACGGTGCGCCGCCCGCCCAGCACCGCGGCGACGATCACCTGCACGCCCACGGCCAGGTCGACCACAGTCCCCACGGAGGCGGTTCCCATGTAGAACACCATCAGCGCACCTGCCAGTCCGGAGAAAAATGCACTCACGATGAAGGCGGCGAGCTTGTGCTTGATGATGTTGAAGCCTAACGCGCCGGCCTGCACCGGATCCTGCCCGCTGGCCTGCAGGATGAGTCCGACCGGCGATTGCGCGAGACCGAACAAAATGGCTCCGCTGACCGCCATAAAACCCAGCGCGATCCAGTAATTGACGCCGGCGTTGATGGACAGCACATCCGGTATCGTGAGACCGATCTCGCCTCCCGTGAGGTCCGCGAACACGACCACGAAGCTTTGCAGGATCAGCACCGCCACCAGTGTCGTGAGCCCGAAATACGGCCCGCGCAGGCGCAGCGCCGGCAGCGCCAGAACGAACCCCGCGACGACGGCGGCGAGCGCGCCGGCCGCAACGCACAGATAGAGTTCAACGCTGTAGTGGCTGTTCAGGATGCCGGCCGTATAGGCTCCCACGCCGATCAGAAAAGTCGGGCCGAAATTGACCTCGCCCGCGAAGCCGAACAGCAAATCCCAGCTCATCGCGAACACGCCAAAGTAATACGCCACGGTGAGCAGTCCCAGGATGTAGGCGGATACGTACCAGGGCAGGGTCGCGGCAATGACGAGCACCGCGAGCGTGATCCACAGCAGCGGTGACCTGAATCGCGATGGCATGGGCTAGCGCCTCCCCAGCAGGCCTTGCGGCCTGACATACATGACGACGACGAGCAGCAGCAGTGCGGGAATGGATCGGTAGGCAGGGGATATCAGATACGCGGTCAGGGTTTCGAGGTAACCCACTACGTAGGCGGCGATCAGCGATCCCGAGACGCTGCCCAGCCCTCCGAGCACCACGATGGAGAACGCGCTTGCCGTCAAGGGGCCGGCACTGTAGGAACTGACGCCCAGGAACATGCCCAGCAGCACACCCGCGATGCCGGCGAGGATGCCGTAGATCGCCCATACGACGATGTAGATATGCGTCAGCTCATGGCCGAGCAAGGTGACGCCGCGCGGGTTCATCGAGGCTGCCAGCACGGTCTTTCCCATCTTGGTCCGGTTCACGAGCAGCCAGAGCAAGCCGATGACCGCCCAGCAAACGATGGCCGTGAAGACTTCGTTTCGCGGGGTGCGCACGCCCAGGATGGAGACCACGCCCTGGACGATCGGCAGCACTGTCTTGGCATTGTTGGTGAAGAAATAGGCCACGAGTTCCTGCAGCATGATTCCCCACAGCAGCGTCGCGGTCAGAATGAAGATCTCCTTCTCTTCGCCCGGAATCCGCCGGGAATGCTGGATGGGCTGAACCGATACGAAATAGGTTGCCATTGCAGCGATGAGCGCTGCCAGCAATCCCACCAGCGCATCGGCATAGGGGTTGAGGTGGAGCACGCTGCCGGCGGCCCAGGCGGCGACCGCCGCCGTGACCATGACGGCGCCGTGCGACAGGTTCAGCACACCGGACACTCCGAAGATCAGGGTGAAGCCAGTGGCCCCCAATGCATACAGCGCGCTGATCGCGAAACCGTCAATCAGGATTTGTAAGGCAAGCATCTGCACTGGCCGGCAAGCCGGTCGCCTCAACTTGTGGAATGAAAGACAGGGCCCCGCACCGGAGCGAACTCCAGTGCGGGAACGCGGCCGGCGCTATTTGCCGGCGCCAACTTTGACAAAGCTCGGGAACTTGAGTGAACCCTTGGCGATGTCCTTGGGCCAGACGGTGATCTGCTGGCCATCCTGCCATTGCGACATCAACCCCTGGATCAGGCCTTTGCCGTACTTGATGGAGTGCGTGAACTCGTCGTTCCTGCCGTAGAACTGGACCCGGCCGATGGTGCCGACCCAGTTGGTCTTTTCAAGCGCCGCCACCAGTTTGTCGGCCTCGGTGGACTTTGCGCGTTCAATCGCGTCGGCAATGTAATACACCTCGTCGTATGCCGTATAGCCGGCGTAGGAGGGGTAGTTTCCGAAGCGCTTCTTGAAATCGTTGGCGAACGGGATGGTCTTGGGCGAGACCGCTGCGTCAGGCGCGGACACCGCCTGGAACAGCACGCCCGCAGCTGCGCCGTTGGTGTCCTTCCAGAATGTGCTGCTCGAGGCCTGCGAGCTGATTCCGAACATCGGGATCGGCACTTCCTGGGTCTTCCATTGCACCGTGGGCTGCACACCCACATGCGAAATGCCGGTGATGATGACGTCGGGCTTGGCAGCCTCGATCTTGCTGAAAATCGGAGTGAAGTCGGTGGTGTCGGGCGAGAAGCGGATGTGATCCAGAACCTTCAGGCCGGCCTTGGGCAGGCAGACCTCGTATTGGGCGTCCAGCGGCTTGGTCCACGCGGCGTCCTCGCTCATGATGACTGCGGACTTCATGTGCAGGCCATTCACCAGCAGATCCTTCGCCGCATCGCAAACCTCCTGTGCCAGCGCGGCCGACGTCAGGTAGCCATGGAAGGTGTATTTGTTCTTGTCGTAATCCTTGTGCACGTTCAGGCTGATGTCGTTGGACGCAGCCCCGGGTGTGACGAAGGGCGTCTTCAGCCGTGCCGCCCAGGGCTCCAGCGCCAGCACCACTTCGCTGATGTAGCTGCCGATCACCGCCACCACCTTGTCCTCGTTCACCGCGCGCTGGAATGCACGCACCGCATCGGCCGACGAACTGTGATCGTCGTAGGTGACGAGCTCGATCTTGCGTCCGTCGACGCCGCCCTTGGCGTTGATTTCGTCGGCGGCCATCTGCGCCGCCTGTGGAATGGAGGCGCCTGCAATCGCCTGTGCTTCCGCGATCACGCCGATCTTGATTGGCGGTTCAGCGGCCGAGGCCAGGGTCGAGATACCTGCGCAAAATGTCAGGG
>SCRU01000150.1 GCA_004323695.1 Burkholderiaceae bacterium
GTTGCCGGTGGTCGCTTCCTGGAAATAGCGGTCGGCGCTGCCCTGCTGCATGGCGCCGATCGAGCCCATGCCGCGGTAGCTCTTGTAGCTGCGGCCCTGGAACAGGATCACCTCGCCCGGGGCTTCTTCGGTCCCGGCAAACACGCCGCCCATCATCACGCTGCTGGCACCGGCGGCAAGCGCCTTGGCAATGTCGCCGGAATAGCGGATGCCGCCGTCGGCAATCAGCGGCACGTCACTGCCCTGCAGGGCTTTCGCGACGCTGTCGATCGCCATGATCTGCGGAACGCCGACACCGGCCACGATGCGAGTGGTGCAGATGCTGCCGGGACCGATACCGACCTTGACGGCATCGGCACCCGCCTCGACCAGCGCGAGCGCCGCCGCGCCGGTGGCGATGTTGCCGCCGATCACGTCCACCTGCGGATAGTTGCGCTTGACCCAGCGCACGCGCTCGATCACGCCCTGGCTGTGACCGTGCGCGGTGTCCACAACGATCGCATCGACGCCCGCCTTCACCAGTGCCTCCACCCGCTCCTGCGTGCCCTCGCCCACGCCGACCGCCGCGCCCACGCGCAGTTTGCCGTGCGCGTCGCGCGCCGCGTTCGGGAAACTGGTCTGTTTGGTAATGTCCTTGACGGTGATCAGGCCCTTGAGCTCGAACGCGTCGTTCACCACCAGCAGCCGCTCCAGCTTGTACTTGTTGAGCAGCGCCCGGGCCTCGGCCGCTGTCACGCCTTCCTTCACCGTCACGAGCCGCTCCCGCGGCGTCATGATGTCGCGCACCGGCACGTCGTAGCGGGTCTCGAAGCGCAGATCGCGGCTGGTGACGATGCCCACCACCTTGCCCACGTCGCAGACCGGAAAGCCCGAGACGCCCAGCTGGTCCGACAGATCCATCACCTGGCGCACCGTGTGGCTGGGCGTGATCACCACCGGGTCGCGCAGCACGCCGGACTCATAGCGCTTGACCTTGGCCACCTGGGCGGCCTGTTCCTGCGGCGTGAAATTCTTGTGCACGATGCCCATGCCACCTTCCTGCGCGATCGCGATCGCCAGGCGGGCTTCCGTGACCGTGTCCATGGCGGCGGACACCAGCGGCAGATTCAGGGAGATGTTGCGGGAGAAGCGGGTCGCGAGCGAGGTGTCCTTGGGCAGGACCTGGGAGAACGCTGGCACCAGCAACACATCGTCGAAGGTGAGCGCTTTTCCTAAAAGGCGCATGAGAAGGCTCCAAAAAACGGATTGTACCCGCGCCTCTGGTACTTACCCTGAGCTGCCGCGCGACACCAGTGGAAGGAACGCAACACAAACCGGCAACACCGGCGCTAAACTACCCTGCATGCTGCATCGTGACGCTCTGCAAAAGCCCAACCCGGCCCGCGGGCCATCCAGGAAGCAACGTCTACCCATGAGATTTTCCAGCGCTTTTCTGTTCGGCGTGGCATGCCTGCTGTCAACCTCGGCGATGGCACAGTGGCAGTGGATCGACAAGGCTGGCCACAAGGTCTTCAGCGACCGGGCGCCGCCCGCCGACATACCTCCCAAAAATATCCTGATGCAGCCGGCCGCGGGCGCCCTTGCGGCCACCCCACCGCCGGTGGCCGCGAACGCACCCGCCCTGGCGCCCAAGGTCAACGGCAAGGATAAGGAACTCGACGAAAAGAAAAAGCAGGCCGACGAAGCGGCGGCCGCCAAGAAGAAGGCGGAAGAAGAAAAAGTAGCGAAGGCCAGGGCCGACAATTGCGCACGGGCCAGGCAAGAGAAAACCACCCTCGACTCGGGCGTGCGTATCGCCACCACGAATGCGGCCGGTGAACGCGAATTCATGGATGATGCCGCGCGCACCACCGAGACCCAGCGCGTTCAGGCGATCATCGAGTCAAACTGCAACTAGGCCGGCCTCCCGTGCCGGGGGTCGCCTCACTCGCCGGGCCTGGTCCCCGGGCGTTTCTGGGCGAACAGCCCCGCGGCCCTGGCACCTTGCTTTCGAAAGCGCTCGCGCCGCGCAACCTTGGGGTCCACCGCCAGCGGCCGGTAGATTTCGACCCTGTCGCGCTCGCGCAGCGGTTGGTTCAGGTCGGCCTTGCGGCCCCAGATTCCGACCTCGGCCTGCACCAGATCGATTTCGGGAAACCGCCGCAGCACGCCACTGGCCTGCACGGCCTGCAGCACGCTGGCGCCGTCGTCCAGTGTGACCCTTTCTTCAAAGGTATGGCGCGCCTGGCTGGAATAGACAACGCTCACGCGAATCGTCATGGCTCAGCCGTAAACCTGCCCGGCCCGTTTCACGAACGCATCGACCAGGCTGCCCGCGATCCTGTCGAACACCGGCCCGATCAGCGTGGCCAGCGCCGCATTGTCGAAACCGTAATTGAGCGTGAGTTCGACCCGACAGGCGGGCGCGCCCCCCTCCCCCAGCGGAATGAAATTCCATTGGCCGTCGAGCCGGGAAAACGGTCCCTTGACCAGCGTCATGCCGACCTCGCGGCCCGCCACGTGGTGGTTGCGGGTCACGAACACCTGGCGGATACCGCCAAAAGAAATCCCGACTTCGGCCGTCATGCCGGCGTCCGAAGTGTCGACCACGCGGGCGTGATCGCACCAGGGAAGAAACTCGGGATAGCGTGCAACATCGGTGACCAGGGCGAACATTTGTTCGGGGCTGTACCAGATCAGGACGGACTTGTGGACTGTTTTCATAGAATGCAGGGCTCGCGGAATTGTAGGCATGCCTTGCGCGCAGCTCTTACAACGCCGACTTTCGCCCCCATCTGAACCCCATGGCCAAGAAACCCGATACCGCAGCGCAAAAATCCACCCGGATTGCCGATAACAAAAAGGCCGCCTACAACTACTTCTTCGAGGAGCGCTTCGAGGCAGGCATGGTGCTGGAAGGCTGGGAGGTCAAGTCGCTGCGGGAAGGCAAGGTACAGCTCACTGATGGCTATGTAGTGATCCGGGATGGCGAGTTGTATGTGATCGGCTGCCAGATCAATCCGCTGGGCAGTGCCTCCACCCATATCAGCCCCGACAAGGTGCGCACCAAGAAGCTGCTGATGCACAAGGAAGAGATCAAACGGCTGATTGGCAAGGTGGAGCAAAAAGGCTACACCCTGGTGCCGCTGAACCTGCACTGGAAGGCCGGCAAGATCAAGTGTGAGATTGCGCTGGCCAAAGGCAAGGCCGAGCACGACAAGCGCGACACCATCAAGGACCGCGAAGGCAGGCGCGAGGTCGAACGGGTCATGAAAGCCCGCCACCGTTGAGGCAGATACAGCAATCAACGCGGCATCACCGCGATCGAGCCCTGGACAGGTAACCGACGAGGCGGGGGCAGCCGGGCCCGTCGCGCGGGCGTCTATTCGGCGCTGGAGGTACAGGCCGGGCCCGTTCCGGGCACGCCGGCCGCACGGGCACGACCACGCCAGCCCAGAAGTTCGTTGCCGGCCAGCGCACCGATCACCAATGTGCCGCCCATCAAGACTTCCCTGGCAGGCACCTCATTCGCGCCCAGCCACGCCCAGAGAATGCCGAAAATCACCTCCAGCAGCGCCAGCAGCGCCACCTCGGGCGCCTTTAATGCGTTCGCGCCGATCACCGCAAGAATGCAGGGAATGGCCAGTTGAAACAGCCCCAGAAAGGCCAGCAGGCGCAAGTCGGCGCTTGTGGCCACAAACGGAACCGCCAGCGGCAGCGTCAGCAGCGACGAGAGCACGGCACCGACCAGCACGCTGGGTACCAGGTCAATTTTCTCGCCCTGGGCCTGGCTGCGTTGCACCACGGTCCAGTTGACCGCGCTGGCCATGGGCACGCAGGCGGCCACCGCCAGGCCCAGTAGCGTCGAGCCCGGGCCAAAGGCAACGTGGACCTGGGAGCCGAACATGTAGCCCATGCCCAGACCCGCGAAGACGATCGCGCCCCAGGTTCGCGGCGCGATCGGGTGGCCGATCACCACACGTGCCAGCAGCGCGGTCAACAGCGGGCTGACCGACATGGTGACGAGCACGTTGCCCACCGAGGTCAGCGTGAGCGCCACCATGTAGGCGGTGAACATGACGCTCCAGCACACACCGGATATCCAGAACGCCGGGCTGGCCCAGCGCATGGCGCGGAACACGCCGCAGCCCGGCCACACGGGCAGGATGATGAGCAACGACACGGTGGTGAAGAAGCTGCGCCAGAACGTGACCTCGAAGCTGTGTGCGTATTGCAGATGGCGCGTCACGACGCCGGCGACCGACCACATCAGCGTCACCGCCACCATCGTCAACACGGCCTGACCATGCGTGAGTTTCATCGCACTTGTCCCGCTGAAGCGGGGTATCGCCCGCTGCTGCCTTCACCCGGTTTAAAGATTGTCACGGCTGGCCCGCTTGCGCTCGTGCTCCTTCAGATAGCGCTTGCGCAGACGGATCGATTTGGGGGTGATCTCGACCAGTTCGTCGTCCTCGACAAACTCCACGCCGTATTCCAGCGTGAGCGTGATCGGCGGCGTGATCTTGATCGCGTCTTCCTTGCCGCTCACGCGGAAGTTGGTGAGCTGCTTGGTGCGCGTGGCGTTGACCACGAGGTCGTTGTCGCGGCTGTGAATGCCGACGATCATGCCCTCGTACACCGGGTCGTTGGCACGCACGAACATGCGGCCGCGGTCGTCGAGCTTGCCCAGTGCGTAGTTGAAGATCTCGCCGTCGTCCATGGAGATCAGCACGCCGTTCTTGCGGCCGGCGATCTCGCCCTTGTACGGCTCGTAGCTGTCGAAGATATTCGAGATCAATCCCGAGCCGCGCGTCAGGTTCAGGAATTCATTGGAAAAGCCGATCAGCCCGCGTGCCGGAATGCGGTATTCCAGCCGCACGCGCCCGCGCCCGTCCGATTCCATGTTGATCAGGTCGCCCCGGCGCTCGCCCAGGGCCTGCATCACGCCGCCCTGGTGCTGCTCCTCGATGTCGGCCGTGACGAGCTCGATCGGCTCGTGGCGCTCGCCGCCCACGTCCCGGAACACCACGCGCGGCTTGGACACGGCCAGCTCATAACCCTCGCGGCGCATGTTCTCCAGCAGGATGGTGAGGTGCAGTTCGCCGCGGCCCATGACCTCGAACACGCCTTCCTCGCCCGTTTCGCTGACACGCAGCGCCACGTTGTGTTGCAGTTCCCGCTGCAGCCGGTCCCAGATCTGCCGGCTCGTGACGTACTTGCCTTCGCGCCCGGCCAGCGGGCTGGTGTTGACGCAGAAGTTCATCGTGAGTGTCGGTTCGTCGACCTTGAGCATGGGTAGCGGCACGGGGTTCAACGGGTCCGTGACCGTCACGCCGATGCCGATATCGGCAATGCCGTTGATCAGCACGATGTCGCCGGGGCCGGCCTGCGTCACCTGCACGCGCTCCAGCCCCTGGAATGTCAGCACCTGGTTGATGCGCCCCTTGTACGACGCGCCCTCGGGCCCTTCCATCACGAGCACGTCCATGCCGGGCTTGACGGTTCCGGCGTTCACGCGCCCGACGCCAATGCGGCCCACGAAGGTCGAGAAGTCGATGGCCGAGATCTGCAACTGCAGCGGCGCGTCCGCCTCGCCCTCATGCGGCGGGACGTGGGCCAGGATGGTGTCGAACAGGGCCGACATGTCGGGGCCCCACTGCTCCCCCTGCCCACCTTCTTCCATCGAACTCCAGCCGTTGATGCCCGAGGCGTAGACCACGGGGAAGTCCAGTTGCTCGTCGCTGGCGCCGAGCTTGTCAAACAGGTCGAAGGCAGCGTCGACGACGTATTGCGGGCGCGCGCCCGGCTTGTCGACCTTGTTCACCACCAGGATCGGGCGCAGGCCCAGCGCGAGCGCCTTCTTGGTCACGAAACGGGTCTGCGGCATCGGGCCTTCCTGCGCATCGATCAGCAGCACCACGCCGTCCACCATGGAAAGGGCCCGCTCCACCTCACCGCCGAAGTCGGCGTGGCCGGGGGTATCGACGATGTTGATGTGCGTGCCCTTCCAGCTCACGGCGCAGTTCTTGGCCAAGATGGTAATGCCGCGCTCGCGCTCGATGGCGTTGTTGTCCATCACGGTATCAACCACTTTTTCGTGCTCGGCAAAGGTACCGGACTGGCGCAGTAACTGGTCCACCATGGTGGTCTTGCCATGGTCCACGTGGGCGATGATGGCGATGTTGCGAATTTGCTTGTTGCTCATGGTTGGCTTTCTAAATATTCGAGGATTTGCTTTATTTCAGGGGGGCTGAGCAGCCGCCCCGGGATCAGTTCGCCTGCCATGACGTGGCCCGTGCCAAGCAGGGCGTGCGGCGCATCGCCGTACACGGCGACCTGCGGCGCATCGGGCCAGGGGCCACGCCGGCGCACGCCGCTCAGGAAGCGCCCCGCATCGGCGGCGTCCAGCATGACGCGGGCGTGATCCGGCAGCAGTGACTCCACGGGCAGGAGGCAGGCCAGGCGCTCCGATTCCGTCATGGCCTCCAGCGCTTCCAGCGTCACGCAGCACGAGAGATCGAAGTTGCCCGTCTCCGTGCGGCGCAGGGCTGTCAGGTGGGCGCCGCAACCGAGGGCTTCGCCAATGTCTTCACCGAGCGTGCGGATATAGGTGCCTTTGCTGCATTTTGCTCTGATATTAATAGCTCTACCACCATTTGAGATGGGGGCCAGGGTCACATTCAGCTCAAATATTTCGACATCCCGCGGTACCCGCTCTACCTCGATGCCGGCGCGGGCGTATTCGTACAGCGCCTTGCCGTCCTTCTTGAGCGCGCTGTGCATCGGCGGCAGTTGCCGCAAGCGGCCGGTGAAGCGGCGTGCGACTTCGGCAATTTGCGCTTCGGTGACGTTCACCGGGCACCGCGCCATCACCTCGCCCTCGGCATCACCGGTGCTGGTCTTGATGCCCAGCAGGGCGGTCGCCTCGTAGGTCTTGTCAGCGTCCAGGTGCAGCTGGCTGAACTTGGTCGCCGCCCCAAAGCACAGCGGCAACACGCCGGTGGCCAGCGGATCGAGCGTGCCGGTGTGGCCGGCCTTTTCCGCGCGCAACAACCATTTGGCCTTTTGCAGTGCGGCGTTGCTGGAAAAGCCCAGTGGTTTATCGAGCAGCAACACCCCATGCACAGGGCGCCGCTGCACCCTTGTGCGTGGCGCGTGCATGGTCAGTCGTCTTTCGAACGGGAAGCGACGGCCCGCGCAATCAGCGCGTTCATGTCGGCCGCGCGCTCGGTAGTGCGGTCGAACTGGAAGTGCAGCGTCGGCACCGTATGGATGTGCAGGCGCTTGAACAGCCCGGCACGCAGGAAGCCCGCGGCCTGGTTCAACCCCTCTTCGCATTCCTTCGGGTCACCCTGCAGCACGCTGAAAAACACCTTGGCGTGCGCGTAATCCGGCGTGACTTCCACCGCCTGGATCGTCACCATGCCCACACGCGGGTCTTTCAGCTCGCGCGCGATCAGCTCCGTCAGGTCGCGCTGGATCTGATCGGCCACCTGGAATCCGCGATTCGGCTTGCCCGTCTGCTTTTTCACCGTGTCTGCCCCAGCGCCATCACAGGGTTCGCGCGACTTCCTTGATTTCGAAGAACTCCAGCACGTCACCCTCCTGGATGTCGTTGTAGTTCTTGATGTTCAAGCCGCATTCGAAGCCTTCCTTGACTTCCCGCACATCGTCCTTGAAGCGTTTGAGCGAATCGAGCTCGCCCGTGAAGACAACCACGTTGTCGCGCAGCAGGCGCAGCCGTGCGGTGCGGCGCACCAGGCCCGACGTAACCATGCAGCCGGCGATCGCGCCGATCTTGCTGACCTTGAACACCTGGCGGATCTCGGCGGTTCCGATGACCTCTTCCTTCTTGTCTGGCGTGAGCATGCCCGACATCGCGACCTTCAGTTCATCGACGGCGTCGTAGATGATGCTGTAGTAGCGGATGTCGACCCCGTTGTTCTCGGCGAGCTTGCGCGCGCCCGCGTCGGCCCGTGTGTTGAAGCCAATGATCACGGCCTTGGACGCAATCGCCAGATTCACGTCCGACTCGCTGATCCCGCCCACGGCGGTGTAGACCATCTGTACCTTGACCTCGTCGGTGGAGAGCTTCTGCAGCGACTGCGACAGCGCCTCCTGCGAGCCCTGCACGTCGGCCTTGACGATGATGGGCAGCATCTTGACCTCGCCGGCGGCCATGTCGGAGAACATGTTCTCCAGCTTGGCAGCCTGCTGCTTGGCCAGTTTCGTGTTGCGGAACTTGCCGGCGCGATAGGTCGCGATCTCCCGGGCGCGGCGCTCGTCCGACATCACCATGAACTCGTCGCCGGCCTGCGGCACCTCCGTCAGGCCCTGGATTTCGACCGGAATGGACGGGCCCGCCGTCCTGGCCGTCTTGCCGTTCTCGTCCAGCATGGCGCGCACGCGACCGTAGGTGGAGCCGGCCAGCACTACGTCGCCGGTCTTGAGCGTGCCCGACTGCACCAGCACGGTGGCGACCGGGCCACGGCCCTTGTCGAGTTGCGCCTCAATCACCAGGCCCTTGGCCATGGCGTCCACAGGCGCCTTGAGTTCCAGCACCTCGGCCTGCAGCAGCACCTGCTCCAGCAGCGCATCCACGCCCTCGCCGGTTCGGGCCGAAACGCCGACAAACGGCGATTCGCCGCCGAACTCCTCGGGAATCACCTGCTCGGTCACCAGTTCGCCCTTGACGCGCTCCAGGTTGGCATCGGGTTTGTCGATCTTGTTGATGGCGACCACGATCGGCACACCGGCGGCTTTCGCGTGCTTGATGGCTTCCCGAGTCTGCGGCATCACGCCGTCATCCGCGGCGACCACCAGGATCACGATGTCGGTGGCCTGCGCGCCGCGCGCCCGCATGGCGGTGAACGCCTCGTGGCCGGGAGTGTCGAGGAACGAGATCACACCGCGCGGTGTTTCCACATGGTAGGCCCCGATGTGCTGGGTGATGCCGCCGGCTTCACTGGCCGCGACCTTGGCGCGCCGGATGTAATCCAGCAGCGAGGTCTTGCCGTGATCGACGTGGCCCATCACGGTCACCACCGGCGCGCGTGGCAGGGCCTGCGCCTCCTGCTGAGACACTTCCTCGTCGGTGAACGCTTCCGGATCATCGAGCGCGGCCACGATGGCCTTGTGCCCCATTTCCTCCACCACGATCATTGCGGTGTCCTGGTCCAGCGGCTGGTTGATGGTGACCATCTGCCCCAGCTTCATCAACTGCTTGATCACCTCGGAGGCCTTCACGGCCATCTTGTGCGCGAGTTCCGCCACCGTGATGGTTTCGGGCACGTGGACTTCGAGCACGCGCGCCTCCACCGGCGCCGCCTGCACATATTCTTCCCGGCCGCCGCGCTCGGTGCCGCGCCGCCCGCGTGGCCCGCCGCGCCAGTTGCCGCGGCCCACGCCGCCACTGCTGTCGCCGCGCGTCGGAATGGCCTTCTTCTTGGCCGGATCACCGGCCCAACTGGACGACAGCTTGGCCGACTTGACTTCCTTGCCAGCCGCGCCCGCCGTGCCGGCCGGGGCACCCGCCCTCGCCGCCGTGCCGACCGCACCCGCCGGCTTGTGCAAAGTCCCCTTGATCGCGCCCTTGGCGTCCGCCGCACCAGGCTTGGCCACTACCTTGGGTTCGGGCTTCTTGGCGACCAGCACCTTTTGCGGCGTGGACATCATGGAGCGGATTGCCGCGGCCTCGGCTTCGGCCTTGCGGCGCCGGTCGCTCAGGTCCGCCGCGCGCGCCGTGTCTTCGTCGGCCAGCGCTTTCGCTTCGCTGGCGGCCTTTTCCCGTGCCTGCGTCTGCGCGAGAGCGTGCGCCTCGGCCCGGCCCGCAGCGGCCGCAGCATCGTCATCGACGGCGCCGTCTGGCGCTCCATCTGCCTGTTCCAGGGCCGGTTCGGGCTGCCGGCGTGCCGGCACCGTCTCGCGTGCCGCTTGCTCCGCGGCCTCGCGCTCGCGCGACTCCCGCGCTTCACGCTGGCGCCGCTTTTCCGCCAGTTCTTCTTCCTGGCGCCGAATCAGCTCGGCCTGACGCCTGGCCTCTTCCTCGCGGCGGGCGAGTTCGGCCTCGTCGAGGACCGATCTTGCGGGTGTCTCCGCGGCGGGAGCTGTGACTTCCTCCGGCGCGTCCGCGCCTTCATCGCGTTTCACAAAGGTGCGCTTCTTGCGCACCTCGACCTGAATCGTTCTGGCCTTGCCGGTGGCGTCGGCCTGCTTGATCTCGCTGGTGGACTTTTTCACCAGCGTGATCTTCTTGCGCTCGGCGCTCGCGGTACCGTGGCTGGCCTGCAAATGGGCCAGCAGTCTTTGCTTGTCGGACTCGGTCAGCGGATCGGACGCGGCCGTCTTGGCCACTCCCGCCGACTTGAGCTGTTCAAGCAGGGTTACTGTTGGTTTCTTGAGTTCCGTTGCGAACTCGGCGACTGTGGTGCTGGACATATTTGGTTCGTGCCTCCATGGCCATTACTCTTGACCCGCGAACCAGTGCTCGCGCGCCTTCATGATCAACGTTTTGGCCTCATCTTCCGGCTGACCGGTGATGTCGGTGAGTTCGTCGACGGCCAGGTCGGCCAGATCGTCACGGGTATTCACGCCGGCCCCGGTCAGCTTGACAATCAGTTCGGGGGTGAGACCTTCCAGGTCCTGCAGATCCTGCGAAACGGTCCCGTCGCCCTCTTCCCTGGCAATTTCCATCGTGAGCAGCGCATCCTTGGCGCGCGTGCGCAGCTCGGTGACCGTATCCTCGTCGAAGCTCTCAATTTCCAGCATTTCCTGCAGCGGCACATAGGCCACCTCTTCCAGGCTGGTGAATCCCTCATGAATCAGGATGTCGGCGATTTCCTCGTCGACGTCGAGCTTGTCCATGAACAGCTTGCGGCTGGTGTCGGTCTCGCTGGCCTGCTTCTGCGCGGATTCGGCCGCGTCCATGATGTTGATTTTCCAGCCCGTGAGGTCGGACGCCAGGCGCACGTTCTGGCCGCCGCGGCCGATCGCGATCGCGAGGTTTTCTTCATCCACCACCACATCCATGGCACGGCGCTCTTCGTCCACCACGATGGATGACACGTTGGCGGGCGCCAGCGCGCCAATCACGAACTGCGCCGGGTCTTCGCTCCAGAGAACGATATCCACACGCTCGCCGGCCAGTTCGTTGGTCACGCCGTTGACGCGGGTGCCGCGCACGCCGACGCAGGTGCCAATCGGATCCACGCGCTTGTCGTGCGAGAGCACCGCAATCTTGGCGCGTGAGCCGGGGTCGCGCGCGCAGGACTTGATCTCCAGCAGGCCCTGTTCGATCTCGGGCACTTCCTGGCGGAACAGTTCGATCATGAACTCGGGCGCGGAGCGCGACAGGATGATGGGCGCGCCGCGCAGCGTCAAATCCACCTCCATGATCATGGCGCGCACCCGGTCGCCCGAGCGCAGGTTTTCTTTCGGGATCATTTCGCTGCGGCGCAGGCGGCCTTCGACGCGCCCGCTCTCGACAATGATGTCGCCCTTGTCCATGCGTTTGACGGTACCGACAAAGATCTTGTCGCCGCGCGACATGAAGTCGTTGAGCAGCATTTCGCGCTCGGCATCGCGGATTTTCTGCAGGATGACCTGCTTGGCCGCCATCGCGCCGATGCGTCCGATCGGCACCGACTCTACCGGCTCCTCGATGTAGTCGTCGACCTCGATGTCGGCAATCTGCTCCTTCGCCTCGAACAGCAGGATTTCCGCGTCGGGTAGTTGCAGGCCGGCCTCGTCGGGCACCACATGCCAGCGGCGAAAAGTCTCGTAGTCGCCGCTGTCACGGTCCACCGCGACCCGGATGTCGACTTCGGCACCTGCATAGAGCTTCTTGGTCGCCTGGGCGAGCGCCGCCTCGACCGCGCCAAACACGACGTCGCGCTCGACGTTCTTCTCGCGCGAGATGGCATCCACCAGCATCAACATTTCGCGATTCATGTCACGAATCTCCTGTCTTAAACTTGAACTTCGCCACCGCCCGCGGTGGCCCTGGCCTTGCGGCCCTTGAAATCGACAATCGGCGCCAGACGCGCCTCGCGCAACTCGTCCAGCGTAAACCCCAGAACCTGTAGCGGCGCCGGCGCCCTCTTCCTGCTGACCTTTTGCCCCGGCTTGACGGCCGGCTCGTCACGCCAGACGATCTGCCAGTTCACCCCATCAGCCGTCTCGACCCGCTCCAGCGTGCCGCGAAACTTCTTGCGGTTGGCATGGACCGGGCCCGCGCCCGGTGCGGCGGCCTCCTTGCCGATCGGCGCCTTCAAGGTGATATCGACCACCTCGCCCACAAATCGCTCGAAATCCTGTTCCCGCTTCAAGGGGCGGTCGATGCCGGGCGAGGACACCTCGAGCCGCCTGTATTCCACCGCATCGACCTCGAGCGCAAATTGCAACTGGCGCGTGACCTTCTCGCAGTCCTCGACACCGATGAACTGCTCGACGCCCGGCGCCCAGGGCAGATCGATCGTGATGCGCAGCAGCCCCCCGGCGGATCGTTCGATCTCCACCAGCTCGTAACCGAAACCGGCCACGGTTTGTTCCACAATATCCTGTAACGCCACGTCGCCCCTCGTGCCCTGACCCCCAACCGCTCCAAAAGGGATCGCCCAAAAAAAAAGGGCGGTTGGTACCCGCCCGTTTGGTCGTGAGCCTTTGATTGTACTGCAAAACCCGGTGCAAGTGCGTTGATTTGTATGGTTTTGACCCTCGGGCCGAAGACTTCGCATGCGACAATTCCGCAAAAACAAGGAGTTGTGAACCATGGGGTTTCTCACCGGAAAAAAACTGCTGATCACCGGCGTGCTGTCGAACCGTTCGATCGCCTACGGCGTTGCCAAGGCCTGCCACGCGCAGGGGGCCGAGCTGGCGTTCAGCTATGTGGGCGAGCGCTTTCGGGACCGCATCGCCGAATTCGCGGGCGATTTCGACTCGAAGCTCATCTTCGATTGCGACGTCGGCGACGATGCGCAAATCGAAAAGCTGTTCGCCGACCTCGCGCAGTCCTGGCCCCAATTCGACGGCTTCGTGCACAGCATCGGCTTCGCGCCGCGCGAGGCGATTGCGGGTGATTTCCTGGAGGGCCTGAACCGGGAAGCCTTCAGGATCGCGCACGACATCAGCGCCTACAGTTTCCCCGCGATGGCGAAGGCGGCCCTGCCCTACCTGAATGACAAGTCGTCTCTGCTGACCATGACTTACCTTGGGGCACTGCGCGCCGTGCCGAACTACAACACCATGGGGCTGGCCAAGGCGAGCCTGGAAGCCTCGGTGCGTTACCTGGCCGAATCGTTCGGGCCGCGCGGCATGCGCGTGAACGGCATCAGCGCGGGCCCGATCAAGACGCTCGCGGCCAGCGGCATCAAGGACTTCGGCAAGCTGCTGGGCATGGTGGCGTCGGCCTCGCCGCTGCGCCGCAACGTCACGATCGAGGACGTGGGCAACGTCGCGGCTTTCCTGCTGAGCGACCTGGCCAGCGGCGTCACGGCGGAGATCACCTATGTGGACGGCGGCTTCAGCCACACCGCGGGCATCTCGCGCGACAACGTTTGACCTCGGTTTAGCATCAAATGGAGTGCAAGCCCTTATCCTTCAATGATTGTTTGCTTCAATCATGAGAGCATTGACCTGACGCCGCCATGCACCTGCGACGCGTTTTCCTGTTACTGGCCTTCGGCGCGCTGACCGCGCTGGCTGGCGCACCCGGCTGGGCGGGCACCGCCTCGCCGCTGATGCTGGCCAATGTCTACCGCCCCGGCGTGCCGCTGGCCGACTACTGGGTGAGCGAAAAGTACGACGGCGTGCGCGGTTACTGGGACGGCACGCAGCTGCGCACGCGCGGGGGCGAGCGCATCAACGCACCGGCGTGGTTCACCGCGGGGTGGCCGGCCACCCCGCTGGACGGCGAGCTCTGGGCCGGCCGTGGGCAGTTCAGCAAGGCGGTCGCCACCGTGCGCCAGCAAACGCCCGACGACGCGGCCTGGCGCGGCATGCGCTTCATGGTGTTCGACCTGCCCGCGCAGGGCGGCCCCTTCACGGATCGCATCCCGGTGCTGAACCGGCTGCTCGCCGAACTGCTCGTGCCGTGGGTGCAGCCGGTGGCGCAAAGCCGCGTCGCCACTCCCCAGGCACTGCAAGCCCTGCTCGCCAAAACCGTCAAGGCCGGGGGCGAAGGGCTGATGCTGCACCGCGGCGCGTCGCTCTATCGGGCGCAGCGCAATGACGATCTGCTCAAGTTCAAGCCCTTTGAAGACGCCGAAGCGCAGGTCGTTGGACACCTCCCCGGCAAGGGCAAATACGCGGGCATGCTGGGCGCGCTGCTGGTGCAAATGCCAGGTGAACCAGGCCAGCCGGGGCAGCGCTTCAAGCTGGGAACGGGCCTGCGTGACGCGCAGCGCCGCGATCCCCCGGCGCTGGGCAGCTGGGTGACCTACCGCTTCCGGGGCCTGACCGACAGCGGCTTGCCGCGATTCGCCAGCTTCCTGCGCGTGCGCGAGGACATCTGACCAACGTGCGGCGGCATTCCTTCGACGGCGCTGGCCCATGACACTCACCGGGCCGGTCGTGCTCGCGGTACTGTTCGGGGCACTATTGCATGCCAGCTGGAATGCGCTCATCAAGTCGTCGCGCGACAAGACGCTGGACACGGCGCTGATCCAGGCCGCCGGCGTGCTGCTGGCGCTGCCGCTGCTGGCCGCGACCGGGCTGCCGCCGACGCGGGCGTGGCCCTATATTGCCGCCTCTGCGCTGGTGCATGTGGGCTACTTCACTGCGCTCACCGGCGCCTACCGGTATGGCGACCTGGGGCTGACCTATCCGGTGATGCGCGGCAGCGCGCCGCTGCTGGTGGCGCTGGGCAGCGAGGCCCTGCTCGGCGAAAGCCTCTCGCCGCTGGCGTGGGTGGGCGTGGCCGGTACCTGCACCGGCGTGCTGCTGCTGGGCTTGTCGCCCACCCGCCTGCACGCATCGCAGGGCCATCGCGGCAAGGCGCTGCGCTTCGCGCTGGTGAATGCCGTCATCATCGCGCTGTACACGGGCATCGATGGCCTCGGGGTGCGTGCGTCCGGCAACGCGGCGGCCTACGTGGCGGCCCTGTGCCTGTTCGACGGCTTGCCCTACCTCCTGCTCGTGCTGTGGCGCCACCGCGGCCGGCGCCAGGCCGTGCTGGACCACGCGGCGCGGCGCTGGAAGATCGGCCTGGCCGGAACGCTGGCGCTGACGGGCAGCTACGGCATTGCGCTGTGGGCGATGACGCACGCGCCCGTGGCCTCGGTGGCCGCTTTGCGCGAGACCTCGGTGCTGTTCGCCGCACTGATCGGCACGCTGTGGCTGCGCGAGCCCTTCGGTCGCCAGCGCGCGCTGGGCACGCTGGCCGTGATGGCGGGGGTCATGGCGCTGCGCTTTGGATAAGCTGCTGACGGCGCCTTGCAGTTTGCTACTTCTTATAGAGCATCAAATGCCCGTTCCGTCAGGGAATTCAAGCTTCAGCACACGCAATCCGCATAATAGTGCCGGGTGCCGCCCGCATCCTGTTCTTCGACCAGGCCATGGATATCGGTTTCGAAGCCCGGACACTGGGCATTGAATTCGCGCGCGAACTTCAGGTAGTCCACGATCTTGCGGTTGAACACCTCGCCCGGGATCAGGAGCGGAATCCCGGGCGGGTACGGCGTGACCAGTCCCACGGTGATACGGCCCTCGAGTTCGTCGATCTCGACCCGCTCCGTCTGGCGCAGCGCAATGTGGGCGTAGGCGTCGCTCGGCTTCATCGCGGGCGTCAGGTCGCTGCGGTACATGTCGGTGGTGAGCCGCGCGATGTCGTGCCGCGCATACAGCGTGTGCAGGCGCTGGCACAGATCGGCCAGGCCCATGCGTTCGTACTGCGGATGCTTGCGGCAGAACTCCGGCAGGATGCGCCACATCGGCTGGTTCCTGTCGTAGTCGTCCTTGAACTGCTGCAGCGCAGTGACCATCGTGTTCCATCGCCCCTTGGTGATGCCGATCGTGAACATGATGAAGAAGCTGTAGAGCCCGGTCTTCTCGACCACCACGCCGTGCTCGGCCAGGTACTTCGTGACGACCGCGGCCGGAATGCCGGTTTTGGCGAAGCGCCCGGTCAGATCCATTCCCGGCGTGACGATGGTGGATTTGATCGGGTCCAGCATGTTGAAGCCGGTCGCCATGCGCCCGAAGCCGTGCCAGTTGGTGCCGTTCTTCGCATTCTTGATCTCGCCCTTGATGATCCAGTCGTCGGGCAGACCGATGCCCTCTTCCACCAGCTTCTCGGGCCCCCAGACCTTGAACCACCAGTCGTCGCCGTACTCGGCGGCGATCTTGCGCATCGCGCGGCGAAAGTCCAGCGCCTCGGCGATGCTCTCCTCGACCAGCGCCGTGCCGCCGGGCGGCTCCATCATGGCGGCGGCCACGTCACAGCTGGCGATGATGCTGTACTGCGGCGAGGTCGAGGTGTGCATCAGGTACGCCTCGTTGAACAGATGCCGGTCGAGCTTGACCTTCTGCGAATCCTGTACCAGCACCTGACTGGCCTGACTGATGCCCGCCAGCAGCTTGTGAATCGACTGGGTCGAATACACCACCGACTTCTTCGGCCGCGTGCGCTTCCTGCCCATCGCGTGGTAGCTGCTGTAGAACGGGTGGAACGCCGCATGCGGCAGCCAGGCTTCGTCGAAATGCAGGTTCTCGACATAGCCGTCGAGCATGCGCTTGATGGTCTCGGTGTTGTAAAGCACCCCGTCGTAGGTTGACTGGGTCAGCGTGAGGATGCGCGGCTTCACCCGATCCGCGTCGACATCGGCGAGCAGCGGATTCGCGCGGATCTTGGCGCGAATGGCCGCCGGCTCGAATTCGGCCTGGGGGATCGGGCCGATGATGCCGTAGTGGTTGCGCGTGGGTTTCAGGAATACCGGGATCGCTCCCGTCATCACGATGCAGTGCAGGATCGACTTGTGGCAGTTGCGGTCCACCACCACCACGTCACCCGGCGCGACCGTATGGTGCCAGACCATCTTGTTCGAGGTGCTGGTGCCATTGGTCACAAAGAAGCAATGGTCCGCGTTGAAAATGCGCGCGGCATTGCGCTCGCTCTCGCCGATCGCGCCGTCGTGGTCCAGCAACTGGCCCAGTTCTTCCACCGCGTTGCAGACGTCGGCGCGCAGCATGTTCTCGCCATAGAACTGGTGGTACATCTGCCCGACCGGGCTCTTGAGGAACGCGACGCCGCCCGAGTGGCCGGGGCAGTGCCAGGAGTAGGAGCCGTCCTCGGCATACTCCAGCAGTGCCTTAAAGAACGGCGGCTGCACGCCGTCCAGGTAGCTTCGCGCCTCGCGGATGATGTGGCGCGCAACGAACTCCGGCGTGTCCTCGAACATATGGATGAAGCCGTGCAACTCGCGCAGGATGTCGTTCGGGATGTGGCGCGAAGTCTTGGTTTCGCCATACACGTAGATCGGCACATCGGGGTTCTTGCGGCGCACCTCCTCGATGAAGGTGCGCAGGTTCAGTACGGCGGGATCCAGGTCCGGCCCCGGTGTGAACTCTTCGTCGTCAATTGACAGAATAAACGCGCTGGCGCGGCTTTGCTGCTGGGCAAACTGGCTCAGGTCGCCATAGCCGGTTACCCCGAGCACCTCGAAACCTTCACTTTCGATGGCTTGCGCCAGCGCGCGAATGCCCAGACCCGAGGTGTTCTCGGAACGAAAGTCCTCGTCGATGATGACAATGGGAAAGCGAAATTTCATGCAGGCCTCGGTGCCGGTAACAGGAAGACAGAAAAAACCAGCCAGCGCGAAGTGTAAGGAATTAACGCGCCAGCGCTCTTGCGAGGCCATCTTTTGCCCCAAAATGTGGCTCAGGGAACACAACGGGAACACGATTGACATGGCTGAATCAACCATCTGGTGGCTGCTCGCGGGCGCTGCGGTCGTCGTGGAGCTGACGACGGGCACGTTTTACCTGCTGATGCTTGCCATCGGGCTGGCCGCCGCCGCGCTGTCCGCGCAATTCGGTGCCGGCACCATCGCCCAGTTGCTGATCGCCGCGGTCGTGGGCGGCGGTGCGGTTGTGTCGTGGTATTTCGTCCGCAGCCAGCGCGCGGCCACATCGTCCGCCAGCGCGAATCCGAACGTCAACCTGGATATCGGCGAGACGGTCACCGTGGAATCCTGGAACCCCGACGGTACCGCCACGGTGAAGTACCGGGGCGCAAACTGGACCGTCATGCACCGCCCCGGCAGCACGCCCGCGAGCGGCCCACACAGGGTCGCCGAGGTCATCGGCAGTCGATTGCTGGTCGACAAGATCTGAAAACCAAACCAACCACCAACCAGCCAGGGAATGAGAACATGGAAATCGCCGTCGTCATCTTTGTCATCGCCGTCATCTTCATCACGCGCTCGATCAAGGTCGTTCCGCAACAGCATGCCTGGGTGGTTGAGCGGTTGGGCAAGTACCGCGACACGCTCACGCCCGGACTGAACTTCCTGGTTCCGTTCATCGACCGGGTCGCCTACAAGCATGTGCTCAAGGAAATCCCCATGGATATCGCCAGTCAGGTCTGCATCACGCGCGACAACACGCAACTGCAGGTGGACGGCATCCTGTATTTCCAGGTGACCGATGCGATGCGCGCCAGTTACGGCTCATCCAACTATGTGGTGGCGATCTCGCAGCTGGCACAGACCTCGCTGCGTTCCGTGATCGGCAAGCTGGAACTGGACAAGACCTTCGAGGAGCGCGACATCATCAATGCCCAGGTGGTGCAGGCCATCGACGAGGCCGCGCTGAACTGGGGCGTGAAGGTGCTGCGCTACGAGATCAAGGACCTGACACCGCCGAAGGAAATCCTGCATGCGATGCAGCAGCAGATCACCGCCGAGCGGGAAAAGCGGGCACTGATTGCGGCCTCCGAGGGGCGCATGCAGGAGCAGATCAACATCGCGGCCGGCGAGCGCCAGGCCTTCATCGCACGCTCCGAGGGCGAGAAACAGGCCGCCATCAACAATGCGCAGGGTGAAGCCGGGGCCATCACCGCCGTGGCCGAAGCCACGGCCCGGGCCATCGAAGTGGTGGCAAACGCCATTCGCCAGCCCGGCGGCGAGCAGGCCGTACAGTTGAAGGTCGCCGAGTCGGCCGTGGGTGCCTACAGCAAGGTGGCCGCGGATGCCAGCACCACGCTGATCGTGCCCAGCAACATGACCGAGGTTTCCGCCCTGATCACATCGGCCATGAAAATGATCCAGACCCAGAAAGCGCAGTGACCCGGTTGCGGCGCAATTGCCCGGTCGCGAGCCCGGCGAGCCGCCTCGCGCTGATACAATGGCGCCCTCTGACTGGAGCGGTGGATGAGCGGTTTAAGTCGCACGCCTGGAAAGCGTGTGAGGGGTAACACCCTCCGCGGGTTCGAATCCCGCCTGCTCCGCCAGTTATCGATGCGCTCGCAGGGAACATCGGGCCTGATGCGCCATTGGCAGGCCCTTGTTCTCCCTTAGTTCACCATGCGATCCGCCGCGCCGAGATTGCCCTGGCTTGCGCCTGGCGCACCGTTTCCGTCGCCGGAACAGGCGTGGGGCGAGTCGGATCCCGCACCCGGATTACTCGCGGGTGGCGGTGCGCTGGACGTGGAAAGCCTGGTTAGCGCCTATTCACAAGGTATCTTTCCCTGGTTCAGCAACGATCAGCCTATTTTGTGGTGGAGCCCACAGCCGCGCATGGTGCTGCCGGTGACGGAGTTCAAGCTGCATCGTTCGCTGCGCAAGACGCTGCGTCGTCTGCAACCGGATTCGCGCTTTGAGGTCCGCATCGACAGCGCCTTCGCCCAGGTCATTCATGCCTGCGCGACGCGTCCGCGTCCCGGCCAGCCGGGGACCTGGATTGTGCCTGCGATGGTGCAGGCCTACGAGGCCCTGCATCGTGCGGGATTCGCGCACAGCGTGGAAGCCTGGTTGAGCGGGCAACTCGTGGGCGGCCTGTACTGCGTCGCGCTTGGCAAGGCGGTGTTTGGTGAATCAATGTTCGCCCAGGTGCCAGATGCATCCAAGATCGCGCTGGCGGCGCTGGTTTGCTTTTGCCGGCACCACCGCATCGACTTGATCGACTGCCAGCAGAACACTCCGCATCTGGCGTCGCTGGGAGCGCGGGCAATCACTCGAGCCAGCTTCGTGAATCAGGTGGCCCGCAACGCAGTGCTGGCGCCGCCGCAGTGGCAGTTCGAGCACGTATACTGGCAGGAACTCCTGCCCGCCAAGACCGTGCCGACGTGACGCACCTCAAGGATCTCCCCCTTCAGACCTTGCAGTTTTATGCAACGGCACCCTATCCTTGCAGCTATTTGCCGGGCAACCAGGCCCGGTCGCAAGTCGCCACGCCCAGCCACCTGATCCACAACGACACCTACTCCGACCTGGTCGCCCAGGGCTTTCGGCGCAGCGGCATGTTCACTTACCGCCCCTATTGCGACGGTTGCCACGCCTGCCTGCCGCTGCGGGTTCTGGTCCAACGCTTCAGCCCGGACCGCAGTCAGCGCAGGGCGCGGGAGCGTCACCAGACGCTGCAGGCGCGGGTGCTCAAACTGTGTTTCGTGCCGGAGCATTACCACCTGTATCTTCGCTATCAGAATGGTCGCCATGCGGGCGGCGGCATGGACCACGACAGCATCGACCAGTACACGCAGTTCCTGCTGCAGAGCCGGGTGAATTCACGTCTCGTCGAATTCCGGGAAACGCTGCCGGATGGCGCACCCGGTGCACTCAAGATGGTCTCGGTCCTCGACGTCCTGAATGACGGCCTCTCGGCCGTGTACACGTTCTATGAGCCCGACGCCCATGCCAGCTATGGCACCTACAGCGTGCTGTGGCAAATCGACCAGGCACGCGCGCTGGAGTTGCCTTATGTCTATCTGGGCTACTGGATCCGCCAGAGTCCGAAGATGAACTACAAAGCCCGGTTCCGGCCCCACGAAGTCCTGCGGGATGGCCACTGGGAGGCGAACGCGTTTCGCGCGGGCGGCTAGCTTCGCTCCATATCCGGGAGCCGATCGGCAAGGTGGCGTTTCACCAGATAAAATATCAATCCGATATTTGGTGCCTGCCCCCATGAAACGATCCGTCCCTTCCGTGCCGACGACCCCTACCGTGCAGGTCATTGAGCGCATGTTCGCGCTGATCGATGTGCTGGCGGCGCACGACGAACCGGTGTCGCTCAAGGAAATCAGCGCGCTGACCGGCCTGCACCCATCGACCACGCACCGCATCCTCAACGACTTGGCCACGGGACGCTTTGTGGATCGCCCCGAGGCAGGCAGTTACCGGTTGGGCATGCGCCTGCTGGAACTTGGCAACCTGGTGAAGGGGCGCCTGAGCGTGCGCGACGCGGCGCTCGGCCCCATGCGCGATCTACATCATCTGATCCAGCAGCCGGTGAATCTGAGCATGCGCCAGGGCGATGAGATCGTGTACATCGAACGGTCGTTCGGCGAGCGTTCGGGCATGCAGGTGATACGGGCCATCGGTGGGCGCGCGCCCTTGCATCTGACTTCGGTAGGCAAACTGTTCCTGGCCGAAGACGATCCGCAGCGGGTGCGCGCATACGCCACCCGTACGGGCCTGCACGGGCACACCAAAAACAGCATTACACAGTTGGCGGCGCTGGAGCGGGAACTCGCCAAAACCCGGCAGTTGGGGACGGCGCGCGACGACGAAGAACTCGAGTTGGGGGTGCGCTGCATGGCGGCCGGCATCCATGATGACCAGAAAAAGTTGATCGCCGGCCTGTCGATCTCGGCACCGGCGGATCGTCTCGACGAAGGCTGGCTGCCCAAACTCCAGGCCACCGTGAACGAGATCGCGGCGGCCCTGGGCTATAAGCCGCCGGCGGGCCGGCCCGCCTGAACGACTCAGCCGTTGTTGTCCTGTGCCGCCGAGGTAAAACTGATGGCGGTTCTGGGATCGGACTCGACCCAGCGCCGTACACGCTCCGCATCGGCAAAGCGGCTGAGCGATCCCGCGGAGTCGAGGAATACCATGATCAGGTTGCGCCCGGCAACCTTGGCCTGCATCAGCAGGCAGTGTCCCGCTTCATTGATGAAGCCCGTCTTTGACAACCCGATATCCCAGCCCGGGTTCTTCACGAGCCGATCGGTGTTGTGGAACTGCACCACGCTGCGGCCCATGTCGACGTCCATGCCGTGCGAGGTGGTGACTTCGCGCAACAACGGGACCTGGTAGGCCACGTTCGCCAACAGGGCCAGGTCGTGCGCGCTGGACTGGTTGTGAAACGACAACCCCGTGGGCTCCACATAGTGGGTACTCGTCATGCCGATCATTTTTGCCTTGGCATTCATCACCGCGACGAACGCAGGCACCCCGCCGGGATAGGTTCTCGCGAGCGCGTGCGCCGCCCGATTCTCACTCGCCATCAGCGCCAGATGCAGCATTTCGCCGCGGGTCAGCGTGGTCCCGACCCGCAGGCGCGAGCGACTGTGCTTGATGGTATCGACATCGTCCTGCGTAATGGTGATCATCTGGTCCATCGGCAAGCCGGACTCGCTGATGACCAGGCCCGTCATCAGCTTGCTCAGCGACGCAATGGGCAACACGGCGTCGTCGTTCTTGCTGAACAGCACCTCGTGCGTGTCCTGGTCCATCACCAGGGCCGCGCCCGATCTGAGATCCAGCGGCCCCTGTTTCGCGTGCAGTCCATCCAGTTCACCGAAAGACTGAGGGGCCGGTGTATATGCCACGCGCACGATGGACCGGCGCTTCGCACTGGCCACCACCTTGACCCTGTGGCCGTTCTTTCGCGCACGAGGAACGATTCTGGCAATCACGCGCTTTGAGGTCGCCCGATCGCGCTTGGCAATATGGACGGAATGCGTGTGCTTTTTCACAACGGGTTTCTTCGCGCTGGCTGCCTGCGCCACAGGAAAAACCAGACTACTCGCGAACAACACGGTCAAAAAAAACTGGAGCAGGCGTTTCAAAATATGACCTGGTTGGAGGTTTGCACAGCGGGACATGGCGTTATCTCCGATACGCTTGAACAAACCCCGAGTGTATCCAAATGAAAAGATCGCGCAAGATCAAATACTTGGAGAATTTTCATAAACTGGTATCGAGGTTTTAGGTGTTTACCCTAGCCCTGGGCGGCCACCGCGTCAGATTTACTCTGTAACTTGTTGAGCGCATTCAGATAAGCCTTGGCGGAAGCCACCACGATATCGGGATCGGCCCCGACACCGTTGACGACGCGACCGCTGTTTTGCAGGCGGATGGTCACCTCGCCCTGGCTCTCGGTGGAACCGCTGATGGCATTCACCGAATACAGCACCATTTCGGCGCCGCTCTTGACGTGGGTCTCGATGGCCTTGAGCGAGGCGTCCACCGGACCGTTGCCATCAGACTCGCCTGTGACTTCCTTGCCCTGCGCGGTAAAGACGACGGTGGCCTGCGGGCGTTCACCCGTTTCACTGTGCTGTGCCAGCGAGATGAACATGTACTTCTCATGGTCGCGCGCGATGCTTTCATCGCTGACCAGCGCGAGAATGTCCTCGTCGAAAATGTCGCTCTTGCGGTCGGCCAGTTCCTTGAACCGGGCAAAGGCGGTGTTGATGTCCGCCTCGCTGTCCATCGCGACACCGAGTTCCTGCAGGCGCTGCTTGAATGCATTGCGGCCGCTGAGCTTGCCCAGCACGATCTTGTTGTTGGTCCAGCCCACGTCTTCGGCACGCATGATTTCATACGTGTCACGCGCCTTCAGCACGCCATCCTGATGAATCCCCGAAGCGTGCGCAAATGCGTTCGCGCCAACCACCGCCTTGTTCGGCTGGATCACGAAGCCGGTGGTCTGGCTGACCATGCGGCTGGTGGCGAGGATGTGCCGTGCATCCACGCCAACCTCAAGGCCAAAGTAGTCCTTGCGGGTTTTCACCGCCATCACGATTTCCTCCAGCGAGCAGTTGCCGGCGCGTTCGCCCAGACCGTTGATGGTGCACTCCACCTGACGGGCGCCGCCGATCTTGACCCCTGCGAGCGAGTTTGCCACGGCCATGCCCAAGTCGTTATGACAGTGCACCGACCAGACCGCCTTGTCGCTGTTGGGAATACGCTCGCGCAGGGTTCTAATGAAGTTGCCGTACAGCTCGGGAATGGCGTAGCCCACGGTGTCGGGAACATTGATGGTGGTGGCGCCTTCGGAAATCGCGGCTTCGAGGACACGACACAGAAAATCCACGTCACTGCGGTAGCCATCCTCGGGGCTGAACTCCACGTCGCCCACCAGGTTGCGCGCGAAGCGCACCGAAAGCCGGGCCTGCTCGAACACCTGGTCGGGCGTCATGCGCAGCTTCTTTTCCATGTGCAGCGCGGACGTGGCGATGAAAGTGTGAATGCGCGCCCGCGCAGCCGGCCGGAGCGCCTCCGCCGCGCGCGCAATGTCCCGGTCGTTGGCACGCGACAGGCCGCAGACGGTCGACTCCTTGATCACGTTGGCGATCGCCTGCACGCACTCGAAGTCGCCGTTGGAACTGGCCGGAAAGCCGGCCTCGATCACATCGACCTTGAGCCGCTCTAGCTGCCGTGCGATACGCAGCTTCTCGTCACGCGTCATCGACGCGCCAGGCGACTGCTCGCCATCGCGCAAAGTGGTGTCGAAAATAATCAGTTTTTCGGCCATGAAGGGCTCCTGGTGGCGGTATTTTAAGCGTGGCCCGGGACTCAGGCGGCCACGCCGACGGCGCTGGCAGCGGCCGGTGGCACTGCAGTTTCACGATCCCGCGGCAGCGGTACCGCCAGCACGCCCGCGCGCCGCATGCCCGAGACAATGGCCCTCAGCGACGCCGTGACAACATTCGCGTCCATGCCGACGCCGAACAGGGTTTGCCCGCCGGCGATGCACAACTCGATGTAGGCCACCGACCTGGCATCGGCCCCCGCGCCCACTGAATGCTGGCGGTAGTCGAGAATGCGAACATCCCGCCCCGTCGCCTGATTCAACCCCTGAATGAAGGCATCGATCGGCCCGGTCCCGTGGCCTCGCAGCGTCAAAGGGCCATCACCCAGATCGAGGTCTGCCACCAGCGCAACGCCGCACGAGGCGCCGCCGCCGTCGGACGCTTCGATCACCTGACAGCGCAGTGCATCGATGCTCATGAGGCCGTATTCGCGCTCGAACATGTGCCAGAGATCCTGCGCCGTGAGTTCCTTGCCCGACGCATCCATGACCGCCTGCACTGCGTGGCTGAACTCGATCTGCAGGCGCCGCGGCAATTCGAGGCCGAATTCGCTCTCCAGCAAATACGAGATGCCGCCCTTGCCCGACTGGCTGTTCACGCGGATCACCGCCTCGTAGCTGCGCCCGAGATCCTTCGGATCGATGGGCAGATAAGGCATGTCCCAACGCTGCCCTGGCGCGCGCGCCGCAAACGCCTTCTTGATGGCGTCCTGATGGGATCCCGAGAACGAGGTGTACACCAGGTCGCCCACGTACGGATGGCGTGGATGCACCGGCAACTGGTTGCAGTGTTCCACGGTGCGGCGCACCTCGTCGATGTCGGAGAAATCGAGCCGCGGGTCCACCCCCTGGGTGTAGAGATTGAGCGCAACGTTGACCAGATCCACGTTGCCCGTGCGCTCGCCATTGCCGAACAGGCAACCTTCGATCCGGTCCGCCCCCGCCATCAGGGCAAATTCGCCTGCGGCCGTGCCGGTGCCGCGATCGTTGTGCGGGTGCACCGACAGCACGATGGCGTCGCGCCGCGCGAGATGGCGATGCATCCACTCCATCATGTCCGCAAAGATATTCGGAGTGGAATGCTCCACCGTGGACGGCAAATTCACGATGCACTTGTGCTCAGGCGTCGGCTGCCACACCTCGGTGACCGCATCGACCACGCGTTTGGAGAATTCCAGTTCGGTGCCCGAGAACATTTCCGGCGAATACTGGAATGTCCAGTGCGTTCCGGGTTGCTGTGCAGCAAGCTCGCGAAACAAGCGAGCATTGGCCACCGCCAGTTCGACAATGGCGTCCTCGTCCATGCCCAGAACCACGCGGCGCATCACCGGGGCGGTGGCGTTGTATAGATGCACGATGACCTGCCTGGCGCCGCGCAGCGCGTCGAAGGTGCGGCGAATCAACGGCTCGCGCGCCTGCGTCAGCACCTGGATCGTGACGTCATCGGGAATCAAGTTGCCCTCGATCAGCCGGCGCACGAAATCGAATTCGATTTGCGACGCAGATGGAAACCCGACCTCGATTTCCTTGAAGCCGATCTTCACCAGCATCTCGAACATGCGCAGCTTGCGCACGATGTCCATCGGCTCGATCAACGCCTGGTTGCCGTCCCGCAGATCCGTGCTGAGCCAGATCGGCGCTTTCGTCAGGATCACATCCGGCCACGTCCGGTCGGTCAGATGAACCGGTTTGAACGGTGAATATTTGCTGGCGGGGTTTTTCATCTTGCTCGAATCTCCTTGCTTAAAACCAGCAACCCAAAACAGAAACGGCCCGTTGCTGGTGCATACGGGCCGTTGTGATGGTGTGCGCGTGCGCTACCGTCTCCGCCCGTAGGGGGATAGCAGTAGCGCCAGCGAAATGTTTTTCATGTCGCGAACTGTAGCACAAGTTTCAGGCAGGGTGGGCATCCGTAGCGGATATTGCGGGCGTGCTACTTGTGCAACCCACGTTCTTCCGGCTCGTCGGTGGAGGTGCTGATCAGGCTGGTGCGCACCCCCTTGGCCTTGCGCCAGCCATACACCGCGTAGCCGCTGAAGCCATAGATGACGAAGAGGCCGAACAGGACGGTCGCAGGCTGAATGTTGATGATGGCGATGCCCAGTGCAATCAGCACGATGACCGCGAACGGCACGCTTTTTTTCATGTGCACGTCCTTGAAACTGTAGAACGGAACGTTCGTCACCATCGTCAATCCCGCGTAGAGCGCCAGCGCGAACATGGGCCAGGCGACCTCGGGGCCGGGGATGCCGACATCGGTCATGACCCAGATGAATCCGGTGACCAGCGCTGCGGCCGCCGGCGACGGCAGGCCCTGGAAATAGCGCTTGTCGATCACGTGGGTGTTGACGTTGAAGCGCGCCAGCCGAAGCGCCGCGCAGGAGCAATAGACGAAGGCGGCGATCCAGCCCCAGCGGCCCAGCCCCTTCAAGGCCCACTCATAGGCGATCAGCGCGGGCGCGGCGCCGAACGACACCATGTCCGAGAGCGAGTCCATCTGTTCGCCAAAGGCGCTTTGCGTGTTGGTCATGCGCGCCACGCGGCCGTCCAGGCTGTCGAGCACCATGGCAAAGAACACGCCGATGGCCGCCATGTCGAAGCGGCCGTTCATCGCCATCACGATCGCGTAAAACCCGCCAAACAGCGCCGCCAGCGTGAACAGGTTGGGCAGGATGTAGATGCCCTTGCGGCGCTTGCGCACCACCACCGCCTCGCCTGGAGAAAAGTCGGAATCCGAACCATCATGCATATATAAAGCCTGTAGCCCTTATAGGTATTAAGATGATAGCTATTGAATTAATAGTATGCCAGTGTTTCCCGCAAGCCGGTTCGCCGTGCCTGCCGTGCCCGGGCACATGGCGGCAAGTGTAAGACAGCCGTGTGCGTGGCGGCCGCACCAAGCAAAAGACCACCCGAAGGTGGCCTTCATCGGGGCGCCGCCTCTCAATTGCGGGTCTGATCGACCAGCTTGTTCTTCTTGATCCAGGGCATCATCGCGCGCAGCGACTCGCCCACCACCTCGATCTGGTGCTCGGCCATCAGGCGGCGGCGGCTCAGCAGCGTGGGCGCGCCGGCCTTGTTCTCCAGCAGGAAGCTCTTTGCGTAGTCGCCCGTCTGGATGTCCTTGAGACACGCACGCATGGCGTCCTTGGTGGCGCTGGTCACGATTTTCGGGCCGGTCACGTACTCGCCATACTCGGCGTTGTTCGAGATGGAGTAGTTCATGTTCGCGATGCCGCCCTCGTAGATCAGATCCACGATCAGCTTGAGTTCGTGCAGGCATTCGAAATAGGCCATCTCGGGCGCATAGCCGGCCTCCACCAGCGTCTCGAAGCCTGCCTTGACGAGTTCCACGGTGCCGCCGCACAGGACGGCCTGCTCGCCGAACAGGTCGGTTTCGGTCTCTTCGCGGAAGTTGGTTTCGATGATGCCGGCCTTGCCGCCGCCGTTCGCCATCGCGTAGGACAGCGCCAGATCCCGCGCCTTGCCGGATTTGTCCTGGTGCACCGCAATCAGTTGTGGCACCCCGCCGCCCTGCGTGTAGGTGCTGCGCACGGTGTGGCCCGGCGCCTTGGGCGCGACCATCCAGACATCGAGGTCGGCACGCGGAATCACGGCGCCGTAGTGCACGTTGAAGCCGTGCGCGAACACCAGCGACGCGCCCTGCTTGATGTGCGGTTCGATATCGTTCGTGTAGACCGCGCCGATCTGCTCGTCGGGCAGCAGGATCATGACCACGTCGGCGGCCTTGACCGCGTCCGCCACGGCAGCCACCTTGAGGCCCGCCTTCTCGGCCTTCGACCAGGAAGCACCGCCCTTGCGCAGGCCGACCACGACCTTGACGCCGCTGTCGTTCAGATTCTGCGCGTGCGCATGGCCCTGGCTGCCGTAGCCGATGATGGCAACGGTCTTGCCCTTGATCAGGCTCAGGTCACAATCCTTGTCGTAAAAAACCTTCATTCTCTTCTCCGGTTAGCTGCAAATATCGCCGTTCGCGCTGAGCCTGTCGAAGGGCTCAAGCGGACCTTGCACGGCAAGGGCTTCGACAGACTCAGCCCGAACGGACGGGAGTGGCTGAGCCCTGCACATCTCAAACCCGCAGGATTCTCTCACCCCGGCCGATGCCGCTGGCGCCGGTACGCACCGTCTCCAGAATGGCGCTGCGCTCCAGCGCCTCCAGGAAGGCATCGTTCTTGGACTGGTCGCCGGTCAGCTCGAGCGTATAGCTCTTGTCGGTCACGTCGATGATGCGGCCGCGGAAGATGTCGGCCATGCGCTTCATCTCCTCGCGCTCCTTGCCGACCGCGCGCACCTTGACCATCATGAGCTCGCGCTCCGTGTAGGAGCCTTCGGTCAGGTCCACCACCTTGACAACCTCGATCAGGCGATTCAGGTGCTTGGTGATCTGCTCGATGACGTCGTCGGAGCCGGAGGTCTGGATCGTCATGCGCGACAGCGTGGCGTCCTCGGTAGGCGCCACGGTCAGCGACTCGATGTTGTAACCGCGGGCCGAGAACAGGCCCACCACGCGGGACAGGGCGCCCGGTTCGTTTTCGAGCAAAACGGCAATGATGTGTTTCATTTGGAGATTCCTCTTTTCGCTGCCCTCCCCCGCGCACGGTAATGCGCGGGCTTGGCAGACAATAGATTCGGCAATGGGAAAGCTAAATTGATTGGGAACAGGATTTGGCGCCCGGGTGGCTGCGGTCTGACCCGCAAAGTCTCATAAATCTTCCGATCCGAGCAGCATTTCGGTGATGCCCTTGCCGGCCTGCACCATCGGGAACACGTTTTCCGTCGGGTCGGTGCGAAAGTCCATGAACACGGTGCGGTCCTTGAGCTTGCGCGCCTCGCGCAACGCGGGCTCCACGTCCTGCGGCTTCTCGATCAGCATGCCGACATGCCCGTAGGCCTCGGCCAGCTTCACAAAGTTGGGCAGTGCGTCCATGTAGCTGCTGCTGTAGCGCCCTGCATATTCCACTTCCTGCCATTGCCGCACCATGCCGAGGTAGCGGTTGTTCAGCGACACGATCTTGATCGGCGTGTTGTACTGCAGGCAGGTGGAAAGCTCCTGAATGCACATCTGCACCGATCCCTCCCCGGTGATGCAGAAAACCTCGCTGTCCGGCCGGGCCATCTTGATGCCCATGGCGTACGGAATGCCCACGCCCATCGTGCCCAGACCGCCCGAGTTGATCCATCGGCGCGGCTCGTCAAAGCGGTAATACTGCGCCGCCCACATCTGGTGCTGGCCCACGTCGGAGGTGATGTAGGTGTCGGCATCCTTGGTGAGGTTCCACAGCGTCTCGACCACGTGCTGGGGCTTGATCACATCTCCGGTACCGCGGCTGTACTTGAGACAGTCGCGCCGGCGCCATCCCTCGATCGTGTCCCACCAACTGCCCAGCGCCCTGGCGTCCGGCTTGACGGGCGACTCTTTGATCATGCCGATCAACTCGGCCAGCACGTCCTTCACGTCGCCCACGATCGGGATGTCGACCTTCACGCGCTTGGAGATGCTCGACGGATCAATATCGATGTGGATGATCTTGCGTTCGTTCTGCGCGAAATGCCTGGTGTTGCCAATCACGCGGTCGTCGAAACGCGCGCCCACCGCCAGCAGCACGTCGCAGTTCTGCATCGCGTTGTTCGCCTCGACCGTGCCGTGCATGCCCAGCATGCCGAGGAACTTGCCGTCGCTGGCCGGGTAGGCGCCCAGGCCCATCAGGGTGTTGGTCACCGGGTAACCGAGCATGTCGACCAGGGTGCGCAGCTCATGCGAAGCGTTCGCGATCACCACGCCACCGCCGGTGTAGATGTAGGGCCGCTTGGCCGCCAGCAGCAGTTGCAGCGCCTTTCGAATCTGGCCGCCGTGCCCCTTGCGCACCGGGTTGTACGACCGCATCTGCACGGTTTCGGGATAACCCGTGTACGGTGTCTTCTTGAAGGAAACGTCCTTGGGGATATCCACCACCACGGGGCCGGGCCGACCGCTGCGTGCGATGTGAAAGGCCTGCTTCATCACTTCGGCCAGATCCCGCACGTCCTTCACCAGAAAGTTGTGCTTCACGATCGGGCGCGTGATCCCGACCGTGTCGCATTCCTGAAACGCATCGAGACCGATCGCGTGCGTCGGCACCTGGCCGCTGACGATCACCATCGGGATGCTGTCCATATAGGCCGTCGCAATGCCGGTGACCGCGTTCGTAACCCCGGGCCCGGAAGTGACCAGCGCCACGCCGACGTCGCCCGTGGCCCGAGCGTAGCCGTCCGCCGCATGAACCGCGGCCTGCTCGTGCCGCACCAGAATGTGCTGGATCGTGTCCTGCTTGTAGAACGCGTCGTAGATGTAGAGCACCGCTCCGCCGGGATAACCCCAGACGTACCTGACGTTTTCGGCCTGCAGCGCCTTCACCAGTATTTCGGCGCCCATCAACTCCTGCGGACCACCCGGCGTGGCGCCCGGCGACTTGTGGGCGGCGGCCGTCGCGGCTGCGGCCGATGCGATTTCAGCTTTGGAGATTTCCATGATCAACCTTTGTGATTTTCTCTAACGAAAAACCTTGGGTGCCCCTGGTGCGAACTCTTGTGGAGCCGACTCGGAACTTGAGGCCAAAGCCATGGGCGAACTGCTTGCGTCGCCGGACCGTGACCCGTTTGCCTTTTGACTTGCAGCGCACATTATTGCACCGCAACACGGGGAAGTCAGCCGTCTGGGACAAAAAAATTTGCCCGACAATGCATAATTCGCCGGCAAGCGCATTGAAAAAGAACAAGGCGCACTCCCTGCGAGGCAATACTCATCGCACAGCCGCCATGGCTTGATCCCTCTTGGCCACCGAACAAGAACTCTCAGACTTCCTCAAGAGCGTGGAAAAACGAGCCTTCAAACGCTCCGTGTATCACGTACGCAACGAAGAATCCGCGCTCGACATCGTGCAGGACAGCATGATGAAGCTGGCCGAGCATTACGGCGACAAGCCCGCGCAGGAACTGCCGATGTTGTTCCAGCGCATCCTGTCCAACTGCACGCTGGACTGGTTTCGGCGCCAAAAGACGCGCAACGCCCTGTTTTCCAACATGAGCGACTTCGAGATCGCGGGAGACGACGGAAATTTCGATCCGCTTGAAACTTTGCAAATTGCCGAAGACTCAGAGCGCACGGAGAGCGCCGAAGACACCATGGGACGGGCCCAGGTCTTTGTCCAGATTGAAGCTGAAATACAGGAATTACCGCCACGTCAACGACAAGCCTTCCTGATGCGTTACTGGGAGGAGATGGACGTTGCCGAAACCGCAACGGCCATGGGTTGCTCGGAAGGCAGCGTCAAGACGCATTGTTCACGGGCAGTCCAGACCTTGAGTCGGGCGCTCAAGGCAAAGGGAATACGACTATGACCAACTCAACTCAGGAACAGGCCGGGATTTTCGAGGACCGTTTCGGCCGGCAGGTCGCCGCACGGCTATCCGAAGGCGCGGCCGATCTGCCGCACGATATCTCCGAGCGCCTGCGCGCATCGCGCGCGCAGGCGCTCGCGCATCGCAAGGTGGCTCGCACCCAGACCGCGGCGGTCGTGGCGTCTTCCGCAGGCACCGCGACGCTGGCGTTCGGCAACGAAGGCTTGAGCTGGTGGGGACGCATTGCCTCGGCCCTGCCCATTGTGGTGCTGGCCATCGGCATGGTGGCGATCAATGTCGTCCAGGACAACAGCCGTACCGTGGAAGTGGCCAAAGTGGACACGGCCCTGTTGACCGATGATTTGCCGCCGGCGGCGTACACGGACCCGGGCTTTTTGCAGTACCTTCATTCCAGCAAGGACCTGACCCAGTAAATCCGGATGAAAATCATTCCGCAAGCGCCCGTAGGCAAGCTTAACCCGCTCGCGACGGGCGCCGCTATTTTGGCCGCCGCATTCCTGTTGCTGTACGGGGTTCTGCGCGTGGTTCCGGACGACCAGGAGCCGGCGCCGCCCGCCACAGCAGCCGTCGCTGCCATGGCCCCGGGTGCCACGCCGGCGGTCGCCGCCATGGCCTCGAAGCCGCCGGCCGCGCCTGCTCTCGCCAATCCCAAATCGCCCGTGCGCAACAGCCGAATCATCCCCAGGAAGAAGCAGCGCAGCGCGGCCCGAAGCGCCTGGAGCGAACTCGGTGCGCCTCAGCAGCAGGCGCTCGCGCCCCTGGCTTCCATCTGGGACGGCATGAGCCAGTTTCAGCGGCGCAAGTGGCTTGCCATGTCCAGGGATTTCCCGTCCATGCCGCTGGACGAACAGGCCAAGCTGTATAGCCGCATGGTGGAGTGGGCCTCCCTGAGCGCCCAGCAGCGGGTGCAGGCGAGGCTGAACTTCGCCGACACCGAAGAATTGCCGACCAAGGAGAAGGAAGCGAAGTGGAAAGCGTATCAGGCGCTCAGCCCTGAAGAGAGGCGCAAATTCGAGGCCAGGGCGCCCGCCCGAATCAGGGGTGCGGCGCCAGCGCTGCGGCCGGCGCCGCACCGGAAAATGCGGCCTCTGCGGCCCCTCAAGCCGGCGCCGGCTGAGGCGCGGGCGCCGGACGCCACTCCGAATCCCGCTGCGGCGCCCAAATATCCCCCCAACATTCTGGCCACCGAGCACCGGACCGATCCGAACACCCTGCTTCCGCTCGCACTGCCGATTAAGTCCGCTTCGCCGCCTGCGGAACCTCATTGAGCGGTGGAGCCGGCCAGCACCACCGGTTTCACCGGTAAAAAGCCGCTTTGGCCCTTATCCACCATGCCAAACTTGCTTTCAAAATGATAGTAACCGACTTTCAGGCACCGTCGCTGCGGCGGCGCATGGCGTGCTGGCTCTACGAGGGCATGCTGCTGTTCGGGGTGGTGTTCATCGCGGGCTACCTGTTCAGCACCCTGACCCAGACCCGCAACGCCATGGACAACCGCCACCCGCTGCAAGCCTTCCTGTTCGTGGTGTTCGGCATTTACTTCACCTGGTTCTGGGCCAAGGGGCAAACGCTGGCCATGAAGACATGGAACATTCGCGTGGTGGACCGCCAGGGGCGGGCGTTGACGCAGCCGCGCGCGTTCTGGCGCTACGTCCTGAGCTGGCTCTGGTTCCTGCCGCCGCTGGCTGCACAGGCGCCGTTCAAGCTCTCGGGCGGCACCTTCACCCTGGTTACCGCCGGCTGGATCGTCTGTTGGGCGCTGGCCAGCCGTTTGCATCCGCAAAGACAGTTCTGGCATGACGCCATTGCGCGCACGCGGCTGGTGTCGTCGATGCCGCTGAGCCGATAGCCGCCGGTCCAATCGCGCGCCGGGGCGGCCACGTCAGCGACAATTCACGCATGTCACAAGAAAAATCCGATACCAGGGTCAAGGACGGCACGAATCCACAGAAATCACGCACCGGCCTCGACCGGATCTGGCACGCTGGCGGCTATTCCCTGGACGGCTTGCGCGCCGGCTGGCACGAAACCGCTTTCCGCCAGGAGGCCATCGCGGCCCTGGTGTTGATACCGGCGGCGTTCTGGCTCGGGCGCAATTGGGTCGAAACAGCCTTGCTCGCCGGCTCGGCGCTGATCGTGCTGATGGTGGAGTTGCTCAATACCGGGCTGGAAGCCACCATCGACCGAATAGGCCCCGATTGGCATGAGTTGTCCAAGCGCGCGAAAGACATGGGTAGCGCCGCGGTGTTACTGAGCCTGCTGCTGTGCGCGGGCATCTGGCTCGCTGCCGTGTTCGAGAGATTCGCCAAATGAAGCCGGCGTTTTCGATTTGCGTGTACTGCGGATCCCGCCCGGGCGTGGACTCGGAATTCGCGGCGGCCGCAACTGCCGTCGGCAGTTGGATTGGCGGGCACGGCGGCCAGCTGGTGTACGGCGGCGGCAGAACAGGCCTGATGGGCATGGTCGCGCACGCCACCCTGCAGGCCGGCGGCCGGGTCGTGGGCATCATCCCCAAGGCGCTGGTGGAAAAGGAACTGGCCGAACAGCGCTGCGACGAGCTGCATATCGTCGGCACCATGCACGAGCGCAAACGCATGATGGCGGAGCGCGCCGACGCGTTTCTGGCTCTGCCCGGCGGTATCGGCACGCTCGAGGAGTTGTTCGAAGCCTGGACCTGGCGCCAGCTTGGCTACCACGACAAGCCGGTCGGCCTGCTGAATATCGCCGGTTATTACGACAAGCTGTTCGATTTTCTGGACGCCAGTGTCAGGCACCAGTTCATGAGCGACTGGCAAATGAAATTGATCTGCCACGGGGCCGATCCAGCCGTGCTGCTGCGCGAGCTGGTGCAGGGCGCCGGCCTGAGTCCGCCGCCCCGGCTGGACGGGATTTAAACCGCCGCTTCGTCCTGTTCCCCGGTGCGAATGCGCACCACCTGCTCCACGTTGGTGATGAAAATCTTGCCGTCGCCGATCTTGCCGGTGCGCGCCGCCTTGACGATCGCCTCCACGCAGCGCTCCACATCGTCGCTCTTGACGACCACCTCGATTTTCACCTTCGGCAGGAAGTCCACCACGTACTCGGCACCGCGGTACAGCTCGGTATGGCCCTTTTGCCGGCCAAAGCCCTTGACTTCGGTCACGGTCAGCCCGGTCACGCCGCACTCCGCCAGCGCTTCACGCACCTCTTCGAGCTTGAAAGGTTTGACGACGGCGGTGATCTGTTTCATGGTGGTCAACAAAGGTTGGTTGGGCGCGTGGCGCCAGGCAAAATTTTAAGCGCGGAACTTGCTGGTAATAGGATACCGCCAATCCTTGCCAAAGCTGCGGTGCGTCACGCGGATGCCCACGGGGGCCTGGCGCCGCTTGTATTCGTTGATCTTGATCAGGCGCGTGACGCGCTCCACATCGGCGCGCGCAAAGCCGGCGGCGATGATCTCCTCGATGCTCTGGTCGTTCTCCATGTAGCGTTCCAGAATCGCGTCCAGCACCTCGTACGGCGGCAGGGAATCCTGGTCGGTCTGGTCCGGGCGCAGCTCGGCGCTGGGCGGGCGCGTAATGATGCGCTCGGGGACGGGATTGGCGCCGGTGCCGTACGGGTCGTGCGCGTTGCGCCAGCGCGCCAGGCGGAACACCGTGGTCTTGGCCAGGTCCTTGATGGCCGCGAAACCGCCCGCCATGTCGCCGTACAGAGTGCAGTAGCCGGTGGCCAGCTCGCTCTTGTTGCCGGTGGTCAGCACGATGGCGCCGAACTTGTTGGAAAGCGCCATGAGCAGCGTGCCGCGGATGCGGGCCTGGATGTTTTCCTCGGTCGTGTCGTCCTTCAAACCCTGGAACTCACCTGCCAGACTGGCCTTGAAGGCTTCGAACATCGGCAGGATGGAAATCTCGTCGTAGCGCACGGCCAGGCGCGCCGCCATCTCGCGCGCGTCGATCCAGCTGATGTCGGCCGTGTAGGGCGAAGGCATCATCACGGTGCGCACCCGGTCGGGTCCGAGGGCGTCGACAGCGATCGCCAGCACCAGTGCCGAGTCGATGCCGCCCGACAGGCCGAGGATCGCGCCCGGGAAGCCGTTCTTGCCGATGTAGTCGCGCACGCCCAGCACCAGCGCGTCCCACAGGTCCGCATCGGGGCCACGCTGCGGGGCCACATTGGCTACCAATTTGATTGCCAACTTCGACCGCTGCACCTCGACTTCAAACAGTGTTTCCTGAAAACCCGGGGCGCGCCCGGCCACCGAACCATCGGTATTCAACGCGAACGAGTAGCCTTCGAACACCACCTCGTCCTGCCCGCCCGCCAGGTGTGCATACACCAGCGGCAGGCCGCAGGCCAGGGCGCGCTGGCGCATCATCTGCTCGCGCTCGTCGCCCTTGCCCACATGGAATGGCGAGGCGTTGATCACGGCCAGCAGTTCGGCGCCCGCTTCCTTCGCCAGTTGCGCGGGCTCCTCGAACCAGGCGTCCTCGCAGATCAGCAGGCCCACGCTGAGCCGCTCCACCCCTTCGCCCACCTGGAACACGCACACGCCCTGGCCCGGCGTGAAGTAGCGGCGCTCATCGAACACCTGGTAGTTGGGCAGCTCACGCTTGGCATAGGTCTCCAGCACGCGGCCCTCGCTGAGCACACTGGCCGCGTTGTGCCGGTGCGGCACCGCCACCGACCGGCTGCGCACGTCTCCGCCCGTCGGATGGCCAACCACGACTACCAGGCCTTTTAACCCGGCGAGTTCGCGGGCCACCGTTTTCACGGCATCATCGCAGGCAGCGATGAAGGCGGGGCGCAGGAACAGGTCCTCCGCCGCGTAGCCGCAAATCGACAGTTCCGGTGTCAGCACCAGCCGGGCGCCACCAGCGTAGGCGAGTCGCGCGGCGTCGATGATTTTTTGTGCGTTGCCGGTCAAGTCGCCCACGACAAAGTTGAGCTGCGCCACACAGATTTTGAGAGTCATAGGAACAGTGAAAAGCGATTCAAACGATTATGTCATCCGGGTGTTTTCCTCGCCGCTGGAGGTGGGCGCCGCCGACTGGAACGCCCTGCTGTCGCGCCAGCCCGAGGCCAACCCCTTCATGCGCCACGAATACCTCGCCGCGCTGCACGAGAGCGGCAGCGCGGCACCACAAACCGGCTGGACGCCACGCTTTTTCACGCTGTGGCAGCGCCAAGCGCTGGTCGCCGCCTGCGCGCTGTACCTCAAGGATCACTCCTACGGCGAATATGTGTTCGACTGGGCCTGGGCCAACGCCTACGAGCAGCATGGCCTCGCGTACTACCCGAAGGCCGTGCTCGCGTCGCCCTTCACGCCGGTGCCCGGTGCGCGCCTGCTGGCGTGCGACGCGCCCGCACGCCATGCCCTGCTCAAAGCGCTGGTGCACTGGTGCGGCGAGCAACGACTGTCATCGCTGCATTTGCTGTTCATCGGCGAGGCGGATGTCGCGGCTTGCGAACAAGCCGGACTCATGCTGCGCCACACGGTGCAATTCCATTGGACCAATTTGCCCTCCACGCCCGACGACGAAACGGGGTATCGTGATTTCGACCACTTCCTCGCCGGCCTGAGCCAGGACAAGCGCAAGAAAATCCGCCACGAACGTCGCAAGGTGGCGCAGGCGGGGGTCGGCTTCCGCTGGTCACTGGGGCGTGACATCAGCCCAGACGACTGGGACTTTTTCTACCGCTGCTACGAGCGCACCTACTACGAGCATGGCAACGCGCCGTATCTGAGCCGCGACTTCTTCCGGCGCATGGCCGACACCATGCCGGAGAACTGGCTGCTGTTCGTGGCCGAGCGCGGCGGCATGCCCATCGCTACCAGTTTGATAGCTGTCAGCGGAGATCCGGAAAGGGCAACCGGCCCATCTGGCTCACAAATGGCCGGCGAAGCGGGCGCGCGTGTCGCGTACGGCCGTTACTGGGGCGCGCTCGAGCGCGTAGACTGCCTGCATTTCGAAGCCTGCTACTACCAGCCGCTGCAGTGGTGCATGGAACATGGCGTGCAGCGCTTCGAGGGCGGCGCCCAGGGCGAGCACAAGATGGCGCGCGCCCTGCTGCCGGTCAGGACCACCAGCGCGCACTGGCTGGCGCACCCGGCCTTCGCCGACGCGGTGGAGCGCTTTCTGGCGCGCGAAGGCGAAGGCATTGAGCACTATATGGAGGACTTGGCGCGCCGCAGCCCGTTCAAGCGGGCCAGCACCGGCAACGCCGGCTCCACTTGATGCGATGCGGAAAACCAGCCCGGTGCCTCGGTAAAAACCCCGAGACCGCGCGTCGCCAAGGAGACGAAAACGAGGACAGTGTTCTCTAAAACCAACTTGAAACTGCGCGCCGTGATGGACAAAGCTGCTAATGTCAGCCCCATGACAACATCCCGGCGCAAGGCGCCTGCACCGACCTGATGACCGCAGCCACGGCACGCCCCCAGACAACTGAAAACCGCCCCGATCTGGCGCCACCCAGCCATTGGCTGCTGGCCATGGAGTTTCGGGCCTTCTGGGAGTTTGGCGCGGTGCTGCCGGCGTGGCCCATGCTGCAGCGCGCGCCCGGCGGCGACGGCCACCCCGTCATTGTGTTTCCGGGCCTGGGCGCCAACGACGCCTCCACCGTGCCGCTGCGTCGCTATCTGGGCAGCCTCGGCTATGACGCCGCCGGCTGGAACCAGGGCTTCAACTTCGGCCCGCGCGCGGGGGTGCTGGGCGCGGCGCGCCGGCAGGTGGAAGATACCTTCCAGAGCGCCGGCAGAAAGGTCAGCCTGATCGGCTGGAGCCTGGGCGGCGTGTACGCGCGCGAACTCGCGAAGCTGCTGCCGCACATGGTGCGGGGCGTGATCACGCTGGGCACGCCGTTTGCCGGGCCGCCCAGGAGCACGAACGCCTGGCGCATCTACGAGTTCACGAGCGGCCACAATATTGAGATGGAGTCACGCGACTATGACTTGCCTGCGCCGCCGCCGGTGCCCACCACCTCGGTGTATTCACGCAGCGATGGCATCGTGGCGTGGCAGGGCAGCATCCAGGCACCCAGCCATGCCAATCCGGACACTGAAAACGTCGAAGTCATCGCCAGCCACGTGGGCCTGGGCTTGAATCCCAGCGCCTGGTGGGTCGTGGCCGACCGGCTCTCGCAGGCCGAAGGTGAATGGAAACCCTTTGAGCGCAGGCGCGGCCTGCACGGGCTGATTTTTCCCGATCCGCAGCGCTGACCCCCACCGCGAGCTACCGCGTCCAGACAGCCGCTTGCGCTGGCGCCGAATCCGCGATTGCTTTGCTTTCTATAGCCACTTTGTCAATACCGGCAAGGGCTACATACCTTTTTCGTAGGTCACTGGCGCCTGCGCGCGTGCCTTCGCCTGGTAGCTCGCAATGCCATCCATGATTTCCTTCCTGGCGGCATCGACGCCTTCCCAGCCCAGAATCTTCACCCACTTGCCAGGCTCCAGATCCTTGTAATGCTCGAAGAAGTGGGCGATGGTGTTCAGTCGCGCCGGGTTCAGATCCTCGGGCTTTTGCCACTGCGTGTAGATCGACAGGATCTTGTCGATCGGCACCGCCAGCACCTTGCCGTCGTCGCCGGCCTCGTCCTGCATCTTCAATATGCCGAGCGGGCGGCAGGTCACCACCACCCCGGGAATCAGCGGCACCGGCGTGATCACGAGCACGTCCACCGGGTCGCCGTCGCCGCTCAAGGTGCGCGGCACGTAGCCGTAATTGGTGGGGTAATGCATGGACGTGCTCATGAAGCGGTCCACGAAGATGGCATCCGTCTCCTTGTCCACCTCGTATTTGACGGGATCGGCGTTCATCGGAATCTCGATGATCACGTTGAAGGCGTCCGGCGCGTTTTTGCCGGGGGTTACTCTGTCCAGGGCCATGGTGGTGTCTCGGGTTGGAAATAAATCAGGAAATTTTCCTAGGATTAACCCTGATTTTACCGGCACACCCATTGCTTTATCGACCCTGTGATCGTCCCGACAAACTTTTCCGCTTATATTTCCGGCGTTGGCCAATCGACTCCACCGTGGCTGTGCTGGACTGGGGTAGCGAGGAAGCAACGCAGCGGGGGCACCGCTTGCGTGCTGCCCCCACCCGGCGACAACAACGAGCAGGAGAAATTTTTATGAATGGCAACATGGCGCTGATCCTGGCGCTTGTCTGCGGGCTGATTGCCGTGGCGTACGGCATCTGGGCGCGCAGCTGGATTCTTTCGCAGGACGCAGGCAATGCGCGGATGCAGGAAATTGCAGCCGCGATCCAGACCGGCGCGGCCGCCTACCTCGCGCGGCAGTACCGCACCATTGCGATCGTCGGCGTCGTGCTGGCGATCCTGATCGGCATTTTTCTGGACGTGAAGACCGCGATCGGCTTCATCGCGGGCGCGGTGCTGTCCGGCGCCTGCGGCTTCATCGGCATGAACGTCTCCGTGCGCGCGAACGTGCGCACCGCGCAGGCGGCCACGCGCGGCATGGGCCCGGCGCTGGACGTCGCGTTCCGCGGCGGCGCGATCACCGGCATGCTGGTGGTGGGCCTGGGCCTGCTCGGCGTGACCTGCTTCTACTGGTTCCTGACCGCTGGCGGCGCGGCGGGCACAGCGCTCGGCGCGGAACTGACCCCGCTGATCGGCTTCGCGTTCGGCGCGTCGCTCATCTCGATCTTCGCGCGTCTGGGCGGCGGCATCTTCACCAAGGGCGCCGACGTCGGCGCGGATCTGGTCGGCAAGGTCGAGGCCGGCATCCCCGAAGACGACCCGCGCAACCCGGCGGTGATTGCCGACAACGTGGGCGACAACGTCGGTGACTGTGCCGGCATGGCGGCCGACCTGTTCGAGACCTACGCGGTCACGCTGATCGCCACCATCGTGCTCGGCGTGCTGCTGATCGCGAACGCCGGCGCGCAGGCGGCGGTCTATCCACTCGCGCTCGGCGCGGTCTCCATCGTCGCCTCCATCATCGGCTGCTTCTTCGTGAAGGCATCGCCCGGCATGAAGAACGTGATGCCGGCGTTGTACCGTGGCCTGGCCGTGGCCGGCGTGCTGTCGCTCGTCGCGTTCTACTTCGTCACGACCTGGCTGATGCCGGACAACGCGGTGGCCGCCAGCGGCAGTCAGCTGCGGCTGTTCGGCGCCTGCGTGGTCGGCCTGGTGCTGACCGGTGCGCTGGTCTGGATCACCGAGTACTACACCGGCACGCAATATGCTCCGGTGCGCCATATCGCACAGGCATCCACCACCGGGCACGGCACCAACATCATCGCCGGCCTGGGCGTGTCGATGCGTTCCACCGCCTGGCCGGTCGTCTGTGTCTGCATCGCGATCGGCGTCTCGTACCAGCTCGCCGGCCTGTATGGCATTGCGGTCGCCGCGACCTCGATGCTCTCGATGGCCGGCATCGTGGTCGCGCTCGACGCGTACGGTCCGATCACCGACAACGCCGGCGGCATCGCCGAGATGAGCGAGATGCCCAGCAGCGTGCGCGACATCACCGACCCGCTGGACGCGGTCGGCAACACCACCAAGGCAGTGACCAAGGGCTACGCGATCGGTTCCGCCGGTCTGGCGGCGCTGGTGCTGTTCGCCGACTACACGCACAAGCTCGAGTCGTTCGGCCAGACCATCGACTTCAACCTGTCGGACCCGATGGTGATCATCGGCCTGATCATCGGCGGGCTGATTCCCTATCTGTTCGGCGCGATGGCGATGGAAGCCGTGGGCCGCGCTGCCGGCGCCGTGGTGGTTGAAGTACGGCGCCAATTCCGCGACATCAAGGGCATCATGGATGGTTCGGGCAAGCCCGAGTACGGCAAGGCAGTGGACATGCTGACCTCGGCGGCCATCAAGGAAATGATGATCCCCAGCCTGCTGCCCGTGGTGGTGCCGATTCTGGTCGGCCTGATCCTCGGCCCGAAGGCGCTGGGTGGCCTCCTGATGGGTACGATCGTGACCGGCCTGTTCGTCGCGATCTCGATGTGCACCGGCGGCGGCGCCTGGGACAACGCGAAGAAGTACATCGAGGACGGCAACTTCGGCGGCAAGGGCTCGGAAGCGCACAAGGCGGCCGTGACCGGCGATACCGTCGGCGACCCGTACAAGGACACGGCCGGCCCGGCGGTGAACCCGCTGATCAAAATCATCAACATCGTCGCGCTGTTGATCGTGCCGCTCGTGATCCACTTCCACGGCGGCTGAAAACGATCGCCACGGCATGCCGCGCTGACGAAGCGGCGAACGCATTGACTGGAATTGGCGCGGATGCCGCCGGCGTCGATGTGCCGTTGCACTAGTCTCGCGGCCGAATACCTTGCCAACAGGAAAACCCGCCTCGCGCGGGTTTTTTAATCCCTCTCGTGATCTGACTTCGAGCGCAGGCGCGAGACACCGCTCTGAAGCAGCCCCGCTCGAATGGCACGGGGAGGCTCCAACATCTGCGCCGCAACTATCTGCCCGGCCGCCGCCAACAATACCGGACAGGCCACCAAATTCACGGTGAGGTCCGCCAGCCAACCCTGGTAAGGAGTAGGATTCTCAAGTGTTGCTGACGCACCCGAATTAGGAGATTTGACATGTCCAGGACAGTTCATTTGAAAGTCAACGGCCAGCCGCACGACGTCTCGGTCGAGCCTGGAACCATGCTGCTCTACGTGTTGCGAGACAACCTCGGACTGCACGGACCGAAGTTCGGCTGCGGCTTGTCGCAGTGCGGCGCATGCACAATCCACCTGAACGGGCAGGCGATTCATTCGTGCGTGTTGCCGGTGGAGGCAGCGGCAGGTCACGAAATCACCACGCTCGAAGGGCTCGGCACGATTGACCGTCCGGATCCGCTGCAGAAGGCGTTCATCGATGAGCAGGCCGTGCAGTGCGGGTACTGCATCAACGGCATGATCATGACGGCCAAGGCGCTGCTGAAGGCGAAACCGCATCCGACGCGGGACGACATCAAGCAGGCGCTGGACGGCAACCTGTGCCGTTGTGGCACGCATATGCGCATCGTCCGCGCCATCGAGCGGGCCGCCAAGGCGGGAGAACCGGCATGAATACGCTGGATCATGATGGGATCGACAGGGTGGAACCGGCTGGTCTCGGCGCCAGCCGCCGCGCGTTCCTCAAGACTTCGGGAGGCCTGGTGCTGGGCTTCAGTCTGTTCGCACCGGCGGCGGCCATGGCTGCGACGCGTGAATTGCCGTTGGATACGAGTGTTGCCGCGATGAGCGGCACCGGCCCGTTCCCGGCGGTGGATCCGGCCAGGCTGGATGCGTGGATCGCAATCCATCCGGACAACACCGCGACGCTGTTCACGGGCAAGGTGGAACAGGGCAACGGTTCGCCAAACGCGCTGCTGCAAATCGCCGCCGACGAGCTGGACTTCCCGTTCGATCGCTTTTACCTCGTGATGGGTTCGACGACCGAGACGGTCGATCAAGGACCGTCCTACGGCAGCATGGCCGTGCGTTACGCGGGGCCGCAGATCCAGCACGCTGCGGCGGCCGGCCGCCAGGTGCTGCTCGACATGGCCAGCAAGCACTTCGGCGTGCCGGTGGACCAACTGGTAGCAAGCGCGGGCGTCATCACCGTCGCGGGCGCGTCGGGCAAATCCATCACTTACGGAAACCTCGTGGGCGGCAAACGCCTCGACGTGACCATTGGCGCCAGCGGCAAGACCTTTGGCATGAAGGTGGCACCCAATGCCAAACTCAAGGACCCGTCCAAGTACACCGTGATCGGGACCTCGGTACCGCGCAAGGACATTCCCGGCAAGACGACAGGCCAGTTCACGTTCATGCAGGACGTGAAGGTGCCCGGCATGCTGCACGGCCGCGTCGTGCGCCCGTACGGCGTCGGCGCGAAACTTTTGAAGGTCGATGAAACCGGCCTCAGGGACATCCCCGGCTTCGTGCAAATCGTGCGCCAGGGCAACTTTCTCGGCGTGGTGGCGCAAACCGAGTGGGGCGCGATCCAGGCGGCGCAGAAGCTGGGCTCCAAACTCAATCGCAAGGGGCCGGACGACGGCCTGGCGAAGTGGTCGGACTGGAATGGCCTCGCCGCGACCGATGAGGTCTGGGACGCGGTGCGCAAGGCGCCCGGCAAGGCGCAGTCCGTGGCCAGCCATGGCGATGTCGACAAGGCGCTCCAGTCTGCCGAACACACGCTCAAAGCCACGTATCTGACGCCGTTCGAGACCCATGGTTCGATCGGCCCGGAGTGCGCCATTGCCGACGTCAGCAAGGACAAGGCCATTGTCTGGGGCGGCACGCAGATGCCGCATCAGGCGCAGCGCGATCTGGCCGAGCTGTTGGGTTTTCCGGTCGATCAGGTCGAAATTCGTTGGATCGAAGCATCGGGCCAATACGGGCGCAATGGCCTGGAGCACGTGATGGCGGATGCCGTCATCATGTCGCGGGCCGTGGGCCGGCCGGTGCGGGTGCAGTGGATGCGCTGGGACTCGCACGGCTGGGATCCGAAGGAGCCGCCAATCGTCCAGGACCTTGAGGGGGCGCTCGACGCGCAAGGCAATGTCACGGCCTGGCGTCACCACATGTGGGTACCAACGTTCTCGAACACTCGCCTGCTTCCTTCGGAGTTGATCGGCAAGCCGGTCGGCACGGAGAATCTCGGCAACGCCGCGATCGGCTACGAGTACACGTTCGACAACGCGGATGTGTCTTCCCACAACGAGAGCCGTGTCGGGGTGATCACGGCGTGGATGCGCGCGCCCGGTCAGTTCGAGACCACCTTCGCGATGGAAGCCTTCATCGACGAGCTGGCGGCGGCGGCGAAGCAGGATCCGCTGGAATTCCGGCTCAAGTACCTCAAGGAACCGCGCACCGTCGGGGTGCTGAAGGCCGCCGCGAAGCGCTATGGTTGGCAGCCGCGTGCGGCGTTCAGCGCCGGCAAGCAGAGTAGCCGCATGGCCAGGGGCCGTGGCATCGCGTGGGTCAACCGCGACGACAGCCTGGTGGCGACCATCGCGGACGTCGAAGTCGATCAGACGACCGGCGAGATTCGCGTCGTGCGCGTCGTCGTCGCGCACGACAACGGCCTGGTCATCAGCCCGGACGGCATGCACAACCAGATCGAGGGCAACATCATCCAGTCGATCAGTCGCACGTTGCACGAGGAAGTGACCTTCAACCACGCGCACGTCACCAGTCGCGACTGGGCGAGCTACCCGATCCTGCGTTTCCACGAGATTCCGGACAGCATCGATATCGTGCTGGTGAACAACGATCCCAAGTTCATGTCCACCGGCGGCGGCGAACCGTCGACCTGCCCGACGGCCGCAGTCATCAGCAACGCCGTCTACGACGCGGTGGGGGTGCGCCTGCGCCAGAGACCGTTCCGGCCCGAGCGGGTCAAGGAAGCCATGAGCGCGGTGTAGTTGCCAGGCGCATTCTGATGGCGCGCGCCTTCATCACCGGCGCCGCCGGCCGCGCCACGCCGACGCCTTGACCCGGGCACGCAGCCACGGCGCCGCATTGGGGCAAAATCACACTCATGCAACTCAACTACATCGCCAATGCCGGCGTCCCCTCTTCGTCCGGCCACCTGATTCCGGTCATCGATCCGTCCGACGGAAAGCCCTTCGACGAACTGCAACGCAGTAATGCGCAGGACATTGACGCCGCCGTGCAGGCCGCGCGCCAGTGCCTGGATGCGGTCTGGAGCAAGATCAGCGCGGCCGAGCGCGGCCGGCTGCTGATGAAGCTCTCTGCCAAGGTGGCCGAGCACGCCGACGAACTGGCGCTGATCGAGCAGCGCGACTGCGGTAAGCCCACCAAACAGGCGCGCGCCGACGCGCTGGCGCTGGTGCGTTACTTCGAGTTCTACGCCGGCGCCTGCGACAAGCTGCATGGCGAGACCCTGCCCTACCAGGACGGCTACAGCGTCTTCACCTGGCGCGAACCGCACGGCGTCACCGGCCACATCATCCCGTGGAACTACCCGATGCAGATCTTCGGGCGCAGCGTGGGCGGCGCGCTGGCGGCGGGCAACGTATGTGTGGTCAAGCCCTCCGAGGACGCCTGCCTGTCGCTGATCCGCGTGGCGCAACTGGCGGCCGAGGTCGGCTTTCCGCCCGGCGCCCTCAACATCGTGACGGGCTACGGCCACGAGGTGGGCGACGCGCTGGCGCGCCACGAGGGCATCGACCACATCAGCTTCACGGGCAGCCCCAAGGTCGGCACGCTGATCCAGCAGGTCGCGGCCGAGCGTCATTGCCCGGTCACACTGGAGCTCGGCGGCAAGAGCCCGCAGATCATTTTTGCCGACGCCGATCTGGATGCGGCGCTTCCCGTGGTGATCAACGCGATCGTGCAGAACGCCGGGCAGACCTGCTCGGCCGGCTCGCGCCTGCTGGTGGAGCAGGCCATTTACGAGCCCCTGCTGGAACGGCTGGGAAAGACCTTTGCGAATCTGCGCGTCGGCCCGGCCGCCATGGACCTGGATATCGGCCCGCTGATCCGCCAGAGCCAGCAGCAGCGCGTGTGGGATTTCCTCTCCGACGCGCATGTCGCCAGCATCCCCATGGTGGCGCAGGGGCAGATCGTCGACGAAGCCCCCGACACCGGCTACTACCAGGCGCCCACGCTGTTGCGCGATGTGCCGGTGATGCACCGGCTCGCGCAGGAGGAAGTGTTCGGCCCGGTGCTGGCCGCCATGAGCTTCCGCGACGAGGACCACGCCGTGGAACTGGCCAACGCCACCCGCTTCGGCCTGGTCGCCGGCATCTGGACGCGCGACGGCGCGCGCCAGTTCCGCATGGCCAAACGGGTCAAAAGCGGCCAGGTGTTCATCAACAACTACGGCGCCGGCGGCGGCGTGGAGCTGCCCTTCGGCGGCGTCAAGTCGTCCGGCTACGGGCGCGAGAAAGGCTTCGAGGCGCTATATGGATTCACCACCCTGAAAACAGTGGCGATCCGTCATGGGTGATTTTCCCAATGAAAAGCCTATTAAGCCCTTATAAATAAACAATAGTTTGCTATCAAACTTGAATTTCCAGGAGAATGGCGCCATGCGTGTGAAAGACAAATCCATCATCGTGACCGGCGCCGGCGGCGGCATTGGCGAGGGCATCGCCAAGCGGCTGGCCGCGGAAGGCGCCCGCGTCATCGTGAACGACATCAATGCCGCACTGGGTGAACAGGTGGTTGAAGCCATCCTGCGCGCCGGCGGCCAGGCGTCATTCTTCGCAGCGGACGTGACGAAGTCCGCCGACATGAAGGCGCTGGTCGATGCGGCCGTGCAGCGCCACGGCAAGCTCGACGTGATGGTCAACAACGCGGGCTGGACGCACCGCAACCGCCCGGCGCTGGAAGTCAGCGAGGACGAGTTCGACCGGTGCTACGCGGTCAACGTCAAGAGCATTTACCTTTCTACCGTGCATGCCGTGCCGGCGTTTCGCGCGAACAAGGGGGGCAGCTTCATCAACATCGCCTCCACCGCCGGCGTGCGACCGCGCCCGGGTCTGACCTGGTACAACGGCTCCAAGGGAGCGGTCATCACCACGTCGAAATCGCTGGCTGCCGAGTTCGGCCCGGACAACATCCGCGTGAACTGCATCAATCCGGTGTTCAACCCCGACACGGGGCTGGCCGCCGAGTTCGCGGGCGGCCCGCTCACGGAAGAGCGCAAGGCCAGGTTCCGCGCGACCATTCCGCTCGGGCGCTTTTCCACCGCGCTGGACGTGGCGAATGCCGCGCTGTACCTGGCCAGCGACGAGGCTGCCTTCATCAGCGGCGTGTGCATCGAGGTCGATGGCGCGCGCTGCGTCTAGCGCCGCGCGTTAACAGCGTCCCGAACAGGGCCTCAGGCGGCGGCACCCTGAGCCAGGCCGGGCTCGGGCAAAATCGACGTATGTCTGAACGAGTCATTCCCCTGCTGGACCACCGGACCGCGGCGCTGACAGCGCCTACTGGCGCCCCCGATCCACGCGCACCGACGGACGGTCGCGTGGCGGACCGGCTGGGCCGGCCGCTGCGCGACCTGCGCATCAGCGTGACCGATCGCTGCAACTTCCGCTGCACCTACTGCATGCCCAAGGAGATCTTCGGCAAGGACCACCCTTTCCTGCCACACGCCTCGCTCCTGACGTTCGAGGAAATCACCCGCATCGCCCGCCTGTTCATCACGCACGGTGTGCAGAAAATCCGCCTCACGGGCGGCGAGCCCCTGCTGCGCAAGAACATCGAGGTCCTGATCGAGCAACTGGCGGCGCTGCGCACGCTGGAGGGCAAACCGCTGGACCTGACGCTCACCACCAACGGTTCGATCCTGGCGCGCAAGGCCAAAGCCTTGAAAGCCGCCGGGCTGCGGCGCGTCACGGTCAGCTTGGACGGCATGGACGACGCAGTATTTCGCAGCATGAACGACGTGGACTTTCCTGTCGCCGATGTACTGGCCGGCATCGAGGCGGCGCGCCTGGCGGGCCTGGGGCCGATCAAGGTCAACATGGTCGTCAAGCGCGGCACCAACGAGCAGGAAATCTTGCCGATGGCGCGGCACTTCCGGGGCACGGGCGTCGTGCTGCGCTTCATCGAATACATGGACGTGGGCGCCACCAACGGCTGGCGCATGGACGAGGTGCTGCCCTCCAGCGAAGTGATCAAACTCCTTCGCACCGAACTGCCGCTGGTGCCGCTCGACCCGACAGCACCCGGCGAGACCGCCGAACGCTGGGGCTACGCCGACGCCAGCGGCCGGCACGACCCGCGGCTGGGCGAGATCGGCGTCATCAGCAGCGTCACGCGCGCCTTTTGCGGCAGCTGCAACCGCGCGCGACTCTCGACCGAGGGCAGGCTGTTCCTGTGCCTGTTCGCGTCCCAGGGTTACGACCTGCGTGCCCTGCTGCGCGGCGAGGCAACCGACGAAGCCATTGCCTCGGCCATCGGACGCATCTGGCAGGGCCGCAGCGACCGCTACTCCGAATTGCGCAGTACCATGCCTGCCGGATCAACAGGCGGCGCACGCCACATCGAGATGAGCTACATCGGTGGCTAGGCCGGCCTTCAATCCGCAGATGCCATGATAACTTCCGCGCAGATCACCGGGCTGGTGCTGGCCGGCGGGCGCGGATCGCGCATGGGCGGCGTGGACAAGGGCCTGCAGAGCTTCAACGGCAGGCCGCTCGCCTTGCACACCCTGCAGCGGCTGCAGGCACAGACGGGCAGCGTGATGATCAATGCGAACCGCAACCTTGCGACGTACCAGGAATTCGGCTCGCCGGTCTGGCCGGATGTGCTGTCGGACTACCCCGGCCCGTTGGCCGGATTCCTGACGGGCCTGGAACAGTGTGCCACGCCTTATCTGGTCACCGTCCCGTGCGATACGCCCCTGTTTCCGCCGGATCTGGTCGCGCGGCTGGCGCTGGCGCTGGAGCGCGAGCAGGCCGAGATCGCGATGGCCGCCGGCCGCGACGACGCCCCGCCCGCGGCCGTGCGCACCCAGCCGGTTTTTTGCCTGCTGCGAGTCGCGCTGCGGGAGAGCCTGGCGGCATTCGTGCACAGCGGCGGCCGGAAAATCGACGCCTGGACGGCGACGCACAAAACCGTGGTCGTGCCGTTCGATGCGCCCCATGACGATGGGCGCGCCTTCTTCAATGCGAACACGCTGGCCGAGCTGCGCTCGCTGGAGAATCCGTGAAAACACTCGCGCAGATCGCCGCCGAACTGCAGGGCTATGACCCGCAGGCGCTCACGTGCAATGACGTGGGCCGCTTTCTGGCCCGCCTGGTCGAACCCGTCGCGCAGGCCGAGGAGGTCGGCATCTTCGACGCACTGGGCCGGGTGCTGGCACACGAGGTGATCTCGCCTGTCAGCGTGCCGCCGCACGACAACTCGGCCATGGACGGCTATGCCTTCGACGGCGCCCAATTGGCGGCGCACGCGCCGCTGGTGCTGACCGTCACCGGCACGGCGCTCGCGGGCAAGGCCTGGCAGGGCAGCGTCGGCCCAGGCGAGTGCCTGAAGATCATGACCGGCGCGATCCTGCCGCACGGCCTCGACACGGTGTTGCCGCAGGAACTCGCACAGGTGGACGGATCGCGGATCACCGTCCCGCCCGGGCGGGTCGTTGCTGGCGACAACCGGCGCCTGCGCGGCGAGGATCTCATGCAAGGCCAGGCGGCACTACGAAAAGGTGAGCGGCTGACGCCCGCTGCGCTTGGGCTTGTGGCCAGTTTTGGCATCAAAACCGTGCCGGTCCACCGACGCCTGCGCGTGGCCTACTTCTCGACCGGCGACGAGATATTGAGCCTGGGCGAGGCCCCGCGCGAAGGCGCGGTGTACGACAGCAACCGCTACACCGTGTTCGGCCTGCTCACGCGTTTGGGCTGCGAGGTGATCGATCTGGGTGTGGTCCGCGACGAGCCGGCCCTGCTGGAGGCCGCGTTCACGCAGGCGGCGCAGCAGGCCGACGCCATCATCACCAGCGGCGGCGTGAGCGTGGGCGAGGCCGACTACACCCGCGCGATGATGAAAAAGCTCGGCGACGTGGCGTTCTGGCGCATCGCCATGCGACCCGGGCGGCCCATGGCGGTGGGCCGCATCGGCTCATCGGTGCTTTTCGGGCTGCCGGGCAACCCGGTGGCCGTGATGGTGACGTTCCTGGCGTTCGTGCGCCCCGCGCTGCTGCGCATGATGGGTTGCACGGACACCGAGCCGCCGCTGCTCAAGGCGCGCAGCACCGAAGCGATCCGCAAGAAGTCCGGCCGCACCGAGTACCAGCGCGGCATGGTCGAGACGGCGACGGATGGCACGCTCCGGGTTCGAATCACCGGCAATCAGGGCTCCGGCGTGCTGAGTTCCATGGTGCAGGCGAACGGCCTGATCGTGCTGCACCACGCACAGGGCAACGTGGCCGCCGGGGACGCCGTCGACGTGATGATGTTCGACGGCGTCATCTGACGCGCCGCTTGCCTAACCCGGATATTTCACCTATAGGAGTCGGCAGTCCCGCCCGAAGGTGCGTTGTCATTGGTATCTGACGCCAATCACAACATGGGACTGCCAATGCCAAACTGTACCGAAGAAACTGGAACAAGCAAGATTGAATTTGGCCGGCTTGGCCGGCGCGTCGTGGAGGGCCGATTTGATGGCGGCAGCATGACATCGGATGCCGGTGTCATGCTGCTGGGGGCGACGGATCGCAAGCTAGGCCTGCTCGGGGCGGCGGCGCGCTGCATCACTGACCCGCGCAGCCCGCTGCTGATCAGGCATGGCGTGGTGGACATGCTGCGCCAGCGCGTATATGGGCTCGCACTGGGCTGGGAAGACTTGAACGACCACGCGGCCTTGCGTCAGGACGTGGCGATGCAGACCGCTGTGGGCGTCGACCGAGAGGTAGCCAGCGCCCCCACGCTGTGCCGCCTGGAGAAATGGGCGGATCGACACACCGCCTGGCGCCTGCACGAAGTGCTGGTCGAGCAGTTCATCGCCAGCTTCAAGGCAGCACCCGAGGAACTCGTGCTCGACTTCGACGCCACCGACAATCCCTTGCACGGCCAGCAGGAAGGACGCTTCTTCCATGGCTACTACGACTGCTACTGCTATTTGCCGCTGTACGTGTTCTGCGGCCAGCAACTGCTGTGCGCCTACCTTCGCCCCAGCCGCATTGATGGGGCCAGGCACGCGGGCGCGATATTGAAGTTGCTGGTCAAGCGGCTGCGCCAGAAGTGGCCGCAGGTGCGCATCGTGTTTCGAGGCGACTCGGGCTTTTGCAGGCAACGCATCTTGAACTGGTGCGAGCGTGCCGGTGTGCACTACATCGTGGGCCTGGCGCGCAATGCGCGGGTGCAGGCCATCACTGAATTCCTTGAGCGAGCCATGAAGGATGAGTTTGAGGCCACCGGGCTCAAGCAGCGCGAGGTGGGCGAGTTTGTCTATGCCGCGCAGAGCTGGGCCAGGGAGCGCCGGGTGATCACGCGGCTGGAGTATGGCGCGCAGGGCAACAACCCGCGCTACGTGGTGACCAACCTCACGGGAGACGCCCAGGCGCTGTACGACGATCTGTACTGCCAGCGCGGCGAGGCGGAGAACCGTATCAAGGAGGCGCAAGTCGGCTTGTTTGCCACGCGCACGAGCTGCCAGCACTTCCAAAGCAATCAGTTGCGCATGTTGCTGGCCGCTTTGGGCTATGTGCTGATCGAGCGGCTGCGTGCGCTGGCGCTGCAGGGCACGGCGCTGGCCTGCGCCCAGGTGGACACGCTGCGCATCAAGCTGCTCAAGCTGGCCGCAGTGGTCACGCGCAACACCCGGCGCATCCGGCTGTACCTGGCCTCCCACTGGCCCAGCGCGGACATCTTCGCGCATGCCATGAACCAGTTGCGCTCGCCTTGAACTCCATCCAGTGCCTGGCCCGCGCGTTGACACCCACAAGGCCCGCATCCCAAGCCGGGGTAGGGGGAATCGCGCTCACTTCAGCGCTGATTGCATCTGTGCGCTCGCTCAATGCGCCAACAACGCACGCTTGAGGCCCGCGCAGCACTCAATCAATGTCAATCGGTCTGTACAGTGGGGGTAGCGTGAAATATGCAGGCTAACGCCGGCCCAGCGCGCGCTCCACGCCGCGGTTCGCCAGCGTATCGGCGCGTTCGTTGCCCGGATCGCCCGCGTGGCCTTTGACCCAGCGCCACTCGATCGCATGGCCCGCGCCCGACACCAGACCATCCAGCCGTTGCCACAGATCGACGTTTTTCACGGGCTGTTTGGCCGCGGTGCGCCAGCCGCGCGCCTTCCAGCCCGCAATCCACTCGGTGATGCCTTTGCGCACATATTCGCTGTCCAGGTACAGGGTGACGCGGCACGGCCGCTTGAGCGCAGACAGCGCCTCGATCACGGCGGTCAGCTCCATGCGGTTGTTGGTGGTCTCCAGCTCGCCGTCGAACAGCTCCTTTTCGGTGCTGCCGGACTTCAGCCACGCGCCCCAGCCGCCGGGACCCGGGTTGCCCTTGCAGGCGCCATCGGTATAAATTTCAACGTGATTCAATGCGACGCTCTCCATGATTGGCTGTCGTGACCGTCGACCCTTGCTCCACATGCACGGTGTGCTACTGAAACAGGGGCAGCAGCAACACCCTTGGGCGCCTTCCAGGCGGGGCTGAGCAGCCTCATGCCATGCACCCGCTTGACCGCCACGAGAAAATAGACGGCGCCGAAAATGGGCCACCAATGGCCGCCGCTCCAGTCCATCCAGCGGAACCGGCCCAGCCATTTCTCGCTGCGCACCGCCGGCCGGTAGCAGCCGAAATTACCCATCTCCACTTCGAAACTGAGCAGCCGCAACCAATCGCGCAGGCGCCAGTAGCCGATGAATTCCCCCGCCGTTGGCAGGAACGGCGTGCCAAAGCCGAGACGCTGGTAAAGACGGGCCCGGCGCTGGCGCAGGCCCCACAGGCTGGCCGGGTTCAGGCCGCAGATCACGACACGGCCTTCCGGCACCAGCACGCGGGCGACTTCGCGCAGCGTGGCGTGCGGATCGGCATTGAGCTCGAGCGCGTGCGGCAGCACCACCAGATCGAGGCTGTTCTCGGCAAACGGCAACGCCGCAAAATCGGTCACGAGGGCCGCGCGGCACGGCGCCGCAGCAGCATCGCCGGCCATCGCGACGGGCTCGCCGGTGGCCAGCCAGCGGTGCGGCATGCGGTTTGCATGGAGGGTGTCCAGTTCGGGGAGTCCCAGTTGCAGGGCGTGGTAGCCAAAGATGTCGGTCACGGTATGGTCGAACTGCGCGCGCTCCCACGCCAGCAAATAACGGCCGGGGGGGGTTTCAAACCAGTCGTGCAAACTTATAATGTGCCCACTCATGAAGTTACAGTTGCTGCCTGCCGCCGCCGACCGCGTCTTTCCGATGATGCCTGACCTGGGTCAGGCGCGCATTGTTCACCCCCGGCTACGCATCGGGCAACTGGCAGCAAGACCGCTTGCGGCTCGTTGCGATTCTAGTCACCCACCGTCACACGGGCCGCGGCCCGGTGTGCCTCGCGCCAGCATCGGCTACCCGGTGCCCCTGTTCGCCACCTCTCGACCCTGGGATACCCCGTTCCGATGAAACAACTCCTGCAAATCCTGTGCATCGCCTGCCTGCTCTGGCTCACCGGCTGTGCCAGCACCACCACCTCCCCCGCATCCCCCTCCCTCAGTTCCAGTTCCAGCGCCTCCTCCGGCGACACCAGCGCCTTGCAGCCGATCACGGCCGCAACGGCGGCGTCCCGGGCGGTTGCCCTGCTGCATCCGCCGGTTGACTTGTGGGAGCGCATCCGGCGCGGCTTCGCGATGCCGAACCTGGACAACGACATGGTGCAGCAGCGCGTGCAGTTCTATGCCAGCCGGCCCGACTACATGCTGCGCATGACCGAGCGCTCGCGCAAGTACCTGTTCTACATCGTCGAGGAGCTGGAGTTGCGCCACATGCCGACCGAACTGGCGCTGCTGCCGTTTGTCGAGAGCGCGTTCAACCCGCAAGCGGTCTCCAGCGCCAAGGCGGTCGGGATGTGGCAGTTCATGCCGGCCACCGGCAAGACCTACGACCTCAAACAGAACATGTTCCGCGACGACCGGCGCGATGTGCTGGCCTCCACCAAGGCGGCGCTGGACTACCTTCAGAAATTGCATGACATGTTTGGAGACTGGCAACTCGCGCTGGCCGCCTACAACTGGGGCGAAAACAATGTCGCAAACGCCATCGCGAAAAACCAGCGCACCGGTCTGGGAACCAGCTATTCGGACCTGAGCATGCCGATGGAGACGCGCATGTACGTCCCCAAGCTGCAGGCCATCAAGGACATCGTGGCGGATCCGCAAAAATACGGTGTCACGCTTCCCGATATCGGAAATCACCCGTATTTCCAGAGCGTTGACATCACGCACGATATCGACGTGACGGTGGCGGCCAGGCTGGCCGAGGTCGACGTGAAGGACTTCAAGGAACTGAATCCGTCCGCGAACCGCCCGGTCATCCTCGCCGCCGGCACCCCGCAAATCCTGCTGCCCTGGGACAATGCCGCGATTTTCAGGCGCAACCTGAAGACTTACAACGTCAATCAACTGGCCAGCTGGACGGCGTGGACCGTGCCCGCCACGATGACGGCATCGAATGCGGCCAAGCGCGTCGGCATGAACGAGGACGAGTTACGCGCCGTCAACCATATCCCGCCGCGGATGATGATCAAGGTGGGCTCCACGCTGCTGGTGCCCCGCTCCGGGCGCATGGACAGCGACGTCACCGAGCATGTCGCCGACAACGCCCAGCTGGCACTGGCGCCGGAGCCGTCGCCCGTGCGGCTGCACCGCACCTTCGTGCGCGCGCGCCGCGGCGAATCGCTGGTGGCGCTGGCCAGGCGCTACGACCAGCGCCCGGCCAGCGTGGCCGAATGGAACCGGCTCAAAGCCTCCGCATCGCTGCGGGCCGGGCAACGACTGGTCGTGTACCTGCCGGTCAAGACCCGACCCGCCGCAACGATGACGGCGCGTGCGCGCACGCGCCACGAAACCCGTGTGGCAGCACGCGCACCGACCCGGCATGGGGCCAGAGTGGTGGCACGCAGACAGACGCGGCACGAACCCAAACTGGCGGCGCGAGCGCGTACGCCTGCCAGGACGCAAGTCGCAAAATCCACCCGGCACCACCACGAACTGCACGGAACCCTGGTCGCCGAGAGTCACTAAAAAGGCCTCTGGCCAACGACAGACGGTCGCACAACGCTATATTGGTAGCACCCCGCGGATGCGTTCAGGCCTTGAAGCGCTCCTTGGCCCTGAGTGCAAAGGTATTCGTGTAGATTCTCCGCAGGTCGATCCTGTCGGGCTTGATGGAAGAATCAAAATGGGCCAGTGCCCGCAGCGCCGTCTTCGGACCGTCCGCGGGAATGACGCCATCCGGCGAAATGGCCTCCCGAACCTTCTCGAAGGTCGCCAGATAAAGCCCCCAGTCGCCCAGCAGATACGATTCGGGCACGGTCTTGATGATGTCCCTGGGGCCGGCCGTTTGCAGCCATTTCAGGCCGTGCACGATGGCATTGGCCAGCGCCTGGCAAGTGTTCGGGTTCTTCCGGATGAATTCCGACGAAGCGTAAAGACAGCCGGCCGGCATGGGGCCGCCAAAAACTTCCTGCGTTCCCTTGAGGGTGCGTGTATCCACAATGACCCTGATATCGCCCTTTTGCTCCAGCATGGTCATCACGGGATCCAGATCGCTGATCGCATCGATCTCGCCGGTACGCATCGCGGTCAACGCGCGGGTGCTCTCGCCAACGCCCACAAAGCTGACTTGCGCGGGCCGGACGCCGGCACGCGCAAGCACCAGATCGGCGACCATTTCGCTCGCCGAGCCCAGCGCCGAGACGCCAATTTTCCGGCCATCGAGATCGCCTGGATGGCGGTAATCCGGCACGGTTTTGGTCGATACGCCAACGACGATCTCCGGGGCCCGGCCCTGCAGCACCAAGACCTCGTAGAACTGGCCCTTGCTTTGCAGCGCGATGGTTTGATCGAACGCGCCTGAACAGACGTCTGCCGAGCCGCCGGCCACGGCCTGCTGCGCCTTGGCTGCACCGGCGAAATCGTCGATTTGCACGTCGAGGCCCTCCGCCTTGAAATAGCCCAGCTGCTCGGCGATGGTCAAGGGCAGGTAGTAAAACGTCGCCTTGCCGCCCACGGCAATCACGAGCCTGGATTTTTCCAGCGTGGGCTGGGCACGCAACGCGGGCACGGCCAGGGAGGCTGCCGCAGTGGCCAAGGCGCCGAACTTGCGCCGGCTGAAAAAAAGCGTCTCCATTTTTTTGTCGTTGAGTTCTCGAACAACGCCCAGCTTAGGCAGGCGCGTGACATCCGGCATCGGGAACATCCCGTGCGGGTTTGTACGTAATGCGAACGACTCCGTTATTGGGCGAAGTGCGCGGCCACGGTCAGCGCCGGTCGGCCAGCGCGTGCGCGATGGTGCCCAGATCAACGTACTCGAGTTCGCTGCCGGCGGGCACACCGCGCGCGAGCCGCGTGACCTGCAGACCCCGGCTCTTCAGTGCCTCGCCAATCACGTGGGCCGTGGCCTCGCCTTCGGCCGTGAAGTTGGTCGCAAGGATCACTTCCTGAACCACGCCATCGGTGGCGCGCTCGAACAGCTTTTGCAACCCGATGTCTTTCGGGCCGATGCCGTCGAGTGGGCTGAGCTTGCCCATCAGCACGAAGTACAGGCCCTTGTAGGCCGCGGTGCGCTCAAGCGCCGACTGGTCGGCCGGCGTCTCGACCACGCACAGTTTGCTCGCGTCGCGCCGCTCGTCCAGGCAGGTGTCGCAGATCGTGTTTTCGGTAAAGGTGTGGCACCGCTCGCAATGCTGGACATGGTCCGCCGCGTCCGCGAGGGCGCGCACCAGCAGCCGGGCGCCTTCGCGATCATGCTGCAGCAAATGAAACGCCATGCGCTGGGCCGACTTCATGCCGACGCCGGGCAAACGGCGCAGCGCCTGGATCAGGGCATCGAGAGAATGGGTGCCGGCCATTTCACCGGGCCTTTTCGACCTGTGTGCGATACAGCGGCAGCCAGTCGCCGGGCGCGCCGCTGCAGCGGTCCTGGTAGTCGTAGCTCGACGGCTCAAAGCCCCGGCCATCAAACACCCACTGGGCCGCCACGCCGCAGTCGGCCAGGCCGCGCCCCTTGGCCGACGTCGACAGCGTTGCATCCTGGGGCGAGTAATCCGCCTCGGTCAGCACCGCCGGATCGTCGTCCGCGTCGGGCTTGGGCGCGCCGGGCGGGGGCGGCAAGGCCGCCAGCGTCGCCTGGGCCGGCGCGTTGCGCGGTGCGCGCAGCACCAGCACGCTTGCCTGATAGGCACCGCCCCAGCAGGTCAGCAGCACGAGGGCGTCGATGCCTGTCAGCGGCTGGGCGCTGTCGTCGCTGAAGTCCTGCAGATCCGGATCACAGTGCTGCTTCAGCAGCGCGGCGTGACTTGCCCGCACCGCATGGGCCAACGCCTGCGCATTGGGCAGAGGCGGCGGCACGGGCGCCGCACGCAGCACCGGCAAGGCGGGGGCTGCCGGGACCGCCGAAGCGGCGCCGCTGCCCGCGCGCAGCAACGCGGTCTGGTTGCCCACGCGGCCCTGCACGTCGTCGATGAAAAGCAATGCCGCGGACAGGCCGCGCAGGGAAACCGGCGGCGGGCTATTGCCACGGGACGTTTGCAGCATGCTGCCGGCGGCAAGACTGCGCGCCAGGGCCAGCGCCCCATCGCCTCCCAGCCGGTACCCACCGATGTCTGCGTCGGCCATCCAGTGCAGGCTCACCGCCAGCGGCTTCCCGTCCAGTCGAAAGGACGACGTGTCGATTGCATCGTCGGCCGCGATCGAAGCTGTCAGCGCGCCCGCGGCACCAGCCGTGCGCCTGAATTTGAGCGTGTCGGCATCGGATTCATCGGGAACCGCCGACTTGGCAACGCAAGTGCGCTGGTTGTCGCAGCCCACGATCCAGTCCTTGAACTCCCGGTACACCGGCACGGCCGGCAGCGCCGCGCATGCGTTGCCGCAGGCCAGCATCAACATGGCGGCGGCGACCGTGGCGAGGGTACGCCGCATCAGAACGGGAATTTCATGCCCCCGGGCAGGCCCGGCATGCCGGCGGTGAGTTTGCCCATCTTTTCCTGCGAGGTTTCCTCGGCCCTGCGCACCGCCGCGTTGAAGGCGGCCGCCACGAGGTCTTCGAGCATGTCCTTGTCGTCGCCCAGCAGGCTGGGGTCGATCGTGATGCGCTTGACGTCGTGCTTGCAGGTCATGGTGACCTTGACCAGGCCCGCGCCCGATTCGGCGGTGACTTCAATGGAAGCGAGCTCGTCCTGTGCCTTTTTCAGGTTGTCCTGCATGGCCTGCGCCTGTTTCATGAGGCCGGCGAGTTGTCCTTTGTTAAACATGTTTGTTCCTGCGGTAAGTAGGCTGATGAAAATGGATCAAAGAGGCTTGATGCTGCCGGGCACGATTTTCGCGCCAAAGTCACGCATCATGGATTGCACCAGTGGATCGCCCAGAATGATTGCCTCGGCGACACGCTGCTTCTCCAGCGCCGCCGCCGCGTTGCGCCGCGCCGGACTGTCACTGACCATGCCAACTTCCACGCTGATCGTCGCCGCATGACCGGCCGCGCCCAGCGCGGTGCGCAGGCGCTCGCGGCTGGCCGGCTGGTTCAGCGATTCGCGCTCCACGCGCAGCATCCAGTGGTTGCCGTCGCGCGCCACCAGTTGCGACTGCAGCGCCAGTTCGCGCACCAGCGCCGTAATGGCCTCATCGGCAATCAGCTGCTGTACCGTGGCGTGCCAGAAGTCGCCCTCCTGCGTGCTGGTAAAGCCGGCCGGGCCCATGGCAGCCGGCACGCCACCTTCCTCGCGCAATTGCATGCGCGCACCGGGTTCGGCCTGCACGCGAACCGGTATCGCTACTATTTTTGTAGCATGTTGTTCTTTTTCAGCAACGGTCTGGGCGCCATTTGATGAAGAATCCGGCGGCACGACAACGGGCAGGACATGGCCGCTGGATGGTGCCGGATCGCGGTTGAAGGGCGCAGACGCCGGCACCTCGGGGCAAACCGGCGCCGCCGCCACGGGCTCAATCAGGCTTTTTTTTTCCGCCGGTGCGCCGGGCACCGGCGCAACACGGCCTGCGCTTGCCGTGGGCTTGAACGCCAGTAGCCGCAGCAGCACCATGGTCAGCGCCGCGTACTCGTCGGGCGCCAGACCCAACTCCGCGCGGCCATGCAGGCACATGCTGTAGAGCAACTGCGTCTCGTCGGGCGGCATCAACGCGGCCAGGCGAGCGGCCTCGGGCGCATCGGGGTCGCCCACGTCGGAAGATTCGTCCGCTGCTCCCGGCACCGCCTGCAGCACCGCCATGCGCTGCAACAGCATGCTCATGTCCTCCAGCGTGGAGGCCGCGGAGAGGCCGTGCAGGCGCAATTCGTCGCAGGTTTCCACCACCGCCTTGCCGTCGCCGCGCGCCAGCGCCTCGATCAGGCGCAGCACGTAGCGGCTATCCACGCTGCCCAGCATCAGGCGCACCGCAGCCTCTTCGAGTTTGCCGCTGCCAAAGGCAATCGCCTGGTCAGTGAGCGACAGCGCATCGCGCATCGAGCCGCGCGCCGCGCGCGCCAGCAGGCGCAGCGCCGGCGCGTCGGCCGGCACGCCCTCAGCCTGCAACACGTGGTTCAGGTGCTCCAGCATCGTCTCGGGCGGCAGCGGACGCAGGTTGAACTGCAGGCAGCGCGAGAGCACGGTCACCGGCACCTTCTGCGGGTCGGTCGTGGCCAGCACGAACTTCAGGTACTCGGGCGGCTCTTCCAGCGTCTTGAGCATCGCGTTGAACGCGTGCCCGGTGAGCATATGCACCTCGTCGATCATGAACACCTTGAAGCGGCCCTGCACCGGCTTGTACACCGCCTGCTCCAGCAGGGCCTGCACCTCGTCCACGCCGCGGTTGGAGGCGGCGTCGAGTTCGGTGTAGTCGACAAACCGGCCGCTATCAATATCAGTGCATGCCTGGCAGACCCCGCAAGGGCTGGCGGTGATTCCACCATTGCCGTCCGGGCCCAGGCAGTTGAGCGACTTGGCCAGGATCCGCGACACCGTGGTCTTGCCCACACCGCGCGTACCGGTGAACAGGTAGGCATGGTGCAGCCGCTGCGTGGTCAGCGCGTTCGTGAGCGCCTGCACCACATGCGCCTGCCCCACCAGTTCCGTGAACGTCTTGGGGCGGTACTTGCGGGCGAGCACGAGGTAGGACATCACTTGATTCTAATTACTTGACTCCAATCAAGCGCGCCAGCGGGTTCGCCACCTATGATGTCGACTCCGAAGTCCGCATTGGGATCGCCATGATTCAAGCCTTCTCCAAACGCTATAGCGCCGCCAGCATCGGGTTGCACTGGCTCATGCTGGTGCTGATCGTCGCGGTGTATGTCTGCATGGATATTGATGACTTTTTCCCCAAAGGCAGCGCTGCCCACGATGGTCTCAAGACCTGGCACTACATGCTGGGCCTGAGCGTGTTTGCGCTGGTCTGGCTGCGCCTGCTCGCACGGCTGGTGGGTAGCACGCCGCCCATCGCGCCCGAACCGCCCCGGTGGCAGGCACTGGCCGGCGAGGCCATGCATGTGGCACTCTACGTGTTCATGATCGGCATGCCGCTGCTCGGCTGGCTGACCCTGAGCGCGCAGGGCAAGCCCATCCCCTTCTTTGGCCTGACGCTGCCCGATCTGCTGTCAGAGGACAAGGGGCTGGCCAAGCAGATCAAGAACATCCACGAAACCATCGCCACCATCGGCTACTTCCTGATCGGCCTGCACGCGGCGGCGGCGCTTTTTCACCACTACATCCAGCGCGACAACACCTTGCGACGCATGTTGCCGTTGAAGGGGTAACTGGCACGCGGGCCGGCGCACCGATCGCCTACAATCAGCGGTGACGGGCCTTCCCGCATGGTAAAGCGGCCAACCGGGTCAGGTGGGGAACCAAGCAGCCCTAACTGTGGAGTCAGTGCCGGGGTCAAGGCTCGTCACCCTCATTGGCAAAAAGAGCAGCTCAAGCTGCTCTTTTTGCCTCCAATAGTCCAGCCGGTATTTCTGGATGCGCAACGAGCGGCGCCCACTCGGGCGATCGCGAACGCACAGCGGCCCCGCTACAAACCCGGCCGGGACAAACCATCCGCCAGGAGGTTCATGCCACGATCCCAAGCCTGCTCCATCTCCGAGAACAGTGGCACTGCATCCAGCGGACGCCCCGAGTTGACGGCGCGGGCGCCCTTGAGAATGAGGGCCTTGTTGCCCTGGGCAATGATGTCGAAGCAGTCAGCGACAGCCGCCAAATCAGCGTGACCGAACCCCGCTTGCCAGCGCAGGTTGGCCGCAGCCAGGTCAAAGGCCGCGCCCGCCTGCCGGATGGTCGCAAAGGCCCATGCGTGGTAGTGAAGCAGGCCGCTGGCCTGCAGCTCGGGCAAATCCCGCGCAAAACGCTCCCCAAACCGCCGCAATGGGTTGGTTCCGGGTCGCCGCTCAAAGTGGCGCCGAAGCAGTTCGAACGAACAGGTGGCCAACTCCGCCGGAGGGCGCCTTCGAATTTTGTCGATACGGACCAGTTCCGCGAACAACGGCAAAAAAGCCGGATCCGGGTCGGCGCCTATCCGAAACAGCTGTGCGAAGTCTTCATCCGCGAGCTCAAAGTAGCCGGCGTTGTGAAAATAGCCCAACCGGCGCGCCCGCAGATCCAGGCTGGCGAGCACGATCGTGGTCTTGGTGTGCTTGTTCCGGTAGTCGGTGCCCGCGGTATCGGGCAGCCAGAATGCATCGGCCTCGGTGCTGATCAATTTGCCGGCACTCAGATGCTCCACGGCATGGTCGATCAAGGGGCGCCAAACCGTCAGTTCCTGAACATCGACGCCATACAGTTCGTACAGTTCCTCGTGCGACGGTTTGAAGAATGTCCATTGATCGTCCTCGAAATCCACGGCGACGGTAAATGGCAGCATCGCAAGCGGTTCCTGCCCGAGCGCATGGAGCAGTTCGATCCAGATGTCTCCGTAGCAGTTTTTCTCGGTCCAGACGGCTTCCTCACCGTGCAGGCGGTGTCGCTGATACCCGTTCGCGGCCAGACCGGGCAGGACGTCGATACGGCTCACGGCCAAAGCTGCGCGCGCACGTCGGCGGGCCAGCGCTCGGGGTCGAAACCGTGTGTCTTGATGAGCGCCAGCGTCACGCGCTCCATGCCGAAACCGAGGCAGGCGGTATGCGCGACGGATTCATCGGCATTGCGAATCCGGAACTTGGAGGTGAAGTAATCCTGATGCCAATTGAATGAGCAAATCGCGGTGGGTTTGTCCAGCGAAATGACCGGAACCAGGATTTCAAACTTCAGGCGCTGGTCCAGTTGATTTGCCGCCAGCATCTTGCCGGCCCGCCCGAAAAATGGATCTGCCGCGAGATCGCTTTGCGCTTGCAGGCCCAATCCCTTCAGCAGCGCCAGCCCACGCTGCAACCACGCATCACGCCAGGCTACGACATCATCAGGCCGTCCCATGCGGATGAATTCGCGCATGCGAAACGACTGCAGCCGCGTGGGTTCATCCGACGGCTCATGGCGATACACCCACCCCAGCAATGTCAGCAGGCGTCCCGGCGCGGGCAACAGGCCGCTGAAGGTCGGGTAAACCGGATAACAGGCCGCCGGCGCGAGCATGACTTCAGTCATGTCGAGCAGGTCTTCCCAGCGCTCGCCGTCATTGACCCGGGCCGATAACTCCCTTGCCTTGGCCTCATTGCCGAAGAAACTGTGCACCGACCCTGCCAGTTGCGGGAACCGGGTCATGTAGGTCACTTCATCCAGCAGGGCACGCGGCAGGATAGGTGGAAACAGCACTTCCTCGGCGCCATCAGGTTCGGATATCCGGCCCACCAGATCGTCGAAGCGCCGCAGGATATCCTCGAAAACGGCACCTCGGCCGTACCCTCCCTTGACCCCCGTGGGAATGATCAAGCCATGCTCTACCAGGCCAGCATAAAAGGAATCAATGTCGTAGGTCATCGTCATGGCGTGTCCTTGAAAACCAGCAACATGGATGCGCTTTTCGCGGCGATTCGATCGTTCGAAATCATCAGCGACGCCGACAAGGAATCGCGGTATTGGCGCCCGAGGCTGAAGGGGCTGTCATTCTTGTATCCCAGAATGCCGACAATCTGCAGTGCGCGATGAACAATCTGCGGCACGGCCTCCGAGCAGGACATCTTCAGGTTATTCAGCCGCAATGCCCATCCGATGGTGGAGAGTGCCTCCCGGCCAGCCTCGCCCTCGCCCAGCGCATCAAAATCCTGAGCCGCCGACTGCCAGTTTTGCTTCATGGCTTGCAGTTGCACGGAAACTTCGGCCAGCCGGGTTGCGGTGGGCGGGACAGATCCGGGGTTGTGCCGCGCCTGACCCCGCACAAAATTGGCTGCCTTGCCCACGGCATCGGCCGCAATACCCCACCAAAGGGATGCCCAAAGAATGTGGGAGTAAGGCACCATGGTCTGGGCCGAACTGTCGGCGAAAGCGCCCGGCACAATTTGCTCGTCAGCGCCCGATGATTCCAGATGAAAGCCCGGACTGCAGGTGCCACGCATGCCAAGCGTGTCCCAGCTGGTGGTTTGCTTCAGCGTGTAATCTTCGCGCCTGACAAGAACCAGCACCTGATCACTTGCAGCGGCTTCCTTGTCACGGCGGCAGGTCACCAGAATGGCGTCCGCGTGCTGACAGTAGGAGCCCGTGGTGGCATCCTTGTTGAGCACAAACCGCCCGTTCGAACGCTCAACGGCGCAAACGCTCGAGCGGGTGTCACCGTAGGTCCCCACCTCGGATGTCATCGACGCCAGCAAATACTGGTGCTGCACCAGTTCGCGCAGATAAGCCCGGAAAAAAGCGCTCTCTAAGCCGTGGCGCGCAATACAGCCGACCTGGATGTAATGCATGGCCAGCACCATGCCACTGGAGCCGCAGGCCTGCGCCAGGGTGGAGCACAGCTGCGCCATTTCCACCATGCTGCAGCCCGCGCCACCCAAGTCCCGTGGCACGGCCGCCGATAGCACGCCCGCCTCGCGCAAGGCCGCGACCGTCTCGGTCGGGAAGCGGGCCTTGCTGTCGACATCCGCTGCGTGCCCCGCTGCGACTTCGGTCGCCACGCGGCGAACCGCCTTGACCAAAAGCTCAAAGCTCTGATCGACCCGCCCTGTGCGTGAATCCATACCCCTGGTCCCTCCCTGAATGCTCGTGCGCATGCTGCAGCAGTAACCACATATGGTAGAGCCCGAACACACCGATTGATACACCGCCGCCGGTTACTAGCCCCATCGGACTAATTTGACGTAACTATTCCGACTCAAGCTCAAAGTCAATCTTAAAATGTAAACCACATGTATAGCCAGGATCTGCCCTCGGACCGTTCTTTTCCTCTGTCGCCCGGCGGGAGGTTGGGTTACGATTTGGTACAAATAAGTCGGATTGAGGAGTCGATCAGCCATTTCGGCGATTCGTTCAAGCAGCGATTTTTCACCATCGGCGAACTGAACTATGCCCACCTTGGTGAGGGCATGTGCGCGCAGCGGCTGGCGGCACGATTCGCAGCCAAGGAGGCGGTCATCAAGGCGCTCAAATTGAGCGAGGCCGGTATCGGGTGGCGCGAAATCGAGGTTCGAAAACTGCACGACGGTGATTGCGAAATCGTCCTGCACGGTCGTGTGGCCCAACTGGCTCGCGCCATGGGCGTCACTCAGGTCCTGGTGAGCATGAGTCACGATGGAGACTACGCGGGCGCCATGGTCAGCGTGGTATTCGCACAGGCCGACAACCCACCGGAATTTGATTCACTTTCATGAGAGCACAAGAATGAATATTGCAGACGAGGCTGAAACGCAAATCCGGGCAGTCCTGCGCGATTACGGACGCCTGAATGTCGACTCGAATGCTCTGGACAACAGCGCCGATCTGTACCAGTCCGGCATGACCTCGCACGCCAGCGTGAACGTGATGCTGGCGCTGGAGGGCGCGTTCGACGTCGAGTTCCCCGATCACATGCTGAAACGGAACGTGTTCACCAGCATTCAGTCCATACGCTCGGCGCTCAGTGAACTGATGGCCGGTTGATCATGACTGACCCGCTGGCTGGCGCCGGCCGAGACCGCCGCCGGTTGTTGCTCGCCAATTGGTCCATCTGCCGCGCACCGGCAGACCCTGCCGAGCCGCACTTCCCGACCGAAGGCGCCTCCTGGCTACCCCTGCGCGAACTGATGCCCGTCGCGGGAGCCCTGCGAGAACTGAAGCAATGGTCTCTGGACGGGCCCGTCAGGGGCTTCGACGCAGAAGAATGGTGGTACAGGCTGGCGTTCGACGCGCCGCCTGAAACTGGACGGGTGCGCGGCATTCTGGGCTTCGACGGACTGGCCACGCTGGCTCGAGTCTGGCTAAACGGCACGGAGTTGCTGACCAGCACCAATATGTTCGTGGCGCACGAGGTCGACGTCAGCGACATCCTCAAGGCGACCGGCAACCAGTTGCTGATCCGCTTCAGCGCGCTGGATCTCCAGTTGGCGATGCGGCGCAAACGACCGCGCTGGCGCGCGCCAATGGTAGAGCACCAGCAATTGCGCTGGTTTCGCACGACGCTGCTGGGCCGCACGCCGGGCTGGTCGCCGCCCGCGGCCGTGGTAGGCCCTTGGCGGGACGTCTGGCTGGAGCGGCGCGGCCCCGTCGACATCGCGAATCCGACGCTCACCACGCAGGTCCAGGGCACAACCGGGATCGTGCAGTGCACTGTGCCGGTGCTCCCCGATACGGCGATCGAATCAGTGCAATTGCAACTCACCCGCGGCCATCGCGCCATCGCGCATCCGTTGGCACGCCCGACAGGCAACGCTGACGACGAGGGTCATTTTTTGGGCGAGCTGCGGATCGACGATGTGGAATTGTGGTGGCCTCATACTCACGGCGAACCTGCCCTGTACCAGGCCAGTTTGCGGATTCGTCTGGCCGGCGCCGAACAAGACATCGCAGTAGATCTGGGTCAGGTGGGGTTTCGCACCATCGTCCTGGACACAAGCGGCGGGAATTTCTCACTCAGCGTGAACGGCGTTCCCGTTTTCTGCCGGGGGGCCTGCTGGACTCCGCTCGATCCCGTGACCTTGCGCGCCAATGCGGCTGACATCCGTGCGGCCGTGGTGCAGGCGCGTGACGCCGGCATGAACATGCTGCGCGTCGCAGGAACCATGGCGTATGAAGATGAGCACTTCTTTGACGCCTGCGACGAGCTGGGCATTCTGGTCTGGCAGGATTTCATGTTCGCCAACATGGACTACCCGGCCGACGACCCCGCGTTCATGGAGTCCGTCTCGCTCGAAGTGCGCCAGCAGCTGCGGCGCATACGGCCACACGCTTGCGTGGCCCTGCTGTGCGGCAACAGTGAAGTGGAGCAGCAGGCTGCGATGTGGGGTGCGCCACGCGATGCCTGGCAATCACCCCTGTTTGATGAAACACTGGCCCGGCTCTGTACCGAAATCATGCCGGATGTACCCTACTGGCCGTCCAGCGCCCATGGCGGCTCGTTCCCGCATCAGGCGAATCACGGCACCACGTCCTACTACGGGGTTGGCGCCTATTTGCGGCCTCCCGACGACGCGCGCAGTTCCGAACTCAAATTCGCAACCGAATGCCTCGCGTTTGCGAATATTCCGGGGCAAAGTGCTCTGGAGCGCATGCCCGGCGGTCTCGCGACGCGGGTACATCATGCGGGGTGGAAGTCACGGTCGCCGCGCGACCTGGGTGCGGGTTGGGATTTCGACGACGTACGGGATCATTATCTCGAGTCGTTCTTCAAGATCAACCCGCAAAAGTTGCGCTATTCGGACCACGAAAGATACGTGGCCCTGGCCCGCATCGTCACGGGCGAAGTCATGGCGACCAGCTTTGCGCAATGGCGCCGCCCGGCCTCGGTGTGCCGGGGGGCCCTCGTCTTGTTTTTGCGCGATCTGTGGGCTGGTGCGGGCTGGGGACTGGTTGACGACGCCGGTGCGCCCAAAGCCTGCTACCACTATGTCAAACGGGCACTACAGCCGCTCAACGTGCTGCTCTCCGACGAAGGCGTGAACGGCCTGTTTGCGCACATCATCAATGAGCGCGCCGAGCCACGGCACCTGGAATTGGAAGTGACGGCCTGGCGCGACGGCGACGTGCTCGTTGCCACCGGTAAAAGGAATTTGGACATGCCGGCGCACACCGCCCGGACCCTGGCGGGTCTCGATCTGTTCGGGCATTTCATGGACCTGACGTATGCATATCGGTTCGGGCCGATGTCTTGCCACGCGATCGTCGCCACACTGCGAGATCTTGACGGAAATCAACTCGCACAGACATTTTTCTTCCCCGGTGACGAGGGTATCCGATCGGGTCAGGGCGTCGGCCTGAGCGCGCAAGCCAGAATGGTGGACGACCATACGGCGGAATTGACCGTGCGCACGAAGCAGTTGGCCCAGGCCGTGCATTTCGATGTGCGCGGTTTTCAGGCGTCGGACGAGTACTTCCATATGGCACCTCACTCGGAGACACGCGTCATGCTGCGAGCAGCGGGACCGCATTCGTTTGCAGGCTTTGTACATGCGGTCAATTCGTCTCAAGGGGCTCGAATTGAGATCGCAGGATGAACACGGACATTGAGACCAGTGCCGTAGCGGGGAGGAAGAAACATTGGATTTGACAGGACAGCCAGCAATGGCCGCAATCCCCGTCGTGTTCGGGCCAGTGGACGCCTGGTGTTTTGGATGGCTTCATCCCGCGAGCGCGCCGCGGCGCGGCGAGGGCATCGTGCTGTGCCGCCCCATCGGCTACGAGGCGAATTGCACCTACGAAATCTACACGCAGCTGGCGGAGCGCCTGGCCCATGCGGGGTTCGACGTGCTGCGCTTCGACTATCACGGAACGGGCGATTCCGCCGGCGGCGATGCCGACACCGGTCGTGTGCGCGCCTGGATCGACAGCATACGGTTCGCCATCCAGAAGTTGAAACAGTTGACGGGGGTCTCGAGCATTTCACTGTTTGGCGTGCGCATGGGTGCAACGCTCGCTGCGCATGCTGCGTCCGGGTTGGGGGACGTTGAGAGCCTCGTCATGTGGGCTCCCTGCCTTACCGGACGGGCATTTTCGCGCGAACTGCGCGCCGCCAGCGTCAGCCGCAAAGGACAGGAAAGCAACCTCGCGCCTGATGACATCGAGGCATTTGGCTATCTGTACACCGTCGAAACGCTTGAGGGTCTGAGCACGCTGGACTGTCAGCGTCTTGCTGCGCCGCCGGCCAAGCGCGTCATGGTGATCGGCCGGGACGACATGCCTTCTGGCGAAGACCCATTGCCCTCCAGATACCGAGAAATGGGCGTGGACGCCGCTTTCGAGGCTTGGCCGGGCTATGCCGGCATGATGCGTGATCCTCACGAGGCTATGGTCGAACGCGCCACGCTCGACCATATAGTCGATTGGTACTGTACCGCCATGGCACCCGCTGGAGACGCCCCGCCGGCTGCGCCCCTGCAACGGCCTCCTGCGACAGCCCACGCAGTCTCCAGCGCGGTGCGTGAGATTCCGCTAACGTTCGGCCCTGGGCAGTCCCTGTTTGGAATATTGACGGAACCTGTTGGCAACGCAACCGACGACCGGCGATCGGAAGCCGTCATGTTGATGCTCAACGTCGGGGGCCATTGTCATATCGGGCCCGGCCGTCTCTACGTCAACATGGCCCGATCGTGGGCGGCATCGGGTTATCGCACACTCCGTCTCGACGTGACAGGCATCGGCGACAGCCGCACACGCGCATGTCTTTCGGCATGCGACCTGACGAGCCTCTATTCAATTGATCACACAGCGGATGTACGAGCTGCAATTGATTGTCTTGCTGCTCGAGGATTCGGGAATTTCACCGTCATGGGCATCTGCTCGGGCTCTGCAATCGCATTTCAGGCGGCATGGGCGGATACGCGCGTGACGAGGCAAATTCTGTTGAATTCGCTGCGCCTTGAGGGAAAACCAGAAGAAGAAAATACCGGCGGCGACAAACTCGTGGGGGCGTCCATTGAATACAAGCCCACTTATTTTTATCACCGCGCACTGCGGACCCCCACCGTCTATCTGAGAGTGTTGCGCGGCCAGGTGAACGTACGCGGCATTGCAGGATATTTTTTGATGTTAATGGCAACCAGACTCTGGCGCGCCATTCATCAACTGGTGCAAGCCACTCCGGACAAAAACAGCCTGTTGATCAAATTCAAACGCTTGGCCACTCGCGGGACCGACACACTCGTCCTCGTTGGCCACCAAGATCACGCGCGCACATTCATCGAATTCCATTTGGGGAAGATGGGTCGCCGCATGCGCAAATTCCCGAACTTCCGGATGGCCGTCATGGAAAACGCAGACCACACGCTTTCCAGCCAGGAAAACCAGAATACGGCAATAAAAATAATCTGCGAACACCTCAACAGCCAGATGTCCGCTGATGCGGTTGCGAGATGCCGCCGCCAAGATAAGCCGACATGAATATCGCCCCGCTGCGGCGAGAGTGGATGCACGGAATTTTTGCGTTTTTTTGAACGACTCCTTCACCGCTGATCGTTAAAGGCTCAATCGTCCATTCTCGTCTCCGCTCCAGCGCAACACTCCCTCCCCCGCCCGCTTCCCGGTCGCCAGGCAGGCTGTTATCAAATAGCCCCCCGTCGGTGCCTCCCAATCCAGCATTTCGCCAGCGCAGAACACGCCAGGCAGTTGCGTCAGCATCAAATGTTCGTCCAGCGCCTCGAACGGTACGCCGCCGGCGGTGCTGATGGCTTCAATGATCGGCCGGGCGGCGACCAGGCGGATCGGCAGGGCCTTGATGGCCTCTGCCAGCCGGGCAGGCTGCGCCAGGTCTTCCTTATCCAGCAGCTCGTGCAGGATGCTGGCCTTGATGCCGTCCAGGCCGAGGCGGCTTTTGAGGTGGCTGGAGAGCGTGCGCGAGCCGCGCGGATGCGCGACCTCGGCCAGCACGCGCTCGGGCGTTTTGTCGGGCAGCAGATCGAGCTGGAAGGTGGCGCTGCCGTGCGCCGCGATCTCGTCGCGCAGCAGGCTGGACGCCGCGTAGATCAGGCTGCCTTCCACGCCCGTGTCGGTGGCGACGAATTCGCCCTTGCGGTGGAAACTGCGGCCTTGCGAGTCGGTGAAGGCGATGGCCACCGACTTGAAGGGCTGGCCCGCGAAGCGGGTTTTGAAATGCTCCGTCCATCCGGCGCGCTCGGCACTTGCCACGTTGAAGCCGCAGTTGGCGGGCTGCAGGGGCGCGATATTGATGCCGCGCGCGCCGAGCAGATTGACCCACGCGCCGTCCGAGCCCAGCCGCGCCCAGCTGGCGCCGCCCAGCGCGAGCACGACGGCGTCGGCCTGCACGCTCACCGGGTTCGGGTCCTGCGGCGTGGCAAAGGTCAAGGTACGTGGATCGCCTTGATCGCTCCAGCCGGTCCAGCGATGCCGCATATGGAATTGCACGCCCGCCGCCCGCAGCCGGTGCAGCCAGGCGCGCAGCAGCGGCGCGGCCTTGAGGTCCTTGGGGAAGACGCGGCCCGAGGTGCCGACAAAGGTGTCCACGCCGAGCGCCTTGGCCCAGTCGCGCAGTTCGGCGGCGCCGAAGGTTTTTAACAGCGGCTCGATCTGCGGCTGGCGCGCCGCGTAGCGCGTGACAAACAGTTCGGGCGGCTCGGAATGCGTGAGGTTCAGCCCGCCCTTGCCGGCCAGCAAAAACTTGCGCCCGACCGAGGCCATCGCGTCATACACATGCACCTCGACGCCCGCGCCCGCCAACACTTCGGCGGCCATCAAACCGGCCGGGCCGCCGCCCACTACCACTGCTTTTTTCATTCAATCCAACCTTGTAACTTCCCTGAGTGTGCCTTGCGCGGTCAGGAAGGCGGCCCGGACCGTGGCATCGGGGTAGATGGCCTGCACGGCGGCACGGTAGGTTTGCAGCTGCGCCAGCGGCTCGGCCTGGCTCTGCGGCTGCGCCGCCGATTTGTAATCCAGCACCCACCACTCGGGCACGTCCCTGCGGCGCACGAGGCGGTCGAGCCGCAGGCTGGCGCCCTGATACGACAGCGCCACTTCGTTGCCGTGCCAGACGATGGCGTCCAGACTCCAGGCCCAGGCGCCTTCGCCGCGCAGGATGCGCTGCGCCATCTGCTCGGCCTGCTGCGCCTGCGCCGCGTCCAGCGCGAACTCGCGCGCGACCGACTGAATCTGCGTGACGCTGGACCCGGTGGCGCCGAGCGGCGCCCATTCGAGCAGGCGGTGCATCGCCTGGCCGATCAGCGATTCGGGTGAGGGCGTTAACGTTGGCGCCTCGATCGTTTCCGTTTTAATAGCTGACTGCGCATACTGCATAAGGGCTGGAGGCAGTATTGGCAACAAAAATGGCGCAGCGTCCGGCACACTGAGGGCACCGGGCGACGCGCCGGCGGGCGCGTGCACCGGTGTGGCCAACGCCTGCAGGCGTTGCCACCAGCTGCCGGCATTCGCGTTTCGCGGTTCCAGCGACGACAGCACGAGCCGCTGGCGCGCGCGCGTCATGGCCACGTACAGGCCGTTCAGTTCTTCGCGCGCGCGGGCCGTGTTCTCGGCCTGCAGCGCGGCCACGGCGCTCGGCGGCGGACTGGTTTCGCTCGCCAGAAACATGAAGCTGCGCGGCGCTGGCGCCTCGCCCGGCCAGTCCAGCAGCACACCCATGGTCTGCGCGGCGGGCTCGGGCGCATCGGTGTCGAGCAGCAGCACCAGCGGCGCCTCCAGCCCCTTGGCGCCGTGTACGGTGAGCAGGCGCACGGCATTCGCGTCGGCCCGCGCGGGCGCCTTCACGCCACCGGCCTTCAATGCACGCACCAGCGCATACGGCGTGGCGTAGCGGGCGCCGCCGCCCAGATCGAGCGCGGCCGCCAGCACGGCGCGCAGGTTCGCCAGCACGCTGCCCTGCAGCGCGGCCGGCGTGGCGGCGCAAAAGCGCGCCAGCACGTCGCCGTCGGCATAGATGCGGTCCAGCGCATCGTGCGGCGGCAGGGTGTCAACCCAGCCCTTCCATTGCATCAAAACGGCCGCAAGCCCTTGTCCATTGGGCGCCTTCAGCTCTGTTTTTAGTAGTAACTCGAACCAGCTGATGCCCGGCGATCCTGCTGGTGCATCGGCGCGGATCTGCCGCTGCAGTGTGGCGATCTGCACCAGCTCGGCATCGCAGAGGCCAAACAGCGGCGACTTGAGTGCCTGCGCCATTGACAGATCGTGCGAGGGCGACACCAGCGCGTCGAGCAGCGCCACGATGTCGCGCACCTCGGGCGCCTCGGCCAGGTCGGTCTTTTCTGGCTGCTGGCTCGGGATGTGCAGCGCGCGCAGCTCTTCCTGCATCACCGCGAGCCGGTCGCGTTTGCGCGCCAGCACCATGATGTGCTGCGGCTGCAGGCCGCCCGCCAGTTGCTGCCCGAGCCAGTGCGCGGCCTGGCGGCACTCGAGCGTGCGCAGGGTTTCCTCGGGCAGTTCGCGCGGCGTGGTGAGGCTGTCGCGCCACGCCAGGGTGTCGGCATTTTGCGCCGTTGCTTCCATCTTGCCCGGACGCGGGATCTGCGGCAGCCTGAGCACCGCGCCCACGTCGCTCGATGCGGTGCTGTGCGCCCGGAAGCCCTCGTATTCACGAGCCTCCTGCGCGGCCGCCATCACCTGGTTCACCACGGCGAGCACCTGCGGTGCGTTGCGCCGCGTGTGGTCGCAGCTGAGCCGGTCGCCACCCAGGCCGTCCACGACAAACACCTGTGCCGCCCGGAACACCTGCGGCTCGGCGCGCCGGAAGCGGTAGATACTCTGCTTCGGGTCGCCCACGATAAAGACGCTGGGCGCCTGGCCGCCGGCCCCCGCGTAGCCGCTGAGCCAGTTGCTGAGCGCCTGCCACTGCAGCGGATTCGTGTCCTGGAATTCGTCGATCAGCAGGTGCTTGATGCGCGCGTCCAACCGCTCCTGCACCCAGCCGCTGAGCACCGGGCTGGAGAGCATGAACTGCGCGGCGCGCTCGACGTCGTTCATGTCGATCCAGCCGCGCGCCAACTTGAGCGCCGCGAACTCTTTGCACAGGATGCGCGTGAGGCGCGCCATGCGCTGCTGGTGCAGCCAGGCGTCGTGTTGCGTGCGCGCCTGCGCCACGATCAGCAGCAGTTGCTGCGCGGCGCGCACGTGCTCGATGCCCGCCAGCTTGTCGTTGAACTTGCGCGGCTCGCCTTTTTGCGTGAGCAGAGCCGCGGCGGTGGCCTGCATGTCGCCCTGGGTCACCGCCTGCTCCAGCTCCGCACCCTTGGCCGAGAAGGTCGGCGCGCTGGCGCGGCCCAGCGCCTGCGCGGCCGCCTGCAACTGATGGCGCTGCGCGGGCTGGGCGAGCAGATCTTCGGGCTCGCCCAGGCCGGTGAAATCGGGGAAGAACGAGTCGAAGCGCGGGATGGAGGCGTCCACCACACCGCGCGCATCGGCCAGATCAAACTCCACGCGGCGTGCCAGTGCTGCGGTCAGGGCCTTTTCGGTCTGGAACCGGCCGTGCGCGGCCACGGCCGCAAAGTAATCGTCATGCGCCTCGGGCCGCTCCGTGAGGGCCTTGTAAAAGCGCGGCCAGACCGCGCTGACCGCCTGCGCATCGTCTTCCAGCAGCTCGTAGCTGGCAGGCAGGCCGAGCGCCTGCAGCACCGCCAGCGGCGCGCTGCCCAGCAAGGCCGCGAACCAGCTGTGAAAGGTGCGGATCTGCACCGGCCGCCCGCTGGCCAGCACGCCGGCGTACACGTTCTTCAGCGCGCCGGCAGAGCGCCGCGCGGCCGCGGGATCGACACCGCGCTGCACCAGTTCCTGCTCGAGTTGTTCCGGGGTCGCGCGCGCAAACTCGGCGAGCCATTCGGTCAGGCGCTGGCGCATCTCGCCAGCAGCTTTTTTGGTGAAGGTGATGGCGAGGATTTCGTGCGGCTGCACGCGCGCGGGGCCACCGTCCGGTGCGCCATCGAGCAGCGCGCGCACGATGCGCGACACCAGCATCCAGGTCTTGCCGGCGCCGGCGCAAGCCTCCACCGCCACGCTGCGGCGCGGGTCGCAGGCGATGGCGTAGAACGCCGTGCTGGAGACGCGCTGGCCGTTGTGTTCGTAAGCTAATTCGTCGCTATGTTGCTTGGTCATGCGGCGTCCCAGAAGTCTTTACGGCACAGGCCGCGCGCGGCGCAGAAGTCGCAGGCCGAGCCCTCGCCCAGCGCGGGCAGCGCGGCACCCGCGGCGATGCGTTGCAGGTCGTGCAGGATGCCGGCAATCAGGGCGTCACGCACCTCCACCACGGCGGGTTCTTCCACGGTGGTGGTGGCGCCCTTCTCGCCCACGTTCACATAGGCGGCGCGCAGCGTGTCGTGCGACAGCAGCGCGGCGTAGAACGCGAGCTGCGTGTCTTCGGTGGGCTCCCGCACGCGATCGCGGGATTTGCCCAGCGCCTCGGTCTTGTAGTCGATCACAAACGCCTGTGCGGCCTTGCTCGCGGGGCCTGGCGCGGCGCACTGGTCGATCCGATCGATCCGCCCGACCAGCGTGAGCTCACCGAGTGGCTGCTCCCGTGCGACCTCCGCCGCCTCAAACACAGCGCCAGTCGCTTCGTGTCGGGCGAGCCAGTCCAGGTAGCCGCCACGCACCTGCGGCCAGGCGGCGGCGAACGGCAGGAACTCGTCCTGGCCGAGTCCCATGCGTTGGGTGGCCTGCCCGGCTGCTACATCAAGCATAGCTGCCCGCGCAGGAAGGTCAGGGGCTGGAGCCTCTTTTAATGCTTCATGGAAGATCTTGAGCAGTTCGTGCAGCCACAGGCCAAAGTCGCGCTTGTCGACCGCGCCTTCCAGCTCCTCGGCCTCCTGCAGGCCAAGCTGGCGCAGCGCAAAAAATCGGTACGGGCAGCGCCGCAAGTCTTCATAGGCGCTGGCTGACAGGCGCCGCACCGGAAGGCCAGGTGCCACCGGCAGCGGCCGTGGGTCGGGGTGCGATGGCACGGCGCGATGCTCGCGCGGATCGAGCGACGTGGGGGTGAGCCCATCGAGCAGCAGTTCTTGAACCAGCGGGCTGGGCAGCAGCGGCTCGCCCGTGTCATCGCTGTGGCGCCACAGCACATCGCTGTGCGGCGTCTGCAGTGCCTGGCGCCAGGCGGCGCGTACGGCCAGCGCCAGCGCCTCGCGCGCCGGCAGGCCCAGCGCACGGCGCTGCGCGGCAGTCCAGGGTCCGGGCGGCTCGGGCGAAGCCGGCAGGCGCACCTCGTCGCAACCCGGCAGCACCACGGCCGCGAAAGGGCGCGCCAGCAGCTGCGGCATCGGCAGGATCACGACCTGCTCGTCCCCGGCCTGCTGCGGATAAGGGGGCACGAAGCTGGCGGCTTCCAGCGCGTCGTTGACCCAGACCGTGAATTCGGGCAGGCCCAGTCGCCGGCTGGCCCACACGGTGGGCGCCAGTGACTGCTGCAGCGTGTCCCGCTCGCCCGGATTCAGCCGCAGCACCGCGAGCAGCTTATCGCCGGCCGCATCGCCCGCCAGCAGGTCCCATTGGCCACTGGCCTGCAGCAGCGCGGCAAGGGCCTGCAGCCACTGCAGTAGCGGACGGGTCGCGCGCAGGGTCTGCATCAGGTCATTCACCGCGGTGGTCAGCGCGGTCAACGCGGCGGCGGCCCGCGGCGTCAGGTTCGCGATCGACCCAGACGCGCTCCACGCGCGCCAGCTCTGGATACCCAACTTCCTGAGCGACCTTTCCAGTTGCAGGACCTGGCCCTGCACGAAAGCCGGTGCATTCTTCAGCCAGTCCAGCACGGCGTCGCTGCTGGCGTCCCAGGCGCAGGCGCGCAGCGCGCTCATTACGTGGGCGGCGGCGCGCGTGGTGGATAGCGTCCAGCCGTTCTCGTCGCGGATCGTGATGCCCTGCGCATCCAGCATGGCACGCACGCGCCGCGTCAGCACGCGGTCGGTCGCGGCGAGTGCCACCGGCGTGCGGCCCGCCCCGATGTGGCGCAGCACGCAGGCGGCGGCGCGCTGGGCTTCGTCCTCCAGGTCGCGCGCGGCGTGCAGCGTGATGCTGCCGCTTGGGGCCTGGGCCTGCAGCGCGATCGAGATGGCCTGCGCGCCCATGCGGGCCTGCAGCGCTTGCGCCAAAGGGTCCAGTTGAAAGCCCTCCAGCACGATCAGGCACGAAGGTGCTCCAACCCGATCAGGCGCGGGCGAGAGTGCCTGGAACAGTGCATCGGTGGCGTATTGCGAAGCGCCCGCCCATTCGAGTGCAATGCGCGCCAGCGCCGCTTCCAGCGCCAGCAGCGGCTCGTCTTGGCCCGCAGCCAGCACGGCGCGCGCACGCGCCAGCCAGGCGGGCCGCTCCTGCGGCGCCACGGCACCCGCCGCCGCGGCCAGCTGGTGCGCGCACTGCACCAGCCGGCCTGCCAGCGCGGCGCGCTGCGCCCCAAGCCCGGCGCGCTCCAGCAGGGTCTGCGCGGTCAAGCCGTCGCGCGCTGCATCAAACGTGATGTCGTCCGGCCCGGGGACGAAGCCCTGCAGGGTACGCGCCCAGTTCAGGGTGGTCTCGAAGCGCGGGGCAAAGCCGCCCGGGCCCGCCCGCGACCATAATTTTTGCGCCAGCGGCATGAGCTGGGCGTACGGCAGCAGCACCACGGCTTGCGCGGGAAACAACCCCTTGGGCGACGTGCAGCGCCCCATCGCCGCGGCAATCCTGGCGATCAAGCCACTTGCCGGGTCGAGCCATAGCACTGATTCATGGCTTTTTGCTATCACGTTCATAGAGTCCGGGTCACCGGTCATTTTGCTTGCTTTCTGTCACAATGCACCCACTTTAGCGGTACCTCCCATTCAACAAGGAATACGCCATGGCCAGTGAACTCATCAAACACATCTCCGACGCCAGTTTCGAAGCCGACGTGCTGAAATCCGACAAGCCGGTACTGGTGGATTACTGGGCCGAGTGGTGCGGCCCGTGCAAGATGATCGCGCCAATCCTCGATGAGGTATCGACGACCTACCAGGGCAAGCTGCAGATCGCCAAGATGAACGTGGACGAAAACCGCGACATTCCGGCCAAGTTCGGCATCCGCGGCATCCCCACGCTGATGGTGTTCAAGGGCGGACAGCTCGCGGCCACCAAGGTCGGCGCCATGAGCAAGGCGCAAATGACCGCCTTCATCGATCAGCAGCTCGCCTGAGCCCCCCGCAGCCGGGGCGCCATGCTTCGGCTGCCATTTTTCCTGTCATAATCCTTCCAGTTCACCGATTCGCCCAGCAAGGCGAATCGGTTCGAGTTCCCGGCTTGCGAGGCGCACCCAGCCTCCTGTCACATTCCCCACTTTGTCAAACACTCCCGAGCGGAGTCCCCCAATGCACTTAAACGAACTCAAGGCACTGCACGTGTCTGAAGTCCTCAAGCAGGCCGAAGAGCTGGAAATCGAGAACACCGGCCGCATGCGCAAACAGGAGCTGATGTTTGCCATCATCAAGAAACGCGCGCGCGCCGGCGAGCAGGTGATTGCCGATGGCGTGCTGGAGATCCTGCCCGACGGTTTTGGCTTTTTGCGCAGCCCGGACACCAGCTACACCGCGAGCACCGACGACATCTACATCAGCCCCAGCCAGGTGCGCCGCTTCAACCTGCACACCGGCGACATGATCGAGGGCGAGGTGCGCACGCCGAAGGACGGCGAGCGCTACTTCGCGCTGAACAAGCTCGACAGGGTGAACGGCGGCGGCCCCGAAGAGAACAAGCACAAGGTGCTGTTCGAAGCGCTGACGCCGCTGTTCCCGAAGGAGCAGATGAAGCTGGAGCGCGACCTCAAGGGCGACGAGAACATCACGGGCCGGATCATCGACATCATCGCGCCGATCGGGCGCGGCCAGCGCGCGCTGATCGTCGCGCCGCCCAAGAGCGGCAAGACCGTGATGATGCAACACATCGCGCACGCCATCGCGGCGAATTACCCGGACGTGCACATGATGGTGCTGCTGGTCGATGAGCGGCCCGAGGAAGTGACCGAGATGCAGCGCTCCGTCAAGGGCGAGGTGATTGCCTCGACCTTCGACGAACCGGCTGCGCGCCACGTGCACGTGGCGGAGATGGTGATCGAACGCGCCAAGCGCCTGGTCGAGCTGAAAAAAGACGTGGTGATCCTGCTCGACTCGATCACGCGGCTCGCACGCGCCTACAACAACGTGGTGCCGTCCAGTGGCAAGGTACTCTCAGGCGGCGTCGACTCGAACGCGCTGCAGCGGCCCAAGCGCTTTTTTGGCGCGGCGCGCAACGTGGAAGAAGGCGGGTCACTCACCATCATCGCGACGGCGCTGGTCGACACCGGCAGCCGCATGGACGAGGTGATTTTTGAAGAGTTCAAGGGCACCGGCAACTCCGAACTGCACCTGGACCGGCGCCTCTACGAAAAGCGCGTATTCCCCGCGATTCAGCTGAACCGCAGCGGCACGCGCCGCGAAGAGCTGCTGCTGGCGCCCGAAATCCTGCAAAAAACCCGCATTCTTCGCCAGTTCCTGTTCAACATGGACGAAATCGAGTCGATGGAGCTGATGCTCAAGAACATGAAGGCCACCAAGTCCAACGTCGAATTCTTCGACATGATGCGCCGCGGCGGCTGAGGTCCAACGGCGTTTTGTGGGTCAAAAAGCCTGGATTTCATGCGATAATCCAAGGCTAACGCGAAAAGTACCTGGTTTTTGGATTGCGCAAGGGGTTTGCGCGAGGCACCGGGCGGCTGTCGCAACGGAAAAGGAAAGAACATGAAAGAAGGCATCCACCCGAGCTACCGCGAAGTCTGCTTCGTGGACCTGTCAAACGGGTTCAAGTTCGTGACACGCTCGTGCGCGAACACGAAGGAAACCATCAAAATGGACGATGGCCGCGAACTGCCGCTGTACAAGCTCGATACCTCCAGCGAATCGCATCCGTTCTACACCGGCACGCAAAAATCGGTGGACAACATGGGTGGCCGCGTCGAGCGCTTCCGCAACCGTTTCGGAAAAGCTGCGGCCAAGTAGTCCGGCCACGGGTTTCTGCTGTACGTCCTTCCACAGGGCAGCCCGGGTAACCGCGCTGCCCTTTGCTTTGACGCACAGGGAACCAGCCTCTTCCATGGCGATCCTCACTGCGTGAACCAGCCAACTCCCGCCATCGTCGCTCAGGGCGCCGTGCGCCGCCTGCCGCGCATCGCGCTGCTGTTGTTCTGCGCTGCCTATGTGTTGCCCGGCTTCATCGGCCGCGCGCCGTGGAAAAGCGCCGACATGACCTCGTTCGGCTACATGCTGGCGCTGGCTCATGGCGCCAGCGGCTGGCTGCATCCGCTGTTGCTCGGCTTGCCGCCCGAAACGGACGGTCCATTGCCCTACTGGCTGGGCGCCTGGGCCTTGCAGGTGGCGCCCGGCTGGATCACACCGGCCTTTGCGGCCCGCATTCCGTTCATCATTCTGCTGTCGCTGACCCTGACCGCGACCTGGTACGGGATTTACTATCTGGCGCGCAGCCCGCAGGCGCAGCCCGTGCCATTCGCCTTCGGCGGCGAAGCCAGGCCCGCCGACTACGCGCGTGCCATGGCCGACGGCGGGCTGCTGGCGCTGGTCGCGTGCCTGGGGCTGGCCCAGTTGTCGCACGAAATCACGCCGGCGCTGACGCAGCTATGCTTTACCGCGCTCACCTTCTACGCCGTGGCGGCGGCCCCGTACCGGACCGTGGGGCCGGCCCTGGGCCTGGCGATCGGCATGGCCGGACTGGTGGCAAGCGGTGCGCCAACGATGGCGACGCTGTTCGCTGCCGGCAGCGCCCTGCTGTTCCTGGCCCAGCCAGACCAAGGTGCTGATGAACGCCGGCGCAACATGCTCTGGGTCGGCGGCATTGTCGTGGTCATTCTGCTGACCGCCTGGCTGGCGCAGTGGCTGGGCCTTTGGCGCTGGCGCGCCGAACTCCCCGAGAACCGCTGGGTGACGTGGCGCAATCTGGGGCGGCTGCTGCTTTGGTTCACCTGGCCGGCCTGGCCGCTGGCACTGTGGACCGTCTGGCGCTGGCGGCATCAGCTGGCAAGCCTGCGGCCCTGCCGCCATCTGGCCCTGCCGCTGTGGTTCCTGCTGGTTTCGATCGGTGCCATGATCGTACTGGAGCCCGCCGACCGCGCCCTGATGCTGGGGATGCCGGCACTCGCAACACTGGCCGCTTTCGCCCTGCCGACACTCAAGCGCAGCGTCACGGCGCTGATCGACTGGTTCACCCTGCTCTTCTTTACCGGCTCGGCCCTCATCATCTGGGTGATCTGGGTCTCGCTGCAAACCGGCTTTCCCAGACAACCCGTTGCCAACGTAGAACGGCTCGCGATCGGGTTCAAACCCAGCTTCTCGCTGCTGGCGTTTCTGGTTGCGCTGGCGGCGACCCTTACATGGGGATGGCTGGTCAGCTGGCGCGCGGGCCGGCATCGCGCGGCCATCTGGAAAAGCCTGGTTCTGCCGGCCGGCGGCACCGCCCTCTCCTGGTTGCTGCTGATGACACTGTTGCTGCCGGTGCTGGACTTCGCGCGCAGCTATCAGGCGCTTGTGGGAAGAGTCGTGAGCATCATTGGCCACCCCGAATGCGTCCAGGTCTATGGGCTGAGCCGGGCCCAGATCACCGCCTATCAGTACCACGGCCGGCTGACCTTGCGAAACGCCACGAGCCAGGCGCAATGCCCCTGGCTCGTGGTGGATGCCCGATACCGCAACGTCCTGCATGAATCCGTAGATCTCAGGGAATGGAAATTCCGCGGCATCTTTCGCAACCCGTCCGACGCCGACGAAAATGTCCTGCTGTACAAACGCGAGGCACGTTAGAGCCCGCCGGTCGGGGTCCCAACGGCGCGAGGAACCGGCGTGCCGCCACGGCCTGGTTTGCATTTGTGTCTGAGTTGAAAATCATCATCCGGCACGCCGTGACCGTGCTGGTCGGCCAGATGGCCGTCATGGCCTTTGGCGTGACCGACACCATCGTGGCGGGCCGCTTTTCCGAGGCGTCGCTGGCAGCACTCTCGGTGGGTTCGGCCATCTACATCAGCGTGTATGTCGCCCTGATGGGCGTGATGCAGGCGCTGCTGCCGGTCTGGGCCGAGCAACATGGCGCGCGCCGGCTCGCCGAGGTGGGGCGCTCGCTGCGCCAGGCGCTGTACCTGTGCGTCATCACCATTGCCCTGGGCATGGCGGCCCTGCTGTCGCCAGACGCGGTGCTGCGCTGGACCGAGGTCCCCGCCGCGCTGCAGGGCGAAGTGCAACGCTACCTGGGCGTGCTCGCCCTCGCGCTGGCGCCGACCCTGCTGTTTCGCATCTACAGCACGCTGAACCAGAGCCTGGGCAAGCCGCAACTCGTGACCTGGCTGCAAATCGGCTCGCTGTTCGTGAAGATTCCGCTGTCGATCTGGTTTGCCTTTGGCGGCCTGGGCCTGGCGCCGCAGGGCGTGGTCGGTTGCGCCTGGGCCACGCTGGTCGTCAACTACGCGATGCTGGCGCTGGCGCTGTGGCTGCTGCGCACCCAGGATTTCTACGCGCCCTACCGCATCTGGCAGTGGCCGGAGCGGCCCGACTGGCGACACATTGCGGAGTTCGCGCGGCTCGGCATTCCCGGCGGCCTGGCGATTTTGGTGGAGATCACCTCGTTCACGCTGATGGCGCTGTTCATCGCGCGCCAGGGCACGGCCGCCGCGGCCAGCCACCAGATCGCCGCGAATCTGGCCGCCGTGCTGTACATGATGCCGCTGTCGATCGCCATTGCCGCGAGCGCGCGCGTGAGTTATTGGCTCGGCGCGGGCGATCCGGACCGCGCACGATCCGTGATTCGAATGAGTTTTAAGCTTGTAGCCCTTATGGCCGTTGTACTATCCACTACGCTTTTTGTAGCACGTGGAGAAATCGCGCAAATCTACGCACGCGACCGTGCGGTGATTGCGCTGGCCGGCGCCCTGCTCGCCTGGGTCGCCGCCTACCATCTGGCCGATGCCGTGCAAACCCTTTGTGTTTTTGTGCTGCGCTGCTATCGCGTGACCGTAGCACCGCTGCTGGTGTACTGCGTGCTGTTGTGGGGCCTGGGGCTGACCGGCGGCTATGTGCTGGCGTACCACGGCATCGGTTCCATCGGCGCCATCGCGTCGCCGATCACGTTCTGGGGCACCAGCACGGTGGCGCTGGCCTTGACCGCCACTATTTTTGCAGCGATTCTGTGGACGGTGCAGCGACCGGCGACGGCGCGGGCTCCGGCGGCGCGGGGTGCGACATCCTGACCCGGTTGGCAGGAAAGACGATGGAAAAAATGGAGCCCAGACCCGGCGTACTGGCGATGCGCAATTCGGCGCCATGGCGCTGCACGATGTGCTTGACAATCGCCAGCCCCAGACCAGTGCCCCCGGTGTCGCGGGAACGGCTGCGGTCGACCCGATAAAAGCGCTCGGTCAAGCGCGGAAGATGTTCAGGCGCAATGCCTGGCCCCGAATCCTTCACCGAAAACTCGGCCCGCCCTTCGGACAGCATCTGCCAACGGATCTCGACGAGGCTGCCGGCTGGCGTATAGCGCACGGCATTGTTCAGCAGATTCGAGAGGGCACTGTGCAATTCATCCGGCGCTCCGGCAATCTCCCCCAAGCCGCGCAGATCCGGTTCCCAGATCGGCCGCAGATCATGTCCGACGCGCTCGCCGTGGGTTATCAGTGCCGACAGCGTTTGCGCCTCTTGCAGACTCCGTTCCAACAGCGAAGACATTGGCGTCCAGACGCCCGTGGCGGGCGGCGGGCTTCCTTCCAGCCGCGACAGCGTCAGCAAATCGCTCACCAGCGTCTGCATGCGCTGCGACTGTTGCGCCATCAGCGCCAGGTAGCGGCTTCGCTCGTCCTCGCCCAGCGGCAGCGTGCGCAGCGTCTCGACAAAGCCGGACAGCACGGTCAGCGGGGTTCGGATCTCATGCGACACATTGGCGATGAAATCGCGCCGCATCGCCTCGGCCTGCTCCAGCGCGGTCACGTCGCGGGACAGCAGCAGCTTGCGCCCTGCGCCATAGGGGTGCAGTTGCACCGACAGCCGCACTGGCCGGGACACCGTGCTGCCAGGCCCGGGAATGGATATCTCGTGCGCATAGTCGCCTGCCGCCCAGTAGCGCGCAAAGGCTGGTTCGCGGACCAGATTGCCAATCACCTGCAGAACATCACGCTGCAAATCAAAGTCAAACTGCGCCGCCGCAATCTGATTGCACCACTCGATGCGGCCGGCCTTGTCCAGCAGCACAACCCCGATGGGCGAGGCCTGGATGGCGGCCAGAAACTCCCGCAGGCGTGCCTCGCCGTCCTGGGTCTGCTGCTCGCGCTGGCGCAGCAGGCGCCGGACTCGGTCCGACACCTCGCCCCACAGGCCGCGCAGCGCTGGCGCGCCCGCAGTCCCGTTTTCCCGGAGCCAGCGCAGCACGTGCGCCGCGCGCAGCAGGTCCAGGCCGAACCAGAGCCCCCCCCCCAGCGCCAGGCCGATCAGCGCACCCCAGCGCCCGCCCAGTTGGGCACCCGCCGCCACACCGGCCAACTGAAACACGAGGAAGACGCAAAGACGAAAGAGCATGGCGTGATTGTGGAGCCTGCGCAGGGCGTCGGGCCGACGCCGGCCCCCTCAGGTCCGGATCGGAGTCTGCGGCCGTGCCGTCATGCGGTAGCCGGCGCCGCGCACGGTCTCCAGCATGACGCCGGCGGCACCCAGGGCCTCGCGCAAGCGCTTGACATGCACGTCCACCGTGCGCTCCTCGATGAACACATGGTCGCCCCATATCTTGTCCAGCAATTGGGCGCGACTGTGCACGCGCTCGCCGTGCTTCATCAGGTAGTTCAGCAGCCTGAATTCGATCGGGCCGATTTTGAGAATATGCCCCTGCCAGGACACCCGGTGCGCGGCCGAATCCAGCACCAAAGCCCCCATCGCGACGCTCCCGCCGGCCTGCTCCGGCGCCCGCCGGCGCAGCACGGAGCGAATGCGCGCGAGCAACTCCTGTGTCGAAAACGGCTTGGTGATGTAGTCGTCCGCACCGGCATCGAGCCCCGCCACTTTGTCGGGTTCGTCGCCACGCGCCGTCAGCATCAGGATCGGAACGCCCCGGGTGCGGGCGTCAGTGCGCCAGCGCCGCGCCAGCGCCAGGCCGCTTTGCCCCGGCAACATCCAGTCCAGCAAAATCACATCGGGCAGCACGGTGTCGATCTCGCGCTGCGCCGCAACGCCTTCCCCGGCCAGGACCGGCTCGAAACCGTTGTGGCGCAGGTTGACCGCGATCAACTCGGCGATCGCCGGTTCGTCTTCGACAATCAGAACGCGCGGTTGATGTTTCATTGGACGGCAGATTCGACCTGCGCCATGGTGGTGTGGCGCACGTCTGCACCCTTGACTATGTAAATGACAAACTCGGCGATGTTCTTGGCATGATCGCCGATGCGCTCGATCGCCTTGGCCAGGAACAGCAAATCCAGGCTCGCGGAAATGGTGCGCGGATCCTCCATCATGTAGGTGATGAGCTTGCGCACGAAGCCATCGAACTCACGATCGATCAAATCATCTTCTTTCAGAATCGACACGGCCACCGCCGTGTCCAGCCGCGCAAATGCATCGAGCGCCTTGCGCAGCAGGCCCGACGCCAGATCGGACGCGACGCGCAGCTCGGACGACGGCAGCGTGCGCGCGGCGCCGCTCTCGATGATGGACTTGACCATGCGCGCGATTTTTTCGGCCTCGTCGCCGACCCGCTCCAGATTGGCCGTGGTCTTGGAAATCGCGATCAGCAAACGCAAATCGCGCGCTGTGGGCTGGCGCCGCGCAATGATGGAAGACAGCTCACGGTCGATCTCGATCTCCATCGCGTTCACGCGCGGCTCCGCCTCGATGACCTGCTGGGCGGCTTCTGCACTGAACTGGGATAGTGCATAAATCGCCTGGCGAATCTGGGATTCGGCCAATCCGCCCATCTCCATCACACGCGACGAGACGCCATTGAGTTCACTGTCGAACTGGGTTGAAAGATGCTTGTCGGACATGATGGCTCCCTTGAAAATCAACCAAACCGGCCGGTGATGTAATCCTCGGTCTCTTTGCGCCGGGGCTTGAAGAACAGTTCTTCGGTGACCCCGAACTCGACCAGATCGCCCAGGTACATGTAGGCCGTGTAATCGCTGCAACGTGCGGCCTGCTGCATGTTGTGCGTCACGATGACCACCGTATAGTCATCTTTCAGTTCGGCAATCAACTCCTCGATTTTGGCTGTGGAGATTGGATCGAGCGCAGAGCACGGTTCGTCCAGCAGCAAAATCTCGGGCTTGATGGCGATCCCCCGTGCAATGCACAGGCGCTGCTGCTGGCCGCCCGACAGGCTGGCACCATTCTGGTTCAGCTTGTCCTTCACCTCGGACCACAGCGCCGCCTTGCGCAGCGCCCATTCGACCCGCTCTTCCATATCGGTGGCATCGAGCGTCTCGAACAATTTGACGCCAAACGCAATATTGTTGTAGATCGACATCGGAAACGGCGTCGGCTTCTGGAAGACCATGCCGACCCTGGCGCGCAGCAGCGCAACGTCCCGTTTCGAGGTCAGCAAATCCTCGCCGTCCAGCATGATCTGGCCCTCCGCGCGCTGCTCGGGATACAGCGCGTACATGCGGTTGAACACGCGCAGCAGGGTGGATTTGCCGCAGCCCGACGGCCCGATGAACGAGGTCACCTTGTTTTCCGGAATCTCCAGATTGATGCCCTTGAGGGCGTGGAACTTTCCATAATAGAAGTTCAGGTTCCTGACCGAGATTTTCGACTTTTCCTGCGGTATCGTCATCATGATGTAGCGTGCCCCGTTTTGATCCATCAGTTCGCTGGCCTGCCCCGGGTCACTGCCTGCCGCGCGTCACCACGCGCGCCAGAATATTCAGGCCGAGGACCGCTGCCGTGATCAGGAACACACCGGCCCATGCCAGTTTCTGCCAGTTCTGATAAGGGCTCATGGCAAATTTGTAAATGGTGACCGGCAGGCTGGCCATCGGCTGACTCAAGTCCGAACTCCAGAACTGGTTGCTCAATGCCGTAAACAGCAGCGGGGCGGTCTCGCCTGCAATGCGTGCAACCGCCAACAGGACACCCGTCACCACCCCGGCGCGCGCGGCACGCAGCGTGATGCCCAGAATCACCTTCCACTTGGGAGCCCCCAAGGCATAGGCTGCTTCCCGCAAACCCGCAGGCACCAGCAGCAGCATGTTTTCCGTGGTGCGGATCACCACCGGGATCACGATCAGCGCCAACGCAAGCGCTCCCGCCCAGCCCGAAAAAGTCTTGAAGGGAGCTACCACCAAGGCGTAGATAAACAGGCCAATCACGATGGAGGGGGCGGACAGCAAAATGTCGTTGACGAACCGCGTGACTGACGCCAGCCGGCCCCTCGGGTTGTATTCGGCCAGGTAGATGCCGGCCAGGATCCCCACGGGCGTGCCGATCAACGTGGCCACAACCACCATCATGGCGGAACCGTAGATCGCATTCGCCAAACCACCCGCATCGTTCGGTGCCGGCGTCATCTGTGTCAGCGTGGTGAGGGCCAACCCGCCAACGCCCAGACGGATGGTTTCCCACAATATCCAGAACAGCCAGAACAGGCCGAACGCCATCGCCGCCAGCGACAGCGTCAGCGCCACGCGGTTGACCCGCTTGCGCCGTGCGAACTTGGCCAGACGTGCGTCCCGGTACCGAGCGTTCACGCGCGCGCCCCTTCGTTTTTCTTCAGTCGGGCCAGCAGGACCTTGGACAGGGCCAGCACCACGAAGGTAATGAAAAACAGCACCAGCCCCAGATAGAGCAAGGCCGCGAGATGCAAACCTTGTCCGGCCTCGGCGAACTCGTTAGCCAGCGCCGAGGTAATGCTGTTGGCGGCCTGGAACAGGCTCAACGAATCGAGCTGGTTGAAGTTGCCGATCACGAAAGTTACCGCCATCGTCTCGCCCAGCGCACGCCCCAGACCCAGCATGATGCCGCCGATGACGCCCGCACGGGTGTAAGGCAGCACCACCTTGAACATCACCTCCCAGGTGGTCGCCCCCAATCCGTAGGCCGATTCCCGCAGCAGCACCGGTGTGACCTCAAACACGTCACGCATCACCGCCGCGATGAACGGGATGATCATGATCGCCAGGATGATGCCGGCTGACAGGATACCAATGCCCACCGGTGGCCCCGAAAACAACGCGCCCAGATAGGGCACGCCGGCAAACCAGGTTTGCAGCGGCTGCTGAACATAGGTCGCCAGAATCGGGCTGAACACCAGCAAGCCCCACATGCCGTACACGATGGAGGGAACCGCGGCCAGCAACTCCACGGCCGTTCCCAGCGGACGCTTGAGCCAAGCCGGCGACAGCTCCGTCAGGAACAAGGCAATCCCAAAGCTCACGGGAACGGCAATCGCCAGCGCGATGAACGAAGTCGCCAGCGTGCCATAGATCATGACCAGCCCGCCATACTCGTCCTTCACGGGGTCCCAGACCGCATTGCCCAGAAACCCTAGGCCGTACTTATCGATGGCAGGCCAAGCCCCCACGAGCAGCGACAGCAAAATGCCGAGCAGCAGGCCCAGCGTCAACCAGGCGGCGGCGGCGGCAGCCCAGCCGAACAGACGGTCCAGCAGCGGGCCCGAGCGGGCCGCTTTCACGGGCAGTGAGCGGTTCATGGCTTGTGGATCGACCTTGCGGGCGCGGTCGAGCGCGGCTTCCTTCGCCGCAAGTGTAGAGGACGGTCGAACCACTTCCTGCGCCATGCCGTTGGAGAAAATCAGGCTGACTGGCCCTGGCTGGCCCGCCTACCGGTACGCGATGGCCTTGCCAGACGTGTCCTTGATGTCGCCCCAGCTCTTCTGAACAATGGTCTTCACGCTCGCGGGCAGCGGAACATAGTCAAGCGCATCCGCATCCTTGTCCCCGTGTTGATAGGCCCAATCGAAGAATTTGAGCGTGGTGGCGCCCTGCGCCGGCTTGTCCTGAACCTTGTGCATCAGAATGAAAGTGGCGCCGGTGATGGGCCAGGAGTCCTTGCCAGGCTTGTCCGTCAAGATCTGGTAGAAGCTCTTGCTCCAGTCGGCACCGGCTGCCGCGGCCTTGAAGCTGGCTGCATTCGGCGCCACGAAGTCGCCCGCGGCGTTTTGCATCAAGGCATAGGTCATCTTGTTCTGCTTGACGTAGGCATATTCCAGATAGCCGATCGAGTTAGGCAGCCGTTCGATGAACGCGGCGACGCCCTCGTTGCCCTTGCCGCCAGCGCCAACGGGCCAGTTCACCGCCGTGCCCTCGCCGATCTTCGCTTTCCACTCTGGATTGACCTTGCTCAGGTAGTTCGTGAAGATGAAAGTCGTACCCGAACCATCGGCGCGGCGCACCGGCGTGATGGCCGCGTCGGGCAAGGCCAGCGTCGGATTCAGCGCCTTGATGGCCGGGTCGTTCCACTTGGTGATTTTGGCCAGGTAGATGTCGCCCAGAACCTGGCCATTGAGCTTGAGCTGTCCGGGTGCAATCCCCTTGACGTTCACCACGGGAATCACACCGCCGATCACGGTCGGGAACTGCACTTCCCCCTTCTTTGCCAGCTGCTCGTCTGTCAGGGGCATGTCCGAGGCGCCAAAGTCGACGGTCCTGGCGTCGATCTGCTGGATGCCGGCGCCGGAACCCACGGACTGGTAATTGAGCTTGACACCCGTGAGCTTGTTGTAGTCGGACGCCCATTTGGAATAGATCGGGGCGCCAAACGTGGACCCGGCGCCCGTGACACTCTGCGCGCCGGCAGGCATGGCACAGGCAAATGACAGGGCAGCCAGACTGATCATCGCAGCGCTGAAACGCATCTTCATTGGAAAACCTTTGAGGTTGATGAAAGGATGCGCGAACTTTAAGACGCCGATATGACAAGGATGTGACAGAAGACCGGGAGCTTGCTCACGCCAGCCACTTTTGCAGAAATTGCGCCGGCCCCATGGCCGGGTCCAGCCGGAAATCGGCAAAGCCCACGCGCTCGTAAAGCCGGCGGGCCCTGGCGTTGCCCGACAGCACTTCCAGCGTGAGTTTGCAGGCGCCGCGCCCGCGCGCGATGCGCTCCACCTCGGCCAGCATTTGCGCCGCGATGCCGCGCCCCCGATGACTGGCCGCCACGACGACGTCATGCACATTCACCAGCGGCCGGCAGGCAAAGGTGGAAAAACCCTCGATGCAGTTGACCAGCCCGACCGGCGTGGCATGGCCAATATCAGCACCATCGAACGCCAGCACGCTGAAGGCCTGGGGCCGCGCCGCCAGCTCGCGTACGAGATTCGCCTTGGCGAAATCGCTGAGCGGCTCGCCGCCACCTGCCGGGTCGCGCGCGTAGGCGTCGAGCAGCGTCACCAGCGCGCGGGCGTGGGCCGGGCTGGCGTAGTCGGCCATAAGAACTTTCACAGATTTAGCAGGAATGGTGTTGATCATGAAATAAGACTGAAGCCCTTGATGAATGTTGTAAATCAGCTATTCATTAAATAGCGCACGTCGAATTCCGCGGGCGCCAGAGCTGGTACGCTGGAAGCAGGCGCCTGGTCCTCGCTTTGTGTTGGCAGGGCTAAACACATTCGAGCGGCACGTGCGGCTGGGGTGGCAGTACGGCGCGAATCGAGTCGCCAGGGCAAACCGCGCCGCCTTCGAGAACGATCCCCATGACGCCGGCCTTGCGAATGAGTTTTCCATTCTTATCTCGATCCAGCACCGCAGCCATCAACCCGCTTTTGAATTGATTGAGCTGCACACAAGGGTTACGCAAGTCGGTCAGTTGAACCACGGCGGTTTTACCGAGATGAAGCCTGGTTCCCACCGGCAACTCGAGCAATGCAAGCTCCTGCGTCGTAATGTTCTCGCCGATTTCACCCGGACCAATCACATAGCCTGTCGCGGCCAGCTCCTGGCGAAGCTCGGTGTGAAGGAGGTGAACTTGCCGTAAGTTCGGTTGATCCGGATTGCGCGCCACGCGCGACCGATGCTGAACCCTCTCACCGCAATGCGCGTCGCCTTCAACACCCAGACCGACCAGCAACGTGATGCTCTGGCGCGGGGTCTTGCTGAAGGCATGCGTTTGACTCACGCTGACAGCTTCAACGACGCCGGCCGGGTCGCGCGCATCGGCATGGGAGAGGTTGGCGTAGTTGGGCAGGAGCATGTTCAAGGCGTTAGAAGAAGTACCTTGAACCATTAAAAAGGATCATTGCTCGGGAAAGCTTCCTGATCGCAGAGCTTGGCACGGCGAACGATGGCGCCCATCTCCAGAAGCGCGCCTGGAGCGACCACCGCATTGGCGCCGATACGCGAGGCGTCTCCCACCACGGCACCAAACTTTTCGCTTCCCGTTCGGTGGAGGTCGGAACCTAGCCGAACCATGACTTCCTTCGCCGCCCGTTCGTTGCGGTAGTTGCAGATGATGCTTCCCGCTTCGAGATTCACGCCCTCGCCAACCAACGAGTCCCCAACAAAGTTGAAATGCGCAAGCTTGGTTCCGGCAAACACGAACGAGGATTTCAGTTCGGCCCCCGGCCCGAAAGTGCAGTTCTCGGCCACCCAGTTGCCTCCGCGCAAGTAGGCGCCAGCGGCAACGAAGGCGTTGGCGCCCAGGATCAGCGGTCCCTTCAGAACGGCACCCGATTCGATAGCGGCGGTTCGGTGCACCGCGATCTCTTCGGAAATCACATACTCGGCTGCAGAGAGCCCGGAAAGCAAGGCTCTCACCAAAGCCGAAGATTGGCCCGTCAGCTCCCAGGGCGAAAGATGACGCCAGCGTGCCAGCGGCGAGGAAGCGAAGGCGGCGATATAGCGCGGGAGATCAACTACGGTAGCCATACTGAGGAAGTAAAAATGATCACTGACAGCTCAATTTCCCGGACAGCCACTCCCTCGCCCTCACCATCCCCAACCGGCCTCTACATACGAGTCGTGGCGTCCTTCATAAGGGCGGGCGCCTTTGATTGACCCATAGCTGGACAGATGACCTTTGCCACTGATGCCTGGCATAAACCGCCAACCTCTCGGGCACCGGATCACCGTTCAGTACCAAGCGATTGAGCATAAGTGCAAGATCGACGTCGGCAATGCACCAACGACCGAATAGGTTTTCAGAGTTGGCAGGAAGCATCACCTCTGCCGCGGAAAACAGCTTCTCGGCGGATGCCCGCCCCTCAGTTGAAAGAGGCAATTTTGTGGGGCCGTAGAACACGACTTCCGTGGACCGCTCCTGCCTGACAGGTACAAGGTCGCTGCGAAGCCACGCCTGAATTTGACGAGCCCTTGCACGACTTTGCGGCTCCTCTGGATATAGCGGCACGCCAGGGAATACCTCATCAAGGTACTCGGAAATTGCTGACGACTCGGATAGAGAAAACCCGTTGTGAACCAAGGTCGGTACACGCCGCGTGAGAGATGTGGCTACAAAGTGTGGCTCTTGGTTTGCATTGGCTGCGAGGTCTATGGTCGTAACCTCAAACGGCAGTCCCTTTTCATGCAAAGCCACGAAAGCCGACATGGCATAGGGACTTGCATATTGGGCATCCACGTAGAGAAGAAGGTTCGCGGGTGGCAAGGCAAGCTCCTTGGGGTCAACTCAATACAGATCGCAGCCAATTGCTGCGCACCACGACATCGCTGGATAACGTTGCCGGGCTGAAGCCTGTTGATCTCATTGGCCTCTTCTTTTCAACGCCAAAAATTGGCCTCGACAATGCACATAGTCCCGGCAACTACCCCGCCCGCACCGCCCCCACTAACCGTTCCGCGCACGCCTTGGCCTGCTCCGCATCGCGCGCCTCCACCATCACGCGCAGCACCGGCTCGGTGCCGCTGGCGCGGATCAGCACGCGGCCGGCATTGTCGAGTTCGGACTCGACGGCTTTGGTTTCTGCCGCAAGTCGCGCATTGGTTTTCCAGTCCTGGCCGGGCTGCAGCCGCACGTTGATCAGGGTTTGCGGGAACAGGGTGACCTCGGCCAGCATCTGGTCCAGCGTGCGGCCGCTGCGCACGCAGGCTTGCAGCACTTGCAGGGCCGAGATCAAGCCGTCGCCCGTGGTGTGCTTGTCCAGCGCCAGCAGGTGGCCCGATCCTTCGCCGCCGAGCAGCCAGCGGTTCTTCTCCAGCTCTTCGAGCACGTAGCGGTCGCCGACACTGGCGCGCACGAACTGCAGGCCCTGCGCCTTGAGCGCCACCTCCACCGCCATGTTGGTCATCAGGGTGCCCACCACGCCAGGGATAGTGTCGCCGCGCGCCAGCCGGTCGGCCACCATCAGGTACAGCAGCTCGTCGCCGTTGTAGAGGCGTCCTGTGGCATCGACGAGCTGCAAGCGGTCCGCGTCGCCGTCGAGCGCAATGCCGTAGTCGGCCTGATTCGCCCGCACGGCACGCACCAGCGCATCCGGGTGCGTGGCGCCGACCTCGCGGTTGATGTTCAGGCCATCGGGCGCGCAGCCGATCGCCACGACATCCGCGCCCAATTCATGAAACACCTTGGGCGCGACTTGATAGGCCGCACCGTGCGCCGCATCGACCACGATCTTGAGGCCCCGCAGCGTGAGGTCGTTGGCGAAAGTGCTTTTGCAGAACTCGATGTAGCGGCCGGCCGCGTCGTCGAGTCGGCGCGCCTTGCCCAGCGACGCCGAGTCGACCCAGGCTGGCGCCTCGTCCAGCGCGGCTTCCACCGCCAGCTCCCAGGCGTCGGGCAGCTTGCTGCCCTGCGCGCTGAAGAACTTGATACCGTTGTCGGCGAACGGGTTGTGGCTGGCGCTGATGACCACGCCCAGGCTCGCGCGTTGCGCCCGCGTGAGGTAGGCCACGCCCGGCGTCGGCAAGGGCCCGAGCAGCACCACATCGACACCGGCGGAGTTGAAGCCCGACTCGAGCGCGCTCTCCAGCATATAGCCCGAGATGCGCGTGTCCTTGCCGATCAGCACCGTGGGGCGCGGCTCGGACCGTTTCAATACCTGGCCCACGGCGTGCGCCAGGCGCAGCACGAAGTCCGGCGTGATAGGCGACTGGCCCACGGTGCCTCGGATTCCATCGGTGCCAAAATATTTTCGCGTCATTTGCGTGTTTTCCCCTTTATTCATCTACATTGTTTGCTATTTTATTTACAGCATCCAGGATTTTCAACGCGGCCACGGTTTCACGCACATCATGCACCCGTACGATGGCCGCGCCACGCTCCACGGCCAGCAGCGCCGCGGCCACGCTGGGCGCCTGGCGCTGGTGCGCGGGCGGCGCCACGCCGTCTGCCGCAACCACTGCCCCCAGCGACGACTTGCGCGACCAGCCCGCGAGGATGGGGCAGCCCGCAGCCAGGAGCTCGCGCTGACGCGCCAGCAGAGCGAAATTTTGCGCCACGGTCTTACCGAAGCCGATGCCCGGGTCCAGCACAATGCGTGCTTTATCGACACCTAGCCCTCGCAGGTCCTTCGCAGTCTGCTGCAAAAACGATAGTACTTGAGGCACCACGTCGCCCGTCATGGGCGCGGCCTGCATGCTCTGCGGCTCGCGATGCATGTGCATCAGGCACACGCCGCAGCGGCCGTGACCCGCCACCACTTGCGCGGCACCGGGTTGGCGCAAGGCCCAGATGTCATTGACGATGTCGACGCCCAGATCGAGCGCCGTTTGCATGACCTGCGGTTTGTAGGTGTCCACGGAAACCGGCACCCCCAGCCTGACCGCCTCGCGCAGCACCGGCAACACGCGCGCCAGCTCCTCCTGCAGTGGCAGCGGCGCCGCGCCCGGGCGGGTGGATTCGCCGCCGATGTCCAGGATATCCGCCCCCTCCTTCAGCAGTTGTTCACAGTGGCGCAGGGCAGCGGTGGTCGATGCATGCTGGCCACCGTCGGAAAACGAATCGGGCGTGACATTGACGATGCCCATCACGCGCGGTCGCGCCAGGTCGATGGAATAACGGGTGGTTTGCCAGAACATGTCGAGTCGCAGCAAAAACGGGGCACAAGGCCCCGTTGATCTTATTCCTTGATCCTTCAGACCACGGTGGGCGCGGGATCGGGCTTGACCGCGGGCGGCGGGCCGTCGCTGCCGCCACCGGTGGCCGGCGGAATGCGCGGCGTCCAGTCCTTGGGCGGGCGCGGCTCCTTGCCGGCCATGATGTCATCCAACTGGTCGCTGTCGATGGTTTCCCATTCCAGCAAGGCCTTCGCCATGGTGTGCATCTTGTCGCTGTTGTCCTCGATCAGCTTGCGCGCCAGCGCGTATTGCTGGTCGATGATGCGGCGCACCTCCGAGTCCACCTTCTGCATGGTTTCCTCGCTCATGGTGGTGGTCTTGGTGACCGAGCGGCCGAGGAAGACTTCGCCCTCGTTTTCGGCGTAGACCATCGGGCCCAGCGCCTCGGACATGCCGTAGCGCGTCACCATGTCGCGGGCAATTTGCGTGGCGCGCTCGAAGTCGTTGCTGGCGCCGGTGGTCATCTGGTGCATGAACACCTCCTCGGCGATGCGCCCGCCAAACAGCATGGCGATCTGGCTCAGCATGTATTCGCTGTCGTAGCTGTAGCGGTCCTGCGCCGGCAGGCTCATGGTCACGCCCAAGGCGCGCCCGCGCGGGATCACGGTGACCTTGTGCACCGGATCGCACTTCGGCAACAGCTTGCCGATCAGCGCATGGCCGGATTCGTGATAGGCGGTGTTGCGGCGCTCTTCCTCGGGCATCACCATGCTCTTGCGCTCGGGACCCATCAGAATCTTGTCCTTGGCCTTCTCGAAGTCCTGCATTTCCACCACGCGGGCGTTGCGGCGCGCAGCCATCAAGGCCGCTTCATTGCACAGGTTGGCCAGGTCCGCGCCGCTCATGCCCGGCGTGCCGCGCGCAATGACGCCGGCATTCACGTCCTGGCTGACCGGAACCTTGCGCATGTGAACATGCAGGATCTGCTCGCGCCCCCGAATGTCGGGCAGCGTCACATAAACCTGGCGGTCGAAGCGCCCCGGGCGCAACAGCGCGGCGTCCAGAATGTCCGGCCGGTTCGTGGCGGCGACCACGATCACGCCCATGTTGGTCTCGAAGCCGTCCATCTCGACCAGCATCTGGTTCAGGGTCTGTTCACGCTCGTCGTTGCCACCGCCCAGGCCGGCACCACGCTGGCGCCCCACGGCGTCGATTTCGTCGATGAAGATGATGCAGGGCGCGTTCTTCTTCGCGTTCTCGAACATGTCGCGCACGCGCGCCGCGCCCACGCCGACGAACATCTCCACGAAGTCGGAGCCCGAGATGCTGAAGAACGGCACCTTGGCCTCGCCCGCAATGCCCTTGGCCAGCAGGGTCTTGCCGGTGCCCGGAGGGCCGACCAGCAGCAGGCCGCGCGGAATGCGCCCGCCCAGTTTCTGGAATTTTTGCGGGTCTTTGAGGAAGTCCACGACTTCCTTGACTTCTTCCTTGGCCTCGTCGCAGCCGGCCACATCGGCAAAGGTAATGGTGTTGTTGTTTTCGTCCATCATGCGGGCCTTGCTCTTGCCGAAGCTGAAGGCACCGCCCTTGCCGCCGCCCTGCATCTGGCGCATGAAGTAGACCCAGACCCCGATCAAGAGCAGCATCGGACCCCAGCTGACCAGCAGGGTCATCAGCAGCGAGCCTTCCTCGCGTTGCTTCACGTCGAACTTGACGTTGTTGTTGAGCAGATCGCCAATCAGGCCGCGATCCAGATAGGTGGCGTTCGTGCGAATCTTGCGGTCATCGGTGGTGATAGCCACGATGTCGGTGCCACCCTGGCCTTCCTGAATCGTCGCACTCTTGATCTGGCCACTGCGCACATCGGCCAGAAAGGTCGAATACCCCACCGTATTCGCGCCCGTCGTCGCACGGGTATCAAACTGCTTGAATACCGTGAACAGCACCATCGCGATGACGAGCCAGATGGCGATTTTTGAGAACCACTGATTGTTCAAACAAGGCTCCGATAAAAAAAGGATGGCAACCGGTGCCGAAATGTTCCCCGGCTTCCATCTACTTGTAGTCCATTTTAGGCGTTTCAAGACGTGCCGGCATGGCTTTTGCCGCCAGCAGCCCCTTGCGTTACAAGGGCTTGCAGGGCATTTCCCGCGATTCAATGGCGCACGAAGGGTCCGGCCCGACCGTTTTCAGGCCCTGGCCAACCAGAAACGTCTCCGACGACTTGTCGCGCGACGCCTTGGGCTTGATCGGCTTCACCACGCGGAAAGTGTCCTTGAACAATTTGACCAGTTGGCTATAGCCGCCGCCATGGAATGCTTTGACCACCAGCGCGCCCTCGGGTTTCATGTGCTTTTGGCTGAACTCGACCGCCAATTCGACCAGGTGTGCAATGCGCGCCGCGTCCGCCGATGCAATTCCGGACAGGTTCGGGGCCATGTCGGATACCACGACGTCGGCCTTGCGCCCCCGCATCTCCTGTCCGAGTCTTTCCAGTACCTCGGGCTCGCGAAAATCACCCAGAAGGAATGCCACCCCCTCGATTGGCGCCATTGGCAGGATATCCAGCGCAATGATGGTGCCGTCCAACTGCCCCACCGCCGCACCTGCCGGCGACAGCTTGCGGCGCAGGTATTGACTCCAGGCGCCCGGCGTGGACCCCAGATCGACGACCAGATGCCCGGGCCTGATCAAATTCAGCGTCTCGTCTATTTCCTTGAGCTTGTAGGCCGCGCGCGCACGATAGCCCTCATGGTTGGCCAGCTTGACATAGGGGTCGTTCACATGGTCGTTCAGCCATGCCCGGTTGACTTTCCTGCTTTTCGTTTTCACTTTCATACTGCCTCGATAATACGGGCATGGCCCAAATTCAACTCACCCCCGCCCAGCGCAAGGCGCATCGCGCCAACGCCCATCACCTCGACCCGGTCGTCATGGTTGGCGCGGGCGGCCTGACGGCGGCCGTCAAAAAGGAAACCGATGCCGCCCTGAACGCGCATGGGCTGATCAAGGTGCGCGTCTTCTCGGACGATCGCGCCGTGCGAAGCGAGATTTACCAGACGCTGGCCGATGAACTGGGCGCGGCGCCGATCCAGCATATCGGCAAACTGTTCGTGCTGTGGCGCCCGCAGCCCGAGAAGGAAAAAGTGATCGACGAGGACCGCATGGCGGGACCGCGTGACTTCAAGGTGCTGAAATACAGCAAACGCGGCGGCCAGCGCCCGGAGGTCAAGACCCTGCGCGTGCTGGGCAACCAGCGGCTCACGCCTGGCGGCAAGGTGAAACGGGCCAAACCCAAGCCGCAGACCTCGATCAAGAAGCGCGTCCAGACTTGATGTCATGACGCCCCCCGCACCGCCCGTGGCTTCGCCTCTGCACAACGTCATCTGCATGAAATGGGGGACCAAGTACGGTCCCGAATATGTAAATCGCCTGTACGCCATGGTGCGCCGGCACCTGACTGGTGCATTTCGCTTTGTGTGCCTGACCGACGATCGCCAGGGCATCCGCGCCGAGGTGGAATGCTTCCCGATCCCCGAGTTGCACCTCGAAGTACAGGCTGGCGTTCCCGACCGGGCCTGGAAGAAGCTCACCACTTTTTCCGCCGATTTGTACGGGCTCACCGGCACCGCGCTGTTTCTCGATGTGGACGTGGTGATCGTCGGCGACCTCGACGTTTTTTTCGAAGAGCCCGGCGACTTTCTGATCATCCGCGACTATCGCCGCCCCTGGCAAACACCGCGCATCACCGGCAACTCATCGGTGTATCGCTTCCAGCTGGGCGCGCACCCCGACGTGCTGGCGTATTTCAAGTCCCATGTCGACGAGGTGCAATCGCGCTTTCGAAACGAGCAGGCTTATCTGTCGAACTTCCTGCATCGCCAGGGCAAGCTGCGCTATTGGCCTGTCGCCTGGTGCCCCAGCTTCAAATATCAGAGCATCCCGCGCTGGCCGGCGAACTACTGGAGCGAGCCAGTCGTGCCGGCGGGTGCGCGCATCGTGATCTTCCATGGAGAGTGCAACCCGCCCGATGCCCTCGCGGGCCGGCGCAACCGCAGTTTTCGCAGCATGCGCCCAGCTGGCTGGGTCGCGACACACTGGCGGGAATAAACGCGCCGCGCTCAGCCTGGCTGCCGTGCCACAAGGGGCCGCCCCGCCAGTCTGGAGAGAATCGCCAGAGGACTGGACTGCGGATCGTACAGGTGCTGCGGCGCCAGAAACAGGGTCTGCTCCAGCATGTACTGGCCTGACATCACCGCATGCGAGGTCTGATCGGAAAAACACACCCACGCCGAGCCGGCCGCAAACGGCACCGTGGCCTGCCCAGCGCTCTTCTGGTAATCCAGATCACTCTTCATCGCGTCGTGCAGCTGCAGCATCATGTGGTCATATTCGGAACGCAGCGACTTGGTCACGTGCAGCGCGCGCAGTGCGCCGGCCTGCCATTTCGAATAGCGCGTGAAGCGCGGCACGAAGCGCCGCGCGACGGTCTCGAACGGTTCGCCGACCCGCCAGACCCGCGCCACGCCGGCCGGATTCACGTTGGCAAACACGCGCAGGATGCGCTCGCCGTCATTCGGACGCGACGGAAAGGCGTCAACATGCAGACGGCGGTCGTCCGCGCGCCAGGACTGCCGGCGCGATTCCACCCGCATCGGCCTGTAGCTGGTTGGCGCCAGCCGCAAATGGCCGTTGTAATGTGGCAACGGTGCGGCAATGAGCTCCTGCGACTGCGCCCGGAACCGACCAATCATGGTGCCGAGCGCCTGTACCGTGGCGAGGTCGCCGCTGGCACCGTGGAGCGCCCCGTTCGCATCCAGGCTGATGTTGCGCGAGTTGGGCGAAAGTATGCCCGGGTCGATCAAGCGGGCTTCCTGCGGCAAGACCTGGAAACCCAGATGCGGAAAATAAAGCACCTTGCCGGCTTCCAGCGCCGCCGCCCAGGCTGCGTTGGCCTGCACACCATGCCAGTGCACCGCCTCCATTTCCACGATTTGTGATTCCACGGACAGCCCCCGAACAAAACAGCAAGCCATGGCGACACGATCACGCTGAAGCAATTGCAGCGCGCACCGGGCCCAGCGTCAACCGGCTTGCCGAGGGTTGGACACCAACTGCCACAGCACGGCGACCGCGCAGAGCCACTGCACGAGATACATCGCGCTACCCACACTGTGCCAGAGTTCGAGGTTTTCCCGGGCCACGATCCGGGGCGCCACGGCAAACTGGCTCAGCAGGGCAAGGAGCATGCCGAAGACTATAAAAAAGAGAGCATTTTGCGCCCACCCGGCAAGGGCTTGCGTCTGTCTTGACCTTGAAAGCAGCAACAGCAGCAGCCCGCAAGCGACGGACACCCAGGTTTGCGCCGCAAACAGCCTGGCGGCCATCTGGCCCGCCATCGCGGGTGTCGGCAGGTTGGCGAACAACAGCGGCACCACCAAAAAACCGATAGTCGACAGGCTGCCCCACCACAAGGCAGCGATCATGGCGGGAAGGCGCGGTTTCAAGCCAGGTCGCCCGCTCAAACGTAGGACACGCCCACGATCTCGAAGTGCTTGACGCCGCCCGGCGTCTGCACCTCGGCGCTGTCGCCTTCTTCCTTGCCGATCAGGGCGCGCGCAATCGGACTGCCGATGTTGACCAGGCCGAGCTTGAGATCGGCCTCGTCCTCACCAACGATCTGGTATTTGACGACGACGCCCGAGGACTCGTCTTCGAGCTCCACCGTAGCGCCGAAAACGATCTTGCCGCCAGCGTCCAGCGAGGACGGATCGATGATCAGCGACGCCGACAGTTTGCTCTCGATCTCCTGGATACGCCCTTCGATGAAACCCTGGCGGTCCTTGGCCGCGTCGTATTCGGCGTTCTCACTCAGGTCGCCCTGGGCGCGCGCTTCGGAAATCGCACCGATGACCGCAGGCCGGTCCACCGATTTGAGCCGGTGCAACTCGGCCTTGAGCTTCTCCGCGCCGCGCTTGGTAATGGGAATGGTCGCCATGGGATGTTCAACGAAAGGTTCGTCCAAAAGGAAACCGCCGAGCGTTGCCGTCCGGCGGTGTCAGTTGACTAGATTATGCCGCGAATGCGATGGCCAACTCAAGCAGTCGCCAGCTGGGCATGCAATTCCTGCACCGAATGGACATCCAGATCATCCAGGTACTTCATGCCCTCGACCGCTGCTTCGGCGCCAAAGATGGTCGTGAAAGTCGTCACGCGCGCCTGCAACGACGAGGTACGGATCGCACGTGAGTCGGCTATCGCATTGCGACGTTCCTCTACCGTGTTGATGACCAGCGCAATCTCGTTGTTCTTGATCATGTCCACGATGTGCGGGCGCCCTTCCGTGACCTTGTTCACGCTGGCACACGCAATGCCGGCCTGTGCAATCGCCGCAGCCGTCCCCTTGGTGGCCACCAACTCGAACCCCATGGCCACGAGTGCCCGCGCGATATCGACCGCGCGCGGCTTGTCGTTGTTCTTCACGGAGATGAAGGCCTTGCCACCGCGCGGCAAGCGGGTGCCGGCGCCAATCTGGGATTTGACGTAGGCTTCGCCGAAGGTTTTGCCGACCCCCATGACCTCGCCGGTGGATTTCATTTCGGGGCCCAGAATCGTGTCCACGCCCGGAAACTTGACAAACGGAAACACCGCCTCCTTGACACTGAAATAGGGCGGTGCGACTTCATGAAGAATGCCCTGGGCATTCAGCGATTGACCCACCATGCAACGCGCAGCCACCTTGGCCAGCTGGATGCCGGTCGCCTTGCTGACGAAGGGCACGGTGCGCGACGCACGCGGGTTGACTTCGAGCACATAGATGACGTCCTTGCCATCCACCTGCTGAATGGCAAACTGCACATTCATCAGACCGACCACGTGCAACGCACGCGCCATGGCCGCAGTCTGCGATTTCAGCTCGGCCACGGTGGCGGTGGACAAATAGTAGGGCGGCAGCGAACACGCCGAGTCGCCGCTGTGCACGCCCGCCTGCTCGATGTGCTCCATCACACCGCCGATGAACACACGCTGGCCATCGCAAATGGCGTCCACGTCGCACTCGATCGCGTTGTTCAGGAAATGGTCGAGCAGCACCGGCGAGTCGTTGCTGACCTTGACCGCCTCGCGCATGTAGCGCTCCAGGTCGCGCTGCTCGTGCACGATCTCCATGGCGCGGCCGCCCAGCACGTAGCTCGGGCGCACCACCAGCGGATAGCCCAGCGCAGCGGCCTTTTCCAGGGCCTCCCCCTCAGTGCGCGCGGTGGCGTTCGGCGGCTGGCGCAGCCCCAGTTCGTTGAGCAGACGCTGGAAGCGCTCGCGGTCTTCGGCCGCATCGATCATGTCCGGCGAGGTGCCGATGATCGGCACGCCATTCGCTTCAAGGTCGAGCGCCAGCTTGAGCGGCGTCTGGCCGCCGTACTGCACGATCACGCCGAACGGCTTTTCCTTGTCGACGATCTCCAGCACGTCTTCCAGCGTCAGCGGCTCGAAGTACAGGCGGTCGGAGGTATCGTAGTCGGTGGACACGGTCTCGGGATTGCAGTTGACCATGATGGTCTCGTACCCGTCGTCGCGCAGGGCCAGCGCGGCGTGCACACAGCAGTAGTCGAACTCGATGCCCTGGCCGATGCGGTTGGGGCCGCCGCCCAGCACCATGATCTTCTTGCGGTCGGTGGGTTCGGCCTCGCACTCGCCGCCTTCAGCTTCGTAGGACGAATACAAGTAGGCCGTATTCGTCGCAAATTCGGCCGCGCAGGTATCCACCCGCTTGTAGACGGGTCGCACACCGAGCGCACGGCGCTTCTCGCGGATGGCCTTGTCGGTGGTTTTGAGTTGGCGCGCGAGACGGCGGTCGGAAAAGCCTTTCTGCTTGAGCGCGCGCAGCGTCACCGCATCGATATCGTCCAGCGATTTGGTTTCAAGCTCCAGCTCGATCTTGACGATCTGCTCGATCTGCACCAGAAACCACGGGTCGATTTTGGTGAGCGCGAACACTTCGTCCACGCTCATGCCCTGGGCAAACGCATCGCCCACGTACCAGATGCGCTCGGGGCCGGGCTCGCCCAGCTCCTTCTCCAGCACTTCGCGGTCCTGGGTTTTTTCGTTCATGCCATCGACACCGACCTCCAGCCCCCGCAGGGCTTTCTGGAACGACTCCTGGAAAGTGCGCCCCATGGCCATGACCTCGCCGACCGATTTCATCTGCGTGGTCAGGCGCGAGTCGGCCTGCGGGAACTTCTCGAATGCAAAGCGCGGAATCTTGGTGACCACGTAGTCGATGCTGGGCTCGAAACTCGCGGGCGTCGCGCCGCCGGTGATCTCGTTGCGCAACTCATCCAGGGTGTAACCGACGGCCAGCTTGGCCGCGACCTTGGCGATCGGAAAACCCGTGGCCTTGGAGGCCAGCGCCGAGGAGCGCGAGACCCGCGGATTCATCTCGATCACGATCATGCGGCCATCCACCGGATTCACCGCGAACTGCACATTCGAGCCACCGGTGTCCACCCCGATCTCGCGCAGCACCGCCAGGGACGCGTCGCGCATGATCTGGTATTCCTTGTCGCTCAAGGTCTGCGCCGGCGCCACGGTAATCGAGTCCCCCGTGTGCACGCCCATCGGATCCAGGTTTTCAATGGAACAGACGATGATGCAGTTGTCCGCCTTGTCGCGCACCACCTCCATCTCGTACTCTTTCCATCCCAACAGCGATTCCTCGATCAACAGTTCGCTGGTCGGCGACGCTTCGAGACCACGCTTGCAGATGGCTTCAAACTCGTCCGGGTTGTAGGCAATGCCGCCGCCCGTGCCGCCCAGCGTGAAGCTGGGGCGGATCACGGTCGGGAAACCCAGCGTCTTTTGGACGCCCCAGGCCTCATCCATGCTGTGCGCAATGCCGGAGCGCGCCGAGCCCAGGCCGATCCGGGTCATCGCATCCTTGAACTTGAGCCGGTCCTCGGCCTTGTCGATGGCCTCGGGTGTGGCGCCGATGAGCTCCACCTTGTACTTGTCGAGCACGCCGTTGCGCCACAGATCCAGCGCGCAGTTCAGCGCGGTCTGGCCGCCCATGGTCGGCAGGATCGCGTCGGGCTTTTCGCGCACGATGATCTTCTCGACCGTTTGCCAGGTGATGGGCTCGATGTAGGTCACGTCGGCCGTGGCCGGGTCGGTCATGATCGTCGCGGGGTTGCTGTTGATCAGGATAACCTTGTAGCCCTCCTCGCGCAGCGCCTTGCAGGCCTGCACACCCGAGTAGTCGAACTCGCAGGCCTGGCCGATGACGATCGGGCCGGCGCCGATGATGAGGATGCTTTTGATGTCTGTGCGCTTGGGCATTTAGTTCTTCTCCCGTGCTGTTTCCATGAGCGCGATGAAGCGGTCAAACAAATAGCCGATGTCGTGCGGGCCCGGCGAGGCTTCCGGATGACCCTGGAAGCAGAAGGCCGGCTTGTCGGTGCGCGCCATGCCCTGCAGCGTGCCGTCAAAGAGGCTGACGTGAGTGGCACGCAGATTCGCCGGCAGCGTCTTCTCGTCCACCGCAAAACCATGGTTCTGGCTCGTGATGCTGACGCGGCCCGTATCCAGATCCTTCACCGGATGATTCGCGCCGTGGTGGCCGAACTTCATCTTGAAGGTCGTCGCGCCGCTGGCCAGCGCCATGATCTGGTGCCCCAGGCAGATGCCGAAGACCGGAACGCCCGATTCAATCAGTTCGCGCGTGGCATCAATCGCGTAGTCGCAAGGCTCCGGGTCGCCGGGGCCGTTGGACAGGAACACGCCGTCGGGTTTGAGCTTGAGCACATCGGCCGCAGGCGTCTGAGCCGCCACCACCGTGACCCTGCAGCCGCGCCGGCTGAGCATGCGCAGGATGTTGTTCTTGACGCCCCAATCGTAGGCCACCACATGAAACGTGGGCGCCGTCTGCTCACCATAGCCGGGCTTGCCGTCGGCGTTCGCGAGCCGCCACTCGGTCTGCGTCCAGTCGTAGGGAGTGTCGATGGACACCACCTTGGCCAGATCCAGACCGCTCATGCCGGGCGCGGCTTGCGCCCGGGCCACCACTTTGTCGATCAGCGCGGGCGTGACCTGCCCGCCGGCCGCCAGGCCCAGGATGCAGCCGTTTTGCGCGCCACGCGTGCGCAGGTGCCGGGTGAGCCGGCGCGTGTCGATATTCGCGATCGCCACCGTCTTTTCGCGCACCAGATACTCGGACAGGGTCATGGTCTTGCGGAAGTTGGACGCCACCAGCGACAAATCCTTGATGATCAGGCCGGCCGCGTAAACGTGCCGGGCCTCGACGTCCTCGACATTAACGCCGTAGTTCCCGATATGCGGGTAGGTCAGCGTGACGATTTGCTGGCAGTAGCTGGGGTCAGTGAGGATTTCCTGGTAGCCGGTCATGGCGGTGTTGAACACCACTTCGCCAGCGGTAGCGCCCTGTGCGCCAATGGAATTACCAACAAAGACCGTGCCGTCTGCGAGCGCCAGGATGGCGGGAGGGAAATTTCCCTGTAGAGACAAAAGCACTGGGTTCTCCGGGTTGATGACGGTTCGCCCAAGCGCGCGCAAGAAACGACGGCTGCTTTTGTGAGGGGTTTGGCTTGAATGCGGCTTGGGCGAAGCTGATTTTGGATAGCTCTTGATTATAACTGTGCCGGCCCATCAAGATGCCCCGATGCGGCCGCCACGGCGCTGGCATGCAAGCAGATCGCGGCAGCGGCGGCCACATTGAGCGACTCCTCGCCACCGGGCTGCTCGATCCGCACCGACAGGCTGGCACGGGCCATCAGCGTCGCGCTCACGCCCTGCCCTTCATGCCCGAGTGCCCAGGCACAAGGCATTGGAAGCTTTGAGGCCTGTAGCGGGCTCCCGACGTGCGAACTGGTCACGATGATCGGCACTTTCAACTCGTCCAGGGCCTGCGGTTCGATGCGCTCGACCAGCCGCAGCGCGAAGTGCGCCCCCATGCCGGCGCGCAGGACCTTGGGCGACCACAGCCCGGCCGTGCCGCCCAGCGCAATGATCTGGCCAAAGCCGAACGCCGCCGCACTGCGCAGGATCGAGCCCACATTGCCGGCATCCTGCACCCTGTCCAGGATCACCGAGGCCGCGCCCGGCCGCAGCGCCGGAGCCGCCGGCAGATCGATCACGAACGCCATGCGCGCCGGCGACTCCAGCGCGCTCACGCTGGCCATCAACAAATCGGTAAAAACTACATTTTTGATAGCCGCTTGTGTCCACTGCGTCGGGGCTAGAGGCCAAAACGACTCCGAAAAAACGGCCACGGCCGGCCGCACCCCGCGCGCCATCGCGGCACGGCACAGGTGATCACCTTCGAGCCAGATCCGCCCCTGTCTGCGGTAGGCGGCGCTGTCTTGCGCGAGATGACGCAACTCCTTGAGCAAGGCATTGTCGCGCGATGTGATGTGGGTTGTCGCGCCCGCGCGAGCATCGGGCCCGGCGCTCATCGCAGCACCCGCGCCACCGGCGCAAACGATTTGCGATGCTGCGGGCAGGCGCCGTGCGCCTGGAGCGCCGCCATGTGCACCGCGGTGCCATAGCCCTTGTGCCCGGCAAAGCCGTACTGCGGATACTGCAGGTCATACTGTACGCACCAGCGATCCCGATGCACCTTGGCCAGGATCGATGCGGCCGAAATGGCCGGCACCAGCGCATCGCCTCTGACGATGGCCTGGGCCAGCATGTCAAGCTGCGGCAGCCGGTTGCCATCCACCAGCACCCGGGCCGGCTTGAGCCGCAGCCCTTGCACCGCCCGCCGCATTGCGAGCATCGTCGCCTGCAGGATGTTGAGGCGGTCGATTTCTTCCACGCTGGCTTCGGCAATCGAGCAGCACAGCGCCTTGGCGCGGATTTCATCAAACAGCTGCTCGCGTTTGCGCGGGCTGAGCTTTTTGGAGTCCGCCAGGCCCCTGACTGGATGGAGGTCATCCAGAATCACCGCAGCGGCCACCACCGGACCGGCCAGCGGGCCACGCCCGGCCTCGTCCACGCCGGCCACCAGCCCCGGTGTGTCCCAGACGAGCGGGGCCTGCTCAGCCTTGAAGAACTTGCTGGATCGCATCGGTGGCCATGGCGGCGGTGTTTCGCTGCAATTCGGTGTGCAGCATTGTGAACCGTTGTTCGAGCGCCGCCATTTTCTCGGGCGCGGCCCGCAACCACTGCAGCACGGCATCCGCCAGCGCCCGCGGCGTTGCCGCGCCCTGCAGCAATTCCGGCACCACAAAGTCGCGGCAAAGGATATTCGGCAAGCCAATCCAGGGCTGCAGTTGCTTGCGGCGCATGATGTGCCAGGACATCCAGTTCATGTTGTAGGCAATCACCATCGGGCGCTTGAACAGCGCGGCCTCCAGCGTGGCCGTGCCGCTGGCAATCAGGGTGACATCGCAGGCCGCGAGCGCCGCGTGCGACTGGCCAGGCAGAATTTGCAGACGGTCCCCCATACCGCTGGCGTGCGCCAGTTGCTGCAGCCTGGCTTTCAACGCAGGCACTGCGGGAACTATGAACTTAATAGCTGGTTGCTCTTTTGCAATAAGGGCTGCAGCATCAAAAAACCTCAAAGCCAGGTAGTGAATCTCGGATGCACGGCTGCCCGGCAACAGCGCCACGACCTTGTCATCGGGGTCAAGGCCCAGCCTGGAGCGCGCCGCCTGCCGGTCGGGCTGCATCGGAATCACGCTGGCCAGCGGATGCCCCACATAGGTGGCGGCAATACCATGACCGGCCAGCAGCGCGGGTTCGAACGGGAAAATGCACAGGACATGGTCCGCACTGCGTTGCAGCTTGTGGACCCGGTCGGCGCGCCAGGCCCAGATTGACGGGCAGACGAAATGCACGGTCTTGATACCCCGTGCCTTGAGCGCCGCTTCCAGGTCGAGGTTGAAGTCGGGCGCGTCGATGCCCACGAACATCTGGGGGCGCTCCCGCAGCAGCCGGGCTTTCAGGTCGTTGCGGATGCGCAGGATACCGCGGTAATGGCGCAGCACCTCGACGTAGCCGCGCACGGCCAGCGCCTCGCTGGGCCACCACGCCTCGAAGCCCCGTTTTGCCATGTCCGGCCCCCCGATGCCGACGCCGCAAAGGCTCGGCCAGCGCTCGCGCAGACCGTCGAGCAACAGCCCGGCCAGCAGGTCGCCCGAGGTTTCGCCAGCCACCATGGCGATCTGCGGCGCTGCATCATGCGCTGGCATGCCTGGCCCTAGCGGACAATGCCGCGCGTCGCCTGCGAGAGGAACCCGGTCATAGTTGCGATATCGCCGGCCGCTTGCGGCATCGTGGCAGCCAGCGCGGCGATGTCGATGCGCGCCTGCTCGAACGTCTTGCCGGAACGATACAAAAGCCGGTGCATCTGTTTCACCGCCGCCAGTCGCTCGGGGCCAAAGCCGCGCCGCTCCAGTCCCACGCGATTGAAGCCGCGCACCGCGAGCGGATTGCCGTCGACCATCATGAACGGCGGGACGTCCTGCGATACCGCGCTGGCAAAGCCGGCCATCGCATGCGCGCCGATCTTGACGAACTGGTGCACGCCCGTCAGGCCACCAATGACAACCCAGTCCCCCAGGTGCACATGGCCCGCGAGCGTCGCGTTGTTTGCCAGGATGATCTGGCTGCCGACCTGGCAGTCATGCGCGATATGCACATAGGCCATGATCCAGTTGTCGTTGCCCACACGCGTCACTGCAGTATCCTGCGCCGTACCGATATTGAAGGTGCAAAACTCGCGAATCGTATTGCGATCGCCGATCAGCAGCTCACACGGCTCGCCCCCGTATTTCTTGTCCTGCGGAATGGCGCCCAGCGAGTTGAACTGGAAGATGCGGTTGTCCCGGCCGATGCGGGTACGGCCCTCGATCACGCAGTGCGCGCCAATCGTCGTGCCCGCGCCCACCTCGACGTGAGGTCCGATCACGGTATAGGGTCCGACCGTGACGGACCCATCGAGCTGCGCGCCCCTGTCCACCAACGCCGTTGGGTGAATAGTCGTCACGAACAGCCGCCCTCAGGCAATGGTGCGCATCGTGCACATCAGCACGGCTTCGGCGGCCAACTCGTCCGCCACCAGCGCCCGCGCGTTGAATTTGTAAATCCCCCCGCGCACGCGGTCCATCTCGACGTCGAGGATCAGCTGGTCGCCGGGCTCCACCGGCCGCTTGAAGCGGGCGCCGTCGACGCCTGCAAAATAGAACACCGTCTTTTCATCGGGCAAGGCATCCGTCATGTCAAAGGCCATGATCGCCGCCGCTTGCGCCATCGATTCGATCATCAGCACACCCGGCATCACGGGTCGATACGGAAAGTGTCCGACAAAGAAAGGCTCGTTGATGGTCACGTTCTTGAGCGCCTTGATGCGCTTGCCCTTTTCGAGTTCCAGAACCCGATCCACCAGCACAAACGGATAACGGTGCGGCAGGTGCTTGAGGACTTGGTGAATATCCATCATGGTTTTATTCTCTTCTCCAGCGCCTTCAGGCGTTCGCGCAGACTGTAGAGCTGCTTGAGTGTTGCGGCATTTTTCTCCCAGTTCGCATTGTCGTCTATGGGAAAGAAGCCAGTGTAATGGCCGGGCCTGCGGATGGAGCGGCTGACCATCGACGCCGACGAGATGTGGACATGATCCGCGATGGTCAGATGGCCCAGCACCATGGCCGCACCGCCGAAGGTGCAGTGCGCGCCGATTACCGTGCTGCCCGCCACGCCGACACATCCGGCCATGGCCGTGTGTTGGCCGATATGGACGTTGTGCCCGATCTGGATCAGGTTGTCGAGCTTGACGCCGTCTTCAATCACCGTATCCTGCAGCGCCCCGCGGTCGACGCAGGTGTTGGCGCCGATCTCGACGTCGTTGCCGATGCGCACGGCGCCCAGCTGCTCGATCTTGACCCAGGCGCCGTCGTGCGGCGCAAAACCGAATCCGTCGGCGCCCAGCACGACGCCCGGATGCAGGATGCAACGCTCACCCACGACGCAGTTCTCGCCCACCGTGACGCGGGACTTGAGTACCGTACCGGCGCCAATGCGCGCACCGCGCTCGACCACGCACAGCGCGCCAACTGTTGCGCCAGGGTCCACCACGGCGTCAGGATCGACCACGGCGCTGGGATGGATCCCGGCGCTGCTCCCCGCCGCATGCTGGCGCTTCCACAGCTGTGTGACTTTCGCAAAGTACAGGTACGGCTGCGTCGCCACGATGCACGCACCGCGCATCAATGCGGCATCCCGCATGGCCGGCCCCACGATGACGCAGGCCGCCCTGGACTCGGCCAGTTGCTGCTGATACTTGGGGTTGCTGAGAAAACTCAGGCTGGCGCTGGACGCCGCATCCAGCGGGGCGATGTCTTGAATTTGAACCTCGGGGTCACCATGCAGTTCCCCACCCAGTGCCTCGACGATTGATCCCAGACGCAGCGCCACACCTTTTCAGCAGGGCCGCCGGTTATTTCTTGCCCATCCCGCCGGCACCCTTCGTGCCCGAACCCGCCGCGCCCGAGGAAGTTGCGCTGGAACTGTTCAGCGCCTTGATCACCTCGTCGGTGATGTCAAGCTTGGGATTGATGTAGACGGCCTGCTGCAGGATCACGTCGTACTTCTCGGTCTCCGCAATCTGTTTGACCACCTGGTTGGCCCGGTCCAGAAGTTGCTGAAGCTCTTCGTTCTTGCGCGAGTTCAAATCCTCCTGGAACTCGCGGCGCTTGCGCTGGAAATCACGGTCCTGGTCCTGCAATTGCTGCTGGCGCGCCTGCAACTGACTGCTGGGCAGCGTGGGCCCCTCGCGTTCGAGCTGATCGGACGCGGCCTTGAGCGCATTGCCCTGATCCACCAGATCCTTTTGCCGCTTCGAGAACTCCTGCTCGAGCTTGGCCTGCGCCGCCTTGGCCGCGTTCGCCTCCCTGAAGATGCGATCCGTATTCACATAACCGATGCGAAGGGATTGCGCGTTCGCGGAAAACATGAACAGGCCCAGCAGCAGGCCCAGCCAGCAGGAACGCGATAGATTTTTCATTAGAAGGAAGTACCAATCTGGAATTGCAATCTCTGGATTCTATCGCCGGCGAACTTGCGCAGGGGCTGTGCAATCGCGAATTTAAGGGGGCCGAGCGGGGAAATCCAGCTCAGACCCAGACCCGTGGAAGCTCTGAGTTCGCTCGCCAGCATAGGTTCATTGTCGCCGTATATATTTCCGACGTCCACGAAGCCGAATACCCGCAACGTCCGATCGTTGCCCGCGCCCGGGAACGGAGCGTCGAGTTCAGTGCTGAGCACCACTTTCTTGGTTCCGCCCACAATGAATCCGGTCACATCCCGCGGGCCCAGGGTTCCCTGCTCGAAGCCGCGCACCGAACCCAGGCCGCCTCCGTAGAAATTCTTGAAAACAGGGAAGGGTTCACCGTTCAACCCCTTGCCCAGGCCCAATTCGCCGGCGAAGACCAGCGAGAACTTCTTGTTCAGCGGAATATATTGTTGGTACTGGTAGTCCGCCTTGACATATCGCGCCGCGCCGCCAGCGCCCCACTCGCCATTGAAGCGTTGAAGCGTGCCGTCGGTCGGGACCAGCGCGCTGTCACGGCTATCGCGAGACCATCCGATGGTCAGCGGGATCTCCGTGGAGGAATAGCCAAACCGGTCGGCAAATTGCAGGTAGACCGCGGGTATGCTGGTGCCCGGATCGATCCGCGTGCGCTCGATCCCGGCGCCGAAATACACCCGGTCCGTTTCACTGAACGGCACACCGAAGCGCAAGCTGGCCCCCTCGGTGGTCAGCGAGTAGTTTCCGCCCTGATCCTCGTAGGGCTGGGAGTACTTGTGATACACGTCAATGGTCCGGGACACCCCGTCCTTGGTGAAATACGGGTTGGTCGTGCTCACCACGATCACCCGGTTGTACTTGCTGGTATTCACCTGCAGACCGAGTGAATTGCCCGAGCCGAACGCGTTTTCCTGGCTGATGCCGAAGGACAGTGACAATTTGTCGGCGCTGCCATAGCCGGCGCCCAGGGTCAGGCTCCCCGTGGGCTTTTCCTTCACATGAACGTTCAGATCGACTTCATCCGGCACGCCGGGCACTTCCTGCGTGGTCACGGTCACGTCGGTGAAGAACCCCAACCGGTCCACTCGATCCCGCGACAGCTTGATTTTGTCCCCGTCATACCAGGACGATTCAAACTGGCGAAACTCCCGCCGAATGACCTCGTCCCGGGTACGGTCGTTGCCACTGATATTGATGCGGCGCACATAGACGCGGCGCGACGGGTCGGCCACCAGCGTGAAGGCAACACGCCCGTTGGCACGGTCAATCTCCGGACGCGCGTCGACGCGGGCAAATGCAAACCCGAAATTTGCGAAGAGATCGGTGAAGGCCTTGGTGGTCTTGGCGACCTCGTCGGCATCATAAGGCTCCCCGGGCCTGATCTTGATGAGGGACTTGAACTCATCCTCCTTGCCCAGGTAATTGCCTTCCAGCTTCACACCGGTCACCACATAACGTTCACCTTCGGTCACGTTGATGGTGATGGAAATCGACCGCTTATCGGGCGAAATGGCGACCTGGGTAGAGTCCACCTTGAACTCCAGGTAGCCCCGCGCCAGATAGTACGAGCGCAGGGTTTCAAGGTCCGCGTTGAGCTTGGTGCGCGAATACCGGTTCGCCTTGGTGTACCAGCTCATCCAGCCGCCGGTGTCGAGATTGAACAGGTCGCGCAGTGTCGACTCGCTGAACGCCTTGTTTCCCACGATGTTGATCTGCTTGATTTTGGCGGGCTGCCCTTCGGTGATGGAAAAGGTCACATTGACGCGATTGCGCTCGATCGGCGTCACGGTGGTGACGATCTGCACCCCATACAGGCTACGGCTGATGTATTCCCGCTTGAGCTCTTCGACGGCCCGGTCGGCCAGCGACTTGTCAAACGGCCGCCCCTCCGTAAGGCCAATGTCCGTCATGGACTTCTTCAGGGTTTTTGCGTCGAATTCCTTGGCCCCGGTAAATTCGACGTCAGCCACCGTCGGGCGCTCCTCGACCACCACGATCAGCACATTTCCGCTGGTCTCCAGCCGCACATCCTTGAACAGGCCCAGCGCAAACAACGCCCGGATGGCGGCCGAGCCCTTCTCGTCGGTGTAAGTGTCTCCGACATGAATGGGCAGGGACGCAAACACGGTGCCGGGCTCGACCCGCTGCAGACCTTCGACCCGGATATCCCGCACCGTGAATGGCTGCACAGCCCAGGCTGACGCCGCCGCAAACGCGACAATGGCCGCTGCGGAAACGTTGCGCAGACGAAAGCAATTGAATTGATTATTCATGAATGACGGTGATACGGACGCCGCCCAAGATGGCCGGCGTGTTGTTAGCCAAAGATACGGGTAACGTCGTTGAACAGCGCAATCGACATCATGAGCAGCAGCACTGCCACACCGCCACGCTGCAGCCGCTCCATCCATGCCTGGGACACGCTCTTACCCGTCACGCCTTCCCAAAGATAATACATCAGGTGCCCGCCATCCAGAACCGGCAGCGGCAGCAGGTTGAGCACACCCAGGCTGAGGCTGATCAGCGCGAGAAAGGCCAGGTATTCGGACAAGCCCATGCTGGCCGACTTGCCGGCATAGTCTGCAATGGTCAGCGGGCCGCTGAGGTTTTTCAGCGACGCCTCCCCGACCACCATTTTCCCCATCATGCGCAGCGTCAGCGCTGACATCTCCCAGGTACGCGAGACCCCATGCCACAAACCGTCAAGGGGTCCATACCGGACCGTGACGAAATCCGGCGGCGCTCCCACATAGGCGCCGATTTTCCCGATCCAGTTGGCGCCGTCGCGCACCGCCTGTGGCGTCACGTCCAGCATGACGGTTCGCTGGTTGCGCTCGACCTGCCAGCGTTGCGCGAGCGGCCGTTCACCCTGAACCGAGGCGCGGATCACATTGCGTAACTGGCTCGCGTCATAGATGGGAGTGGCGCCAATCGCGTTCACCACATCGCCCTCGCGCAAACCCGATTTTTGAGCCGCGCTGCCGGGCATCACCTCGCCGATCACCGGGCGGATCCAGGGTTGCACCAGGCCGACCCTGCGCAGAATCTGCGCGTCGGCCTGCTTGGCGGGAAGCTGGCTGAGCGGCAAAAGCACGACATGCTCGGCACCGCCGCCCGGGTCCGCCAGCTCAAGGCGCACGTCTTGCTGGTCCAGCGCCCCCCGGGTCAGCAACCAGGTCAGGGAATCGAAAGAACGCACCGGCGTCAGCGCCCCGTCCGCAAAACCGGCGCGCTGCACCAGTTCGCCCCCATGCAGCCCGGCCTGTGCGGCGATGGAGCCCGGTACTGGAGCGCCCAGCAAGGCCTTGGGTTCCTGCAACCCGTACCAGCTGAGCGCCGAAAACAACAGTACCGCCAGCAACAGGTTGGCGATCGGCCCCGCCGCGACAATGGCGACGCGCGATCGCAGCGGCTGGGTATTGAACGCCAGATGCCGCTCCCCGGGGGCGACCGGCGCTTCGCGCTCGTCGAGCATCTTGACGTAGCCCCCCACCGGAAATGCGCCGATCACGAATTCGGTCGATTGACCGTGTTTTTGATGCCGGGGCTGCCAGCGAAACAAGGTCGTGCCGAAACCGATGGAGAAGCGGACCACCTTGACGCCGCAAGCCACCGCCACGCGGTAATGCCCGTATTCATGAACGGCGATCAGCACGCCCAATGCCACCAGAAAAGCAACTATGGTCAACATACGCCACCCTTCAACATGTCAGGACTCCAGGCGCGCCACCGTACGCTGCGCGGTCGCGCGCGCCAGAGCATCGAGCGCCAGCAAATCGTCCAGCGTCTGGGGTATGGAGGCCACGGCGTCCTGCAAAGTTTCGAGGTTCACGTGGTGAATTTGATCGAAGCGTATGCGCCTGTCCAGGAACGCGGCCACCGCGACCTCGTTGGCCGCGTTCAGCGTGGCACAGGCGCCAGCCGGTGCGTGCAACGCCTCCCATGCAAGCCGCAAGCCGGGAAAGCGCTCGCCATGGCCGTTGCTATCCAGCGACTCGAAGGTCATGGCCGACAGCGAACGGAAGTCCAGTGCCTGGGCGCCCGATTCGATGCGCTGGGGCCAGGCCAGTCCGTAGGCGATCGGCACCCGCATGTCCGGCGTTCCAAGCTGGGCGACGATCGACGCATCACGGTACTGCACCATGGAGTGAATCACGCTTTGCGGATGAATCACGACCTCGAGTTGTTCGGGCAGCACGCCGAACAGGTACCTGGCCTCGATGACCTCCAGGGCCTTGTTCATCATGGTGGCCGAATCTACCGATATTTTGCGGCCCATGACCCAATTGGGATGCGCGCACGCTTCCTCGGGTGTGACATCGCGCAGCGCCGCCGGGTCACGCGTGCGAAATGGCCCGCCGGACGCCGTGAGAATGATTTTCTCGATTCGCTGCGACCAGTTCGCGGGATCTTCGGGCAGCGACTGAAAGATGGCGGAGTGCTCGCTGTCGATCGGCAGCAGCGTCGCGCCACCCTCGCGAACCGCGCTCAGGAACACATCGCCGCCGACCACCAGCGCCTCCTTGTTGGCCAGCAGCAGGCGCTTGCCCGCGCGCGCCGCTGCCAGACAGGGCGGCAGACCGGCCGCGCCGACGATGGCCGCCATGACCGTATCGGTCAATTCGTGGCTTGCTATCATCTCAATAGCTTTAGAGCCAGTCATCACCTCGACCTGGAGCCCATTTCCCCTGATTTTATGAGCCAGCTCGCGCGCATGCGGCGCGCTGGCCATGACGGCGAAGCGCGGCCGGAACCGGGCGCACTGCTCCAGCAGCAGATCGACCTGGGTAGCGGCGCTCAGTGCAAATACTTCAAAACGGTCCGGGTGCCGGGCCACGACGTCGAGCGTGCTGGTCCCGATGGAGCCCGTCGACCCGAGAACGGCGATGCGCTGTTTCATGGCGATGACCAGGAGATCAGCATCATGGCCAATGGCAAGGTCGGCAGCAAGGCATCGACACGGTCCAGCACGCCGCCATGCCCCGGGAGCAGCCCGCTGCTGTCCTTGACTCCGGCGCTTCGCTTGATGAGCGACTCCACCAGATCGCCGACCACACTCATCGCCGCCATGAACAGCACGGCGAGCAGCAGCAGCCACCAGCCCCGATCGGCCAGCCGGCTGAAGAAGCTGGCCACCGGGGTTTGCCACGCCGCGTCGGCCCAGACCCAGAGGACGGCCAGCAAGATCACACCGGCCATGCCGCCCCAGACCCCTTCCCAGCTCTTGCCCGGACTGATGGCAGGGGCCAGCTTGCCCCTGGTGAAGCGGGTGCCGAAGGCCCGTCCGGCGAAATACGCGAAGACGTCGGCCACCCAGACCAACAACAGGATGGACAACAGAAAGTTGATGCCGATCACGCGGGCCTGGGCCATGGCGAGCCAGGCGAGCCACACGGCAGCCAGACCGCCAACCAGCCGGACGGGCCTGGGAACGCGCGGCCAGCCCGCGACGCCGGCACGCAGCAGCCAGGCTCCCAGCAGCACCCACGCCAGGCCGACGCAACGCCACAGCCAGGGCAGCGTCATCGACAGCAGGCCCAGCGCCCAGGCGCCCACGCACAGCAGCACGCACACCAGACCCAGCAGCAAGGCTGCAACAGATCCACAACCATTCAGGCGCCCCCATTCCCACGCCCCGGCCGCCGTCAGCACCAGCGTGATCGCGCAGAACGGCCGCGGTGAAGGATAGAACAGGGCTGGCAACAGGATGGCCAGCAGAATCAGGGCGGTGATGATGCGCTGCCTCAGCATGGCGCGCCTTCAGGCCGCCTTCTGCGCATTCGCCATGCCGGCGACTTGTGCGGAGGTCTTGCCGAAACGGCGCTCGCGCCGGTTGAACGCGGCAATCGCGGCATCCAGTTCGGCCTCGTCGAATTCGGGCCACAGGCCGTCACTGAAATACAGCTCGGAGTAGGCCGCCTGCCACAGCAGGAAGTTGCTGATACGCTGCTCGCCCCCGGTACGAATCAGCAAATCCGGATCAGGCACATGGGCCAGCGCCATCGCGCGGTCCAGGCTGGCCTCGGTCACGGCTTGACCCTGGGCGGCAAGACGGGCTGCCGCCTGGGCAATGTCCCAGCGCCCCCCATAGTTGAAGCAGACGTTGAGCACCAGCCGCGTGTTCTGCGCGGTCACCGCCTCGGCCTGGGCCAGACCGGCACGCACCTTCTCGCTCAGGCCGGCGCGCTCACCCACGAAATGCAGTTGCACGCCTTCGGTCTTGAGTTTGGGCACTTCCCGGCTCAAGGCGATCGCCAGCAACTCCATCAGACCTGACACTTCCTCGGCCGGCCGGTTCCAGTTTTCGGACGAGAACGCGAATACCGTCAGCACCGCGACACCGCGCGCGACGCATGCCCGCACGCACCGGTTCAATGCGTCGACGCCCTGCTTGTGTCCCGCCACGCGAGGCAGGTGACGGCGCGTGGCCCAGCGGCCGTTCCCGTCCATCACGATGGCGATGTGGTGCGGAATCTGGCTCATGGTACGGCGCTGAATCGGTAGCGGAAGCTATACCGCCATGATGTCCTGTTCTTTTGCCGCGACCAAGCGGTCGATCTCGGCCACGTGCCGATCGGTGACCTTCTGGATCTCCGCCTCGGCGCGCTTTTGATCGTCTTCGGAGACCAGTTTGTCCTTCACCAGCTTCTTGATCGCTTCATTGCCGTCCCGACGCAGGTTGCGCACCGCAATCTTGGCACCTTCGCCCTCGTTGCGGACCAGCTTGGTGAGCTCCTTGCGGCGCTCTTCGCTCATGAGCGGCATCGGCACCCGGATCAGGTCCCCCATGGAAGAGGGATTGAGCCCCAGGTCGCTCTCGCGAATCGCCTTCTCGATCTTGGCGCCCATACCCTTTTCCCAGGGCTGGATGCTGATGGTCCGCGCATCCAGCAACGACACGTTGGCGACCTGGTTGATGGACATCAGGGTGCCGTAATAGTCGATCTGCAGCGAGTCCAGCAGGGCCGGATTGGCGCGTCCCGTCCGGATCTTGGAGAGGTTGCTCGTGAATGCGCCGATGGACTGATCCATCTTCGTTTCCGTTGTTTTCCTGATGTCGGCAATGCTCATGTTGATTCCTCAGACGTACACCAGCGTGCCCTCGTCTTCGCCCATCACCACCCGCCGGAGCGCGCCGTGCTTGAAGATCGAGAACACCTTGATCGGCAGTTTCTGGTCGCGGCACAGCGCAAACGCCGTGGCATCCAGGATGCCCAGATTTTTCGCAATGGCCTCATCGAACGATATCTTGCTGTAGCGGGTGGCAGCCGGATCCTTTTTCGGATCGGCCGTGTAGACCCCGTCCACCTTGGTGGCCTTGAGCACCAGCTCTGCGCCAATTTCGGCGCCGCGCAGCGCAGCGGCCGTGTCGGTGGTAAAGAACGGGTTGCCCGTGCCGGCCGCGAAAATCACCACTTTGCCTTCTTCCAGGTACTGCAAGGCCTTGGGGCGCACATAGGGCTCGACCACCTGTTCGATCGCAATCGCGGACATGACACGCGCGGTCAAACCGGCCTTGTTCATGGTATCGGCCAGCGCCAGCGCGTTCATCACCGTCGCCAGCATGCCCATGTAGTCGGCCGTGGCCCGGTCCATGCCGACCGAACCACCGGCCACGCCGCGGAAAATATTGCCGCCACCGATCACGACCGCCACCTCGACCCCCAGGCGCGTCACCTCGGCGATCTCCTCCACCATGCGCACGATCGTGGCGCGGTTGATGCCAAACGGGTCATCCCCCATCAAGGCCTCGCCGGACAGCTTCAACAAGATCCGCTTGTGGGCTGGTTTGGCGTCGGGCATGAGAGAGCTCCTGGAATTGATGCGAGTGTAGTCGGGTAAAAAGCACCGGCTCCGTGTCCGGCCAGTATCAGACCGCCAGCTTAAAGAACGTCATGCGCCCTGCTTGGCGGCGGCAACCTGCGCCGCCACCTCCGCGGCAAAGTCATCCACCTTCTTCTCGATACCTTCGCCGACCACGTACAGCGTGAACGATTTGATCGTAGTACCGCGCTCTTTCAGCATCTGCTCGACCGACTGCTTGTCGTTCTTCACGAACGCCTGGTTGTACAGCGAAACCTCCTTGAGGAACTTCTGCACGCCACCCTCGATCCGCTTGGCAACGATCTCCGGCGATTGCACGGGCTTGCCGGCGGCGGTCGCTGTGGCGGCATCTTCGGCCGCTTTCGCGGCCGCCACCGAACGCTCCTTCGCCACCAGGTCGGCGGGCACGTCGGCGCTGGACAGGGCCACCGGCTTCATGGCCGCCACATGCATGGCGACATCCTTGGCAGCGGCGTCATCGCCCTCGAATTCCACCACCACGCCGATGCGCGTTCCGTGCACATAGGAAGCCAGTTTGGCGCCCGAGGCAAAGCGCTTGAAGCGGCGAAAGCTCATGTTCTCGCCGATCTTGCCGATCAAGCCCTTGCGCACATCCTCCAGCGTCGGGCCAAAGCCGTCCTGGCTGTAGGCCAGCGCACCCAATGCCGCGAGGTCTGCCGGGTTCTGTTTGGCGATCAACTCGACCGCGGCCTTGCACAGCGCCAGAAAGCTGTCGTTCTTGGTCACGAAGTCGGTCTCGCAATTGACTTCCAGCAAGGCGCCCGTGCTGCCCTCAATGAAGCTCGCGACCACGCCCTCTGCCGTAATGCGGGCCGCGGCCTTGCCGGCCTTGTTGCCGAGCTTGACGCGCAGCAACTCCTCGGCCTTTTCCATATTGCCGTCGGCCTCGGTCAACGCCTTCTTGCACTCCATCATCGGGGCATCGGTCTTGCCGCGCAGTTCAGCCACCATGCTTGCGGTAATTGCAACCATTTCACACTCCATCCATTCAGTTCAATCGGGGAAATCAAAAAAAGGGGGCCATCAGCCCCCAGTTTTCCGCGTCCATTCGCGCGTGGGGGCGCCTCAGGCAGCCGTTTCGTTCACTTCCACAAACTCGTCGCCGCTTTCGGCCGAAACCGTCTTCACCAGGTCGGTCATGGCGTTGGCACGACCTTCCAGAATGGCGTCCGCGATACCGCGGGCATACAGCTGGACCGCCTTGGAGGAGTCGTCGTTGCCGGGGATCACGTAATCGATGCCCACGGGCGAGTGGTTCGAGTCCACCACGCCCACCAGCGGAATGCCGAGCTTCCTGGCTTCGGCGATGGCAATCTTGTGGTAGCCGACGTCGATCACGAAGATCGCGTCCGGCAGCGCCGTCATGTTCTGGATGCCGCCGATGTCTTTTTCGAGCTTTTCCATCTCGCGCGCAAACATGAGCTGCTCTTTCTTGCTCATGGCGTCCAGCCCCGCTTCCTGCTGGGCCTTCATGTCCTTCAGCCGCTTGATGGACGTCTTGACGGTCTTGAAATTCGTCAGCATGCCGCCCAGCCAGCGCTGGTCCACATAGGGCACGCCGGCGCGCTGCGCCTCGGCGGCCACGATCTCGCGGGCCTGGCGCTTGGTGCCGACCATCAGGATGGTGCCGCGATTCGCGGACAGCTGGCGCACGAACTTGGCCGCCTCCTCGAACATCGGCAGCGATTTTTCGAGGTTGATGATGTGGATTTTGTTGCGATGGCCGAAGATATACGGGGCCATCTTCGGGTTCCAGAAGCGCGTCTGGTGGCCGAAATGGACACCCGCTTCCAGCATTTCACGCATGGTGACGGACATAATGAACTCCAAAAGGTTAAGTCTAAAATCCAGCCCGTCATTGCAATGCAGCCATCCTGCGGAATGACTGGCGAGTCACAATGTCCTTTGCCGGGCATGCGCTTTGTGCGAATACGCGGCAAACACCTTTATCGAACTGGTTTGCGATTTACTCCGCCAGACAGACCACCAGGCCGCCCGACAAAGCCTTAGGATTCTAGCACAGGCTCCCTCTATACATCATGCTCGAAGACCTCCACGCCACCCGTCAGCGCATCGCCTCCGGCCAGGGCAGCGCCGCCCTGGAGATGGACCGGTGTATCGTCGCGGCCCGATCGCCCGCATGCGGTCATGTTTTCCTCAAAACCATGTTCGATGAAGCCCGCGTGGCGGCAGGCGACGCGGCCAACGCGCAGCGACCGCTGGCCGGCCTCGCGGTTTCGGTGAAAGACCTTTTTGACCTCGCGGGGCAAACCACGGCCGCCGGGTCCAGGGCGCTGGCCGATGCGCCCCCGGCGCTTGCCGACTGTCCGGCCGTGGCCCGACTGAAGGCGGCCGGCGGGGTGGTGATGGCCCGCGCCAACATGGTCGAGTTCGCGTTTTCCGGGGTCGGCACCAACCCGCATTTCGGCACGCCCGTCGCGCGGGACGGACGCTACAACCAGCCGGCCGGCGGCGGGGCCGGGCCGGCGCGCATTCCGGGTGGTTCGTCGTCGGGCACCGCGGTATCTGTCGCGACCGGGGCCGCCTTCATCGGCCTGGGGTCCGACACGGGCGGCTCGATCCGCATTCCGGCGGCGCTGAACGGCATCGTCGGCTTCAAGAACACCGCGCGGCTGGTTCCCACCGAAAGCGCCCTGCCCCTGTCCACCACGCTGGACACCGCCTGCGCCATGACGCGCTCGGTGCGCGACGCGATGGTCGCGCACGAGATACTGGCGGCGCGGCGCGTCGTGCGCAGCAACGCCCCGCTGTCGAGCTACCGGCTGGCGGTGGCGACCACCGGCATGCTCGATGCGCTCGACGCCACCGTGGCGCGCGCCTTTGCGCGCACGCTGAAGGCGCTGCGCGCGGCCGGGGCCCGCATCGAGGAAATTCCGCTGGCCGCCATCCAGGAGCTTGGCGCGATCCAGTCCACGGGCGGCTTCTCTGCGGCGGAAAGCTATCGCTGGCATCGCCCCCTGCTGGAGCGCCACGCGGGCGAATACGACCCCCGCGTGCTGACGCGTATCCAGCGCGGTGCCAGCATGAAGGCGCATGAATACCTCGACCTGATAGCGGCCAGGTGCCGCTGGATCGCCGACGTGGAGGCGGCGCTGACGGGGTTTGATGCCGTGCTCTCGCCCACCGTCCCGATCGTCGCGCCGCCGATCGACGACGTAGCCCCGGCGCAAGGCCTGGACGCCGCGCTGGATGCGACACGCGACGCCGAGTTCTTTCGCGTCAACGCGCTCTTGCTGCGCAATACCAGCGTGGTCAACATGCTGGACGGCTGCGCCATCTCGATTCCATGCCACGCGCCGGATGAATTGCCCGCGGGCCTGATGCTGTGGCACGGTGCGCTGCGCGACGATGCCGTGCTGAACATTGCACTGCAGGCCGAGCACGCGCTTTCATATCAATAGCTGACACTCCCCGTCCCTGCTGGACCAGAGGCACTTTTCATGCCTGAAATCATGGGCCAACGGGGTTTCGGGCTGTGCCGCCATAGCAGGACGCCGGTTCGCCTCCAGCGCCGGCCAGTCGGATATCCTCGGCATCTGACATGCGCGCCGCGGGCCGCTCCTTCGACTGCTCCATTCCATGAAAATCGCGATCATCGGCGCCGGCATCATCGGCGTCACCACGGCTTATGAGCTGGCCGTGGACGGCCACGAGGTGACCGTGTTCGAGCGGCACGCCACCGCCGCCGAGGAAGCCAGCTTTGCCAATGCCGGCATGGTCGCGCCCGGCTGCGTCACGCCTTGGGCCGCGCCGGGCATGCCTGCCCAGGCCATGCTCTCGCTGCTGCGCCGTCAAGCCGCGATCCGGATCGGGCGGCCCTTCGGCGCTGCGGAACTGGGCTGGATGTGGAAGTGGCGGCGTGCCTGCAGGCAGGGCATCTACCTGGCGAACCGCGCGCGGCTGCAGCGCCTGGCTTTTTACAGCGCCGAGCGGCTGCGCCAGCTCAACGCGGATCTGCCGCTGGAGTACGAGCGCAGCGAGGGCTGCCTGATGCTGCTGCGCACCGCCCGCGACCAGCAGCTGGCGCAGCCGGCGCTGCAGGTGATCCGCGATGCGGGCGTGGCCTTCAGGGAAATCGACGCGGTGGAGGCGCGCCGGATCGAGCCCGCGCTCAATGCCGACACCGCGCTGGCCGGCGCCATCCATTTGCCGCGCGACGAGGTGGGCAACTGCCGCCAGTTCGCCATGGGGCTCAAGACCGGGGCCGAGTTGCGCGGCGCCAACTTTCGCTTCAATACCGCCGTGGTCCGCATCAGCAGATCATCGCCTGCCTCTCTTTACATAGCGGGCGAAACCCAGCGCAGGCGCTTCGACGCACTGGTGCTGTGCGCCGGCGTGGCGTCGGCCTCTTTGCTCGCGCCGCTGGGGCTGACGATTCCCATCGCGCCCGTGTATGGGTATTCGATCAGCGCGCAGATTCGCGAGCCGCTCAACGCGCCATTCGGCGCCGTCCTGGACCAGCACTGCCAGGTCGCCATCACGCGCCTGGGCCAGCGCGTGCGCGTGGCCGGCGGGAACGAGATTGGCGGCGCGCCCGGACACAAGCGCGCCGCCTCGCTGCAGACCCTGTACAAGGTGCTGCACGACTGGTTTCCGGGCGCGGCGCAACTCTCGAATGGCGTGCAGGAGTGGAAGGGCGCGCGCCCCATGCTGCCGGACGGCCCGCCGGTGCTGGGGACCAGCGGGCTGCCGGGCCTGTGGCTCAACCTCGGGCATGGCGGCAGCGGCTGGGCGCTGAGTTGCGGCAGCGCGCGCGTGCTGGCCGATCTGATCGGCGGCCAGGCTCCGGCGATCGACCTTGAAGGGCTCGGAGTCGAACGCCTGTCGCGCTGACGCGCTCCGGTCCTGGACTCGCTCGGGGCGGCCCGGCACCGCGTTGGGCACAATCGGGACATGCTCCGCATCACCCCCGATCGCGCGTACCCGCTGTTTGACATTGCCGCGACGCGGCGCCTCGAACAGGCGGCCGCGGCCCAGTTGCCGCCGCACGCGCTGATGCAGCGCGCCGGGCTCGCCACCGCCAAACTGGCACTGGCACTGGCACCGCACGCGCGCAGCATCTGGATCGCCTGCGGTCCCGGCAACAACGGCGGCGACGGGCTGGAGGCCGCCATGCACCTGCAGCGCTGGGGCAAGCAGACGGTGGTCACCTGGCTCGGTGACGAGGCCATCGCGCCGGCCGACAGCCTGGCCGCACTGGCGCGAGCCACGCAGGCGGGCGTACGCTTCGCTCCGGAACCACCCACCGACCTCGCACCGCAGGACTTGTGCATCGACGCCCTGCTCGGCATCGGCGCCAGCCGCGCGCCGCAAGGACGCATGGCCCGGTGGATCGATGCACTGGGCCGCAGCGCCGCGACGGTGCTGGCCGTGGATGTGCCGTCCGGCCTGAATCCCGACACAGGTGTCATGACTACAACTAACGTAGCTGACTCTGTAGATTCCATAAGGGCTAGAGGCACTTTTCATGCTCAATATACGCTCTGCCTGCTGACCCTCAAGCCCGGCCTGTTCACCGCGCACGGACGCGACGCCGCAGGCCATGTCTGGTTCGACGACCTGGGCGTGGACAGCGCGGGTGAAACGCCTGCCGCCATGTTGTCCGCCCCGCCTGCACCCGAAGTGCGTTTTCACGCCACGCACAAGGGCAGCTATGGCGATGTGGCGGTGATCGGCGGCGCACCTGGCATGACGGGCGCCGCGCTGCTGGCCGGCACCGCCGCGCTGCATGGCGGCGCGGGCCGCGTGTTCGTGGCGCTGCTCGACGCGGCCGCGCCGTCGGTGGACATGCGGCAGCCGGAACTGATGCTGCGCTCCGCCGCATCGCTAGACCTGAAATCCATGGTGGTGGTCTGCGGCTGCGGCGGCGGGGACGCGGTTCGGCACGAGCTTGCCAGGGTCATTTCGACCGCGGCCCATGCCGTGCTGGATGCCGACGCCCTCAATGCAATAGCAACCGACACGCAGTTGCAAACCCCGCTGCGCGCGCGCGCGGCGCGCGATGGCGCGCGGGCAACGATGGTGCTGACGCCGCACCCGCTGGAAGCCGCGCGGCTGCTCGGCACCAGCGCAGCCCAGGTGCAGGCCGACCGTCTGGGCGCTGCGCGGCAACTGGTGGAACGCTTCGGCTGCGTGGTCGTGCTCAAGGGTTCGGGCACGGTGATTGGCGCCCCCAGGCAGATCACGGCCATCAACCCGACGGGCAACGCGCGGCTCGCTACGGCGGGCACCGGCGATGTGCTGGCCGGCATGATTGGTGCGCGGATGGCGGGGGGCCAGTCGGCGTTTGCGGCCGCGTGCGAAGCTGTGTACCTGCACGGACTGGCGGCCGACCGGTGGCCCGGGGACCGCGCCCTGACGGCCGGGGAACTTGCCATCAAGGCGAACCGGTAACTGGTCAGCCGCGCCCGGCAAACGGCATCTTGGTGGCCATCACGGTGTGGAACATCACGTTCGCCGTCAGGGGCAGGCTGGCCATGTAGACCACCGACTGCCCGACGATGTTCACGTCCATCAAGGGCTCGACTGCGATCTCGCCATTCGCCTGCAGGATGCCGCTGGCCATGCGCTCGGCCATCTCGGTGGCGGCGTTGCCAATGTCGATCTGGCCCACCGCGATGTCGTACTTGCGGCCATCGAGCGACGCGGCCTTGGTCAAGCCTGACACGCCGTGCTTGGTGGCCGTGTAGGCAATCGAATTCGGCCGCGGCGTGGTGGCCGAAATCGAACCGTTGTTGATGATGCGCCCGCCGCGGGGCGACTGCGCCTTCATGGTGCGAAAGGCGGCCTGGATGCACAGGAACATGCCCGTGAGATTGATATCCACCACGCTCTGCCACTGCGCCAGCGTCAGGTCTTCCAGTGGCACGGGTGGCGCACCCACGCCGGCGTTGTTGAACAGCACGTCCACCCGGCCAAACGCCGTGATGGCAGCGTCGAACAGCGCCTGCACCGACGCGGGGTTCGCCACGTCGGTCGATACGGCCAGGGCACGCGCGCCCGCGCCGGACTCGGCAATTAGCTGCTCCAGCGGTGCGATGCGGCGCCCCGCCAGCGCAACGCGATAGCCATCCTGCAGCAGCGACAGCGCCGCGGCCTTGCCGATACCGGTGCCGGCGCCGGTCACGATGGCGACTTTGTCATGCGTCTTCATCTCGAAAACCCTCCTGCAGATGGGAAGCTGTGATGACGTGCGGGCCGGTCAGCGCCTGGGCTTGCGGCGATTCGCTTCGGATTTCTTGGCGGCGGGGCTGGACGTCTTCGCCGCGCGCTTGCCCGACACCGGCCCCGCGCGCTCGAGCGCAGCCACCTTGCCGGTGCCGGTGCGCGCCACGCCCTTGTCTTTCATGGCGCGCGGCAGCAATTCTTCGTCCTCATGCACCAGCCGGAAGTCGATGCGACGGCCGTCCAGATCGACCCGGCTGACCTGCACCCGCACGCGCGTGCCGATCGCGTAGCGAATGCCGGTGCGCTCGCCGCGCAGTTCCTGCCGCGCCTCGTCGAAACGGAAGTATTCGCCGCCCAACTCGGTGATATGCACCAGGCCTTCCACGTACATGGCGTCCAGCGTGACGAAAATCCCGAAGGCAGTGGCCGCGGTCACCACCCCGCCGTATTCCTCGCCCAGATGCTCGCGCATGTATTTGCACTTGAGCCACGCTTCCACGTCGCGGCTGGCTTCGTCCGCACGCCGCTCGTTGGCGCTGCAGTGCAGTCCCGCAGCCTGCCAGGCCAGCATCTCGGTGCTGAGCTTGTGCGGCTTGTGAGCGGGCTCGCCCGCCTGCTTCGGGATGCGCGATGCCTGGCCCTTTTGCAGGCGCTTTGCCAGCTTGGCATGCGCCTCGCCCGGCGTGGGCAGCGCCGGCAACTGGTATCGGGTGTGGTTCAGGATCGCCTTGATCACCCGGTGCACCAGCAGATCGGGGTAGCGCCGGATCGGGCTCGTGAAGTGCGTGTACGCATCGTAGGCCAGCCCGAAGTGGCCGCTGTTCACGGGGGTGTAGATGGCCTGCTGCATGGAGCGCAGCAGCATGGAGTGGATTTGCTGGGCGTCGGGCCTGTCCTTGGTGGCATTCGCGATAGCCTGGAACTCTCCCGGCGTGGGGCTGTCGCCGATGCTCAGACCGGCCCCCAGCGCCTTCAGATAGTTGCGCAGGATCTCCTGCTTTTCGGGCGTCGGGCCTTCGTGCACCCGGAACAGGCCGGGGTGCTTGCTTTGCGTGATGTAGTCGGCGCTGCACACGTTGGCCGCCAGCATGGCTTCTTCGATCAGGCGGTGCGCTTCGTTGCGCGTGCGCGGCACGATTTTTTCAATGCGGCCATTGTCGTCACAGATGATCTGCGTCTCGGTCGTCTCGAAGTCCACCGCGCCGCGCGCATTGCGCGCTGCCAGCAGCGCGCGGTACACATCGTGCAGATTCAGCAGATCGGCCACCCGCTCCTGGCGGCGCAGCGCTTCGGCGCCCCGCGTGTTGCCCAGAATGGCCGCCACCTCGGTATAGGTGAAGCGCGCGTGGCTGAACATCACGGCCGGGTAGAACTGGTAGGCATGCACGTCGCCCCTGGCGGTCACCAGCATGTCGCAGACCATGCACAGGCGCTCCACATCAGGGTTCAGCGAGCACAGGCCGTTGGAGAGCTTCTCGGGCAGCATCGGAATCACGCGGCGCGGAAAATACACGCTGGTGGCGCGGTCGTAAGCGTCGATATCGATGGCACTGCCGGTCTCCACATAGTGGCTCACGTCGGCAATCGCCACCAGCAGGCGCCAGCCCTTGCCACGACCGACCCGGGCCGGCTCGCAGTAAACCGCATCATCGAAATCGCGCGCATCCTCCCCGTCGATCGTCACCAGCGGCACATCGGTCAGGTCCACCCGGTGCGTCTTGTCGCTCGCGCGCACCTTGTCCGGAAGCATGCGTGCCTGCGCAATGCAGGCCGCGGAGAACTCGTGCGGCACACTGTATTTGCGCACTGCAATTTCGATCTCCATGCCCGGGTCGTCAACCTCCCCCAGCACCTCGCGCACGCGGCCCACCGGCTGGCCAAACAGCGCCGGCGGTTCGGTCAACTCCACCACCACGACCTGGCCCGGCCTGGCGGTACCGGTTGCCCCCTTGGGGATCAGCACGTCCTGGCCATAGCGTTTGTCTTCGGGCGCAACCAGCCAGACGCCGCTCTCCTGCAGCAGCCGGCCAATGATGGGTTGCTGCGGCCGCTCGACAATTTCGACCACCCGGCCTTCGGGCCGGCCTTTGCGGTCGCTGCGCACGACGCGCGCCTTGACGCGGTCCTTGTGCAGCACCGCACGCATCTCGTTCGGAGGCAGGTAGATGTCGGAATCACCGTCATCACGAATCACGAATCCGTGGCCATCGCGATGGCCCTGGATGGTTCCTTCAACTTCGTCCAGCAGACCGCTGGTTTGGCTTATATTTTTGATACAATCGCTCTCTTTCCTGAGATGCCCAGGTGGCGGAATTGGTAGACGCACTAGTTTCAGGTACTAGCGAGTAACTTCGTGGGGGTTCGAGTCCCTTCCTGGG
>SCRU01000151.1 GCA_004323695.1 Burkholderiaceae bacterium
GAGCATCGAGGGCAAGCGTGGCGAGCCGCGCATGCGCCCGCCCTATATCGCGCAGATCGGGCTGTTTGGCCGCCCGACGCTGGAGCACAACTTCGAGACCCTGTACTGGGTGCGCGACATTGTCGAGAAGGGACCGCAGTGGTTCAGCGGCTTCGGCCGGCACGGCCGCAAGGGGCTGCGCTCGTTCAGCGTGAGTGGCCGCGTGAAGGAGCCCGGCGTGAAGCTGGCGCCGGCCGGCATCACGGTGCAGGAACTGATCGATGAATACTGCGGCGGCATGGCGGAGGGTCATCAGCTGTACGCCTACCTGCCGGGCGGCGCTTCGGGCGGCATCCTGCCGGCGCGGCTGAACCAGATCCCGCTGGATTTCGATACGCTGCAGCCCTACGACTGCTTCATCGGTTCGGCCGCCGTGATCATTTTGAGCCAGCACGACAGCGCGCGCGATGCGGCCCTCAGCATGATGAGGTTTTTCGCCGACGAGAGCTGCGGCCAGTGCACGCCGTGCCGCGTCGGCACGGTCAAGGCGGCCCGGCTGATGGAGGCGCCAAAATGGGATATGGACACGCTGGAGGACTTGAGCCAGGTCATGGGCGATGCCTCGATCTGCGGCCTGGGACAGGCGGCGCCGAATCCGATCCGCTGCGTGCAAAAATATTTTCCCGAGGAGATCCAATGACCACGTCCGTTTTATCCGCGGGAGCGAAGCAGTCTGTCCGGCCCGGCGTCGATTTCATGCTGGATGGCCGGACCGTGACGGCCTTCGAGGGCGAATCCATCCTGCAGGCCGCCGGCCGGAACGGCGTGGCGATCCCGCGTCTTTGCTACACCGAGGGCCAGCGCGCCGATGGCAACTGCCGTGCCTGCGTGGTCGAGATCAAGGGCGAGCGCGTGCTCGCGCCGAGCTGCTGCCGCAACGTCACGGCGGGCATGGAGGTCAAGGCCACCAGCGAACGCGCGCGCAAGAGTCAGCAGATGGTGCTGGAGATGCTGCTGTCCGACATGCCGGATGCGGGGTACAAGTGGAATGATGAGGATGGCGGCACGGCGACGGGCGAGCACGGCGAGCTCAGTGAATGGGCGGCGCAGGCCCATGTGACGGTGCGTCCGGCGCTCAAGGCGCTGCGCCGCGCCCAGCCGCAAGCCGATGTTTCGCACGCCGCCATGGCCGTCAACCTCGATGCCTGCATCCAGTGCACGCGCTGCGTGCGCGCCTGCCGCGAGGTTCAGGTCAACGACGTGATTGGCTATGCGCTGCGCGGCTCGCACAGCCAGATCGTGTTCGACTTGGGCGACCCCATGGGCGAGAGCACCTGTGTCGGTTGCGGTGAATGCGTGCAGGCGTGTCCGACCGGGGCCCTGATGCCCAAGACGCACATCGGCTCGCAGCTCGTGGACAAAAAAGTCGACTCGGTCTGTCCGTTCTGCGGTGTCGGCTGCCTGCTCACCTACAACGTGCGCGGCAACACCATTGTGAGCGTGGAAGGGCGCGACGGCCCGGCGAATCATGGCCGCCTGTGCGTGAAGGGCCGCTTCGGCTTCGATTACGCACACCATCAGCAGCGCCTGACCGTGCCGCTGATCCGCAAAAGCGGTGTGCCCAAGGACACTGCCGCGCTGGCCGATCGCAACCGCGACTGGCGCGCCGTGTTCCGTGAAGCGAGCTGGGAGGAAGCCTTGAGCCTGACAACCGGCAAGCTCAAGTCGCTGCGTGACAACCACGGCAAGAAGGCGCTGGCCGGCTTTGGCTCGGCCAAGGGCAGCAACGAGGAGGCCTATCTGTTCCAGAAGCTGGTGCGCACCGGCTTCGGCAGCAACAACGTGGACCACTGCACGCGGCTGTGCCACGCCTCCAGCGTGGCGGCCCTGCTGGAGGGCGTCGGCTCCGGTGCGGTCAGCAACCAGGTCAGCGATGTGGCCGAGGCCGGGCTGATCCTGATCATCGGATCGAACCCGACGGCCAACCACCCGGTGGCGGCCACCTGGATGAAGAATGCCGCCAAGAGCGGCACCAAAATCGTGCTGGCCGATCCGCGCGTCACCGACATCGGCAAACATGCCTGGCGCACCCTGCAGTTCCGCGCCGATACCGACGTGGCGATGCTCAACGCGCTGATTCACACGGTGATCGAAGAGGGCCTGGTGGACGAAGCCTTCGTGCGCGATCGGGCCAGCAACTTCGCAGCGCTGAAGGAAAACGTCAAGGGCTACAGCCCGGAAGCGATGGCGCCGATCTGCGGCATCCCGGCCGCCACCCTGCGCGAGGTCGCGCGCGAATTCGCGCGTCCCAGCGGCGCGCGCAAGGGCGCGATGATTCTGTGGGGCATGGGCATCAGCCAGCACGTGCACGGCACCGACAACGCGCGCTGCCTGATCGCGCTCGCGACCGTGACCGGACAGATCGGCAAGCCCGGCACCGGCCTGCATCCGCTGCGCGGCCAGAACAACGTGCAGGGCGCGAGCGACGCCGGCCTGATCCCGATGATGTACCCGAACTACCAGCTGGTCTCCGCTCCGGCCGCGCACCAGTGGTTCGAGAAATTCTGGGGCCAGCCGCTGGATGACCAGCCCGGCTACACCGTGATCGAGATCATGCACAAGGTGCTGGCGCCCGAGAGCGATCCACACAAGATTCGCGGCATGTACATCATGGGCGAGAACCCGGCCATGAGCGACCCCGATCTGAACCATGCGCGCCATGCCCTGGCCAGCCTGGAGCATCTGGTGGTGCAGGATATTTTCATGACGGAGACCGCGTGGCTGGCCGACGTGGTATTGCCCGCGACCGCCTGGCCCGAGAAGACCGGCACGGTGACGAACACGGACCGCATGGTGCAGTTGGGCCGGCAGGCGATAGTGCCGCCGGGGGACGCCAGGGCGGACCTGTGGATCGTCCAGCAGATCGCGCGCGGCATGGGCCTCAACTGGAACTACCCGGGCGAGCACCACGGCGTGGCCGCCGTGTACGAGGAAATGCGCCAGGCCATGCATGCGGCGATTGCCGGCATTTCGTGGGAGCGGCTGCAGCGCGAGTCGAGCGTGACTTATCCCTGCCTGAGCGAAGACGATCCGGGCCAGCCCACGGTGTTCATCGACGACTTTCCGACACCGGATGGCCGGGTCAAACTGGTGCCTGCCGACATCATCCCGGCGAATGAGCGTCCCGATGCAGACTACCCGTTCGTGCTGATCACCGGGCGCCAGCTGGAACACTGGCATACCGGCAGCATGACGCGCCGCGCCAGCGTGCTGGACGCGATCGAGCCGATGGCCACCGCGTCGATGTGCGGCGCCGACCTGCTGGCGCTGGGGCTGCAGGCCGGCGATGTGATCACGGTGCAGTCGCGCCGCGGCGAGGTGGCGATTCATGTGCGGCGTGACGACGGTACTCCGCAGGGCGCGGTGTTTATCCCGTTCGCGTATTACGAGGCGGCGGCGAACCTGATGACGAACCCGGCGCTGGACCCGTTCGGGAAAATCCCCGAGGTCAAGTACTGTGCGGTCGCTGTTCGAGCCGGCGGCAGGGCGGCGGCCACGGTCGGCTACGGGGCCGAGGCGCTGGCTTGAGCCTGCCGTATCTGACCGAGGCGCGCGCGCCCCTGACCCGCGAGATCGAAGTCATCAACGAGCACGGCGAACACGAAACGATCCAGGTTCCGTCCGAACGCGCGCTCACGGTGTACGTGGACAACCGCGAACTGGTCACGCTCATGACGCTGGGAGCCCGCCCGGAGTGGCTGGTGCTCGGGTTTCTGCGCAACCAGCGGCTGGTGCGGGGCGTGGAGGAGGTTGTTTCCATCACGGTGGACTGGGAGGTCGGCGCGGCCGCAGTCAAGACCCGCGGCGGCATCGAGCGCGTGGAAGAGCGCACCGCCAGGCGCGTGGTGACCACCGGCTGCGGCCAGGGCAGCGTGTTCGGCGACCTGATGGACGAGATCGACACGATCCGGCTGCCGCACTCGGTACTCACGCAAGCCCAGCTTTATGGCATCACGAGCGCGATCCGCCTGCAGGAGAGTACCTACAAATCGGCCGGCTCGGTGCATGGCTGCGCGCTGTTTCGCGTGAAGGACAGCGGGCCCGAAATGCTGCTTTTCGTCGAGGACGTGGGCCGGCACAATGCCATCGACACCATTGCCGGCTGGATGTGGCTGCAGGAACCGTCCGCCATGGGCGGTGCCGACAAGGTGTTCTACACCACGGGTCGCCTCACCAGCGAGATGATCATCAAGTCCGCGCAGATGGGGGTGCCCATCGTGGTTTCGCGCAGCGGCATCACGCAGATGGGACACGAGGTCGCGCAGCGTCTCGCGCTGTGCACCATCGGCCGCGCCTCCAGCCGGCACTTTATCTGCTACAGCGCGCCCGGGCGCCTGCAAATGCAGCCCGAGCTGGCCGGCGCGAATCCGCGCGCCACGGCGTAACGGGAGCGCGCTGCCGCCGCAAGGCAGAATCAGGCCATGAGTGCCGCGTTTCTTCGCCTGGGCTGGCGCACGCTGTGGCGTGACGTGCGCGCCGGTGAGTTGCAACTGCTCATCGTGGCCGTGACCCTCGCAGTGGCGGCCCTCACGGCCGTCGGCTTTTTTTCCGACCGTCTGCAGGGCGGGCTGCAGCGCGATGCGCGGCAATTGCTGGGGGGCGACGCGGTCATCGCGAGCGATCACCCGACACCTGCGCGCTTCATCGACGAGGCCCGTGCGCTCGGCCTGCAGACTGCGCGCACCCTCGGATTCCCGACCATGGGGCGAGCCACCGACGCGCAGGGCGGTGCCAGCAGGCTGGTGGCGCTCAAGGCCGTCGGCGCGGGCTATCCGCTGCGCGGCAGCCTGAGCGTGGCCGCCGGCCCCGAAGAAGCCGCGTACAGCACGCGCGAAATTCCGGCGCCGGGTCAGGTCTGGGTCGACGCGTCCCTGCTCGAGGCCCTGAATCTCAGGATGGATGATGCGCTGCTGCTGGGCGATGCCACGCTGCATATCAGCCGCGTCATCGTGATCGAGCCCGACCGGGGCGCCGGTTTCATGAGCTTCGCGCCGCGCGTCATGCTGAATCAGGCGGATCTGGCGGCGACCCGGCTGATCCAGCCGGCCAGCCGCGTGAGCTACCGCTTTGCGGTCGCGGGGCCGGACCGGCAGGTCAGGGCCTTTGTGCAGTGGGCCGAGGCGCAGATCAGGCATCCCGACGGCCCCGCGATGCGCGGCGTGCGCGTCGAGTCGCTGAAAACGGGCCAGCCGGCGATGCGCCAGACGCTGGATCGGGCGCAAAACTTCCTGAACCTTGTCGCGCTGCTGGCCGCCCTGCTCAGCGCCGTGGCGGTCGCGCTGACGGCGCGGGCCTTTGCGGCAAGCCATCTGGACGACTGCGCCATGCTGCGGGTGCTGGGCCAGGGCCAGCGCACCATTGCCGCAAGCTATACCTTCGAGTTTGCGCTGGTGGGCCTGTTTGCGAGTGCCGCCGGCGTGCTGCTGGGCTATCTGGTGCACTACGGGTTCGTGCTGCTGCTGGCGGGACTCATCGAGGTCGCGCTGCCTGCGCCCAGTTGGTGGCCGGTGGGCCTGGGGCTGGGCATGGGCCTGACGCTGATGCTGGCCTTTGGCCTGCCGCCGGTGCTGCAACTCGCACAGGTGCCGCCGCTGCGCGTGATCCGCCGCGACGTGGGCAGTCTCAAACCGGCATCGCTCGCCGTGCTTGCCGTTGGCGTTGCCGGCTTTGCCGCGCTGTTGCTGGCCACCAGCAGCGATCTGATGCTGGGCCTGATCGCGGTAGGCGGCTTTGCCGCGGCCGTGCTGGTGTTCGCGGCCTCGAGCTGGATCGCCGTCTGGCTGTTGCGCCGCAGTGTGAACGAGGCGACGGCGCCGCGCTGGCTGGTGCTGGCCACGCGCCAGATATCGGCGCGGCCGGCCTATGCGGTGCTGCAGGTGAGCAGCCTGGCGGTCGGCCTGCTCGCCCTGGTGTTGCTGGTGCTGCTGCGCACCGACCTGATCAACGGCTGGCGCCAGGCGACTCCGCCGGACGCGCCGAACCGTTTCGTGATCAACGTGATGCCCGAGCAGAGCGCCGCGTTCCAGCAGGCACTTCGGGCCGCTGGCGTGACCCGGTTTGACTGGTACCCGATGATTCGCGGCCGGCTCGTGGCCATCAATGGCAAGAGCGTGACGGCGGCCGACTATTCAGACGCTGGCGCCCGACGTTTGCTGAACCGGGAATTCAACCTGTCCTACAGCGCGGTGCAACCGCCCTACAACCAGATCGTCGCCGGGCGCTGGATACCGGATCAAAAAGGGGCGATCAGCATCGAGCTGGGCATTGCCAAAACCCTGCACCTGGCGCTGGGCGACGTCGTGCGCTTCGACGTGGGGGGCGTGCCGGTCGATTCGACCATTCGTTCGCTGCGCAAGGTCGACTGGGGCTCGATGCATGCCAATTTCTTCGCGATGTATCCGGTGAGCCATCTGCCCGATGTGCCCACGACCTACATGGGCGCGTTCAGGGACCCCGGCACGCGCGGCTTCGACAACCAGCTGGTGCGCAGGTTTCCCAACATCACCAGTATCGACATGACGAGCACCATCGCGCAATTGCAACGGGTACTGGACCAAGTGATCCGCGCGGTCGAATTCCTGTTCGGATTCACGCTCGCGGCCGGGCTGGTCGTGCTGTTTGCCGCGATCAGCGCCACGCGCGAGGAGCGCGCCCGGGAGTTCGCGATCATGCGCGCGGTCGGAGCACGGTCCCGGCTGCTGCGCCAGGTGCAGCGCGCCGAACTTGCCGGCGTGGGCTTGCTCGCGGGTTTTCTGTCCAGCGTGGTGGCCATGGGCATCGGCGGGGCACTCGCGAGTCAGGTGTTCGGTTTCGAATGGACGCCGCCGCTGTGGGTGCCCGCGGCGGGTGCTCTGGCGGGCGGCCTGCTGGCGCTGGGCGCGGGCTGGTGGGGCCTGCGCGAAGTGCTGCGCCGCCCGGTGGTGGAGACGCTGCGCAACGCACCGCAGTGACCGGCCCGGCTCAATGGTGATGGCCGCCCCAGTGGCCGTGCCCTCCCGCATGGCCACCCCAGTGGCCGCCCCATCCACCCCGGTGACCACCCCATCCACCCCAATGGTGGTAGCCATAGCCGAAGAAGAAGGGTCCGCCGCCGATGTACACCGGGTCGTAGTAGTACGGGGTATACGGGTATCCCGCGTAGTACGGGGAATACGCATACGGCGCCGCATAGATGGGTTGGCCGTTCGCGTCCGTGCCGACCACGGCCCCGGGCGGGCCGTACACTGCGCACCCACCCAGTGCGGACAGCAGGACCAGCGCCAGGCCCAGACGTTTCGCGGTGCCCGTGAGTGATGCGTTCATGTGGATTTGGAGATGCCGGGTGCCCTGGCAGTTCAGCCGGCTGGCTGACTGTTACACCTTGACCGCCGCCGATGGCTGCAGCAACACCACGAGCGCGCCGGCGCCGCCCTGGGCCGGCCGGGCCTGCACAAAGGCCAGCACCTCGCTTTTCTGGATCAGCCAGCCATGTACCCTGGACTTGAGCACCGGCGTCTTGCCGGGGGACCCCAGACCTTTGCCATGCACGACACGCACGCAGCGCAGACCCTGCTGGCGCGCATCCCGCAGAAAAGCCCCGAGCGCCTCGCGCGCGGCGTCGATGCGCAGGCCGTGCAGGTCGATCTCGCGCTGTATGCGCCAGTCGCCACGGCGCAGCTTGCGGATCACGTCCGGGCCGATGCCGGGTCGCTGGAAGCTCAGATGCTCGTCGGTGTCGAGCAGGCTGCTGGCGTCGAACTCGTCGCTCACGGACTCGCGCATCGCGGCTTGCTCGTCGCGCCGGCGCTGCAGTGCCACGGGGGCGGGTTGCGTCCGGCTCAAATTCGCCCGGCGCGTGTCGGGCAGGGGTTTGACGTTTTTCACGGCCAGCGCAAACAACTCTTTCCTGGATTTGGCGCGGCGCTCGTCCTCCATTCGTGCAGCCTCCTGCCGGGCTTGCAGCGCACGCGCCTGGGCGATCTGCTTTTGCACAGGCCCCAGATCCTGCAGCGAGCGGAGCTTCACAGCAACCCCCGCTCGGCCATGGACAGGGCCTGGCCCGCACCCACGATCACGTGGTCCAGCACGCGCACATCGACCAGCGCGAGCGCGGCCTTCAGGGTCTGCGTCAGCGCTTCGTCGGCACGCGAGGGCAGGACGGTGCCGCTGGGGTGGTTGTGCGCCAGCACCACGGCCGCGGCCTGGTAATGCAGCGCGCGCAGCACGACCTCGCGCGGATACACGCTGGTTTGCGTGAGCGTGCCGCGAAACAGTTCCTCCAGCGCCAGCAACCTGTTTTGCGCATCCAGGAACAGCACCGCGAACACCTCGTGCGGGCGTGCCGCCAGCTGCAGCTGCAGGTAGTGCTTGACGGCATCGGGCGAATCAAGGCCCTCGCGCTCGCGCAACTGCTGCGCCAGCGCACGCCGCGCCAGTTCCAGCACGGCCACCAGCTCGGCCCGCTTGGCCGGGCCCAGGCCCTTGACCCGCCCCAGATCTTCGGCGCTCGCATGCAGCAGGCCGGCGATGCCGTCGAAGCCGGTCTTGATCTCGAGCAGCTCCTGCGCCAGCTGCAGCACCCCCTTGCCCTGAATGCCGGTGCGCAGCAGCAGCGCCAGCAACTCGGCATCGCTCAAGGCGCCCGCGCCGCGGGCCAGCAGCTTCTCGCGCGGGCGCGCATCCGGGGGAAGGTCTTTCAGGGGCATGAAGCAGCGGACCGGGTGGAGTTTCTACAATGGAGGCCAGTTTATCGGCACTTCTCAATGACTCCAGCGACACCCGCTCCAGCCCAGGTCCAGCCGGGCTCCTTCCTGACCCTGCACTACCGCTTGAGCGGCCCCAGGGGCGACATCATCAATACCTTTGCCGGCAAGCCTGCCACGCTGTCACTGGGCGCGGGCGAGCTGTCGCCCGCCGTGGAGCGGCGTCTGCTCGGCCTGCACGAGGGCGCGCGCGTCGCCTTCGATATTCCCGCCGGCGAGGCCTTTGGCGAGCGCAATCCCGCCATGGTGCAGTGGGTGGCACGCAAACTGCTGCTGGAAATGGGCGACCCCGCAGCGCAGTACCAGGTCGGCGATGTGGTGGAATTCCCCGCGCCAGATGGCGCCGGCCACTACGCCGGTGCCGTGCAACAGGTGCGCAGCGACGCCGGCGGCGACGCCGTGCTGTTCGACTTCAACCACCCGCTCGCGGGCCAGCCGGTGACGTTCGAAGTGCACCTGATCGGCGTGCTATGAAGCCGACGCCTGACGCCGCCGGGCTGCCCCAAGGCGCGAGGAGGGCCCCCTCGGAGGGCAGCGCAGTACGCGCAGCGACCAATGCGGGCGCCACACCGCTGCCTCAGGAGATCGTGCTGGCCGAGCCGCGCGGCTTTTGCGCGGGCGTGGACCGCGCCATCGAGATCGTGGAGCGCGCACTGGAAAAGTTCGGCCGGCCGATCTACGTGCGCCACGAGATCGTGCACAACACCTACGTGGTGAACGATCTCCAGTCCCGCGGTGCTGTATTTATCGAAGCGCTGGATGAAGTCCCCGCGGGGGCTACGCTGGTTTTTTCCGCGCATGGCGTGAGCCGCGCGATCCAGGACGAGGCGGCCGCGCGCGGCTTCCGGATTTTCGACGCCACCTGCCCGCTGGTGACCAAGGTGCATGTCGAAGTGGCCAAGCTGGCCCGCGAGGGCTACGAGTTCATCATGATCGGGCACAAGGGCCATCCCGAGGTCGAGGGCACCATGGGCCAGCTCGAGGGCGGCATCCATCTGGTGGAAGAGGTGGCCGACGTCGCCGGCGTGCAGCCGGCGCAAACCGACAGGCTCGCGGTGGTCACGCAAACCACGCTGAGCGTGGACGATGCGGCGCAGATCATGGCGGCCGTGAAGGCGCGTTTTCCGAACGTGCGCCAGCCCAAACAGCAGGACATCTGCTACGCCACGCAGAACCGGCAGGACGCGGTCAAGATCATGAGCCCGCAGGTGGATGTGGTGATCGTGGTCGGCAGCCCCAGCAGCTCGAACAGCAACCGCCTGCGTGAAGTCGCCGACAAGCTGGGTACCCCAAGCTACATGGTCGACAACGCGGATGAACTCCGACCCGAGTGGCTGGCGGGCCGCTCGCGCGTCGGATTGACGGCCGGAGCGTCGGCGCCCGAGGTCCTGGTGCAGCAAGTCATTGACCGTATCAAGGCGCTCGGCGGCGCCTCGGTGCGGCGCATGGAGGGCATCCGGGAGACGGTCAAATTTCCGATGCCCAAGGGGATGCGGCTGGGTGAGAACACGCCGAACGGCGGAACATGAATGCCCGGGCCATCTGCTCGTGCGTGCTGGATAGCCCATGAATAAATCTGAAATTGATAGCGCATTTGCGAGACTGGATAAGGGCAGAAGCCACTTTTTGCGTCAAACTCCGATCCTGCGCCTGCCCGGCGCCGCATTCCAGGTGGCCGCCGCCGAGGTCTGGCTCAAACTGGAGCACCTGCAGGTGAGCGGCAGCTTCAAGGCCCGGGGCATGCTGAACCGGCTGCTCGCGAACCCGATCCCGGCCGGCGGCGTGATCGTGGCGTCCGGCGGCAACGCCGGCATTGCCACCGCGGCGGCGGCCCAGGCGCTGGGCGTGCCCTGCGAGGTGTTCGTTCCCGCGGTATGCAGCGAGGCCAAGCGGGCCCGGCTGCGCACGCTGGGCGCGCGGGTGGTGGTGGCGGGCGCGTCCTATGGTGAAGCGCTGGAAGCCTGCCTGGTCCGGCAACGGGACACCGACGCGCTGCTGACACATGCCTATGACCAGCCGGAAGTGGTGGCGGGCGCGGGCACGCTGGCGCGCGAGATCGAGCACCAGGCCGGCCTGCCCGACTCAGTGCTGGTGAGCGTCGGGGGCGGCGGCCTGATCGCCGGCATCGCCACCTGGTTCGCGCAGCGCGCGCGCGTGGTGGCGCTCGAGCCCGAACTGGCGCCCACGCTGCACCAGGCGCGCGCGGCGGACCAGCCCGTGGATGTGGTGGTGAGCGGCGTCGCGGCCGATTCGCTCGGCGCCCGGCGCATCGGCGCGATTGCGTGGGAGGTGACGCAGCGTCATGTGAAGGACGCGCTGCTGCTGCCCGACGACGCCATACGCGCGGCGCAGCGCTGGCTCTGGAGTGAACTGCGGCTGGCCGTGGAACCCGCAGCCGCGCTCGGCGTGGCGGCGCTGCAGACCGGCGCCTGGGTGCCGCGTGCGGGAGAAAAAGTGTGCCTGATCCTGTGCGGCGCCAATATGGATCCGGCCAGCCTGGGCTGAGCGGGAATCGATCGCGCGGGTCAAGGCGCGGCGTCCGCGTCCATTTCGCAGTTGACCATCCAGCGCACGCCGAACTTGTCGACCAGCATGCCGAAGTGCGCACCCCAGAAGGTCGTGGCAAATGGCATGGTGACCAGGCCGCCGTGCGCCAGCGCGTTGAACACCTGTTCACCACGCGCCGGATCCCGGGGCAGGTTCACCGCCATGCAATATCCCGCGTGGCCGCCGAACGGCTGGCCCGGGGTGCGATCGCTGGCCATGAAGCGGTGCCCGTCTGCCTCGAATTTCGCGTGCATCACCTTGTCCAGCCAGGCCGCGGGCAGTTGATCTTCCATCGGCGAGCCCCGGAAACGGCGCAGATCCACGATCTGGCCTCCCAGACATCGCTGGTAGAAAGTCAGCGCTGCCTCGCAGTCGCCGTCAAAAAAAAGATAGGGCTCGATCCGCATGATGTGTTGTCGTCCAGGGCCGCGCATCCGGTTTGGCAATGCTAATTCCCGATTCTGGCGGTGAAACAGGCGGTTTACCCGCGCCCACTAAAATTGCCCCATGCTGGATATCACTTTGTTACGAAAAGACGTCAATTCGGTTGTCACGCGACTGCAGACGCGCAAAAATCCCCAACCGTTCCTTGACGTGGCGGCCTTCCAGGCGCTGGAGGCCGAGCGCAAGACCCTGCAAACCCGCACCGAGGAACTGCAGGCCCGGCGCAACAGCTTGAGCAAGCAGATCGGCCAGCTCAAGGCGCGGCGAGAAAGCGTTGATGGCGTGATGCAACAGGTCGAGGGGCTCAAGGGCGAGCTGGACGTGTCGGCGGCACGGCTGGACCTGTTGCAGCTGCAAATGCAGTCCCTGCTGCTGGCGGTGCCGAACCTGCCGCACGAGAGCGTGCCGGTGGGGTCTGACGAGGCCGGCAATGTGGAAGTGCGCCGCTGGGGCACCCCGCGCACCATGGATTTCCCCGTGCGCGACCATGTGGATGTGGGCCAGCCGTTCGGGCTGGACTTTGCGATGGGCACCAAGCTGACCGGTGCGCGCTTCACCTTCATGAAAGGCCCGATCGCGCGCCTGCACCGGGCGCTTGCCGCCTTCATGCTCGACATGCAGACGCAGGCGCATGGCTATACCGAGTGCTACACGCCCTACATCGTGAATGCCGACAGCCTGCTCGGCACGGGTCAGCTGCCCAAGTTCGAGGAGGACCTGTTCGCCGCCAGGAAAGGCGGCCAGGCGGGTGAGACGGCCGACACCACGGCGCTGTACCTGATTCCCACGAGCGAGGTGCCGCTCACCAACACCGTGCGCGACCTGGTCGTGGCCGAAGCCGAGTTGCCCATCAAACTCACGGCCCACACCCCTTGCTTTCGCTCCGAGGCCGGTAGCGCCGGGCGCGACACGCGCGGCATGATCCGCCAGCACCAGTTCGACAAGGTTGAGATGGTGCAGATCGTGCATCCGGACAACAGCTACGACGCCCTGGAAGAAATGACCGGCCATGCCGAGGCCATCCTGCAAAAGCTAGTCTTGCCGTACCGCGTGGTGGCGCTATGCACGGGCGATCTGGGTTTTGGCGCGGCCAAGACCTATGACCTCGAAGTCTGGCTGCCGGCGCAAAGCACTTACCGCGAGATCAGCTCGGTGTCCAACTGCGAAGCCTTTCAGGCGCGTCGCCTGCAGGCGCGCTTCAAGAACGCGCAGGGCAAGAACGAACTGGTGCACACCCTGAACGGCTCCGGCCTGGCCGTGGGCCGCGCGCTGGTCGCGGTGCTGGAGAATTACCAGAACACCGACGGCTCGGTTACCGTGCCCGAAGTCCTGCGCGCCTACATGGGCGGCGTCGAGGTGCTGCGCTCCTGATAAACTACCGGCTCGACACCGGAGAGATGGCAGAGTGGTCGAATGCGCCGGACTCGAAATCCGGTATAGCCTTATCGGTTATCCAGGGTTCGAATCCCTGTCTCTCCGCCACCAACAAGGGCCTGATGCTACGGAATGTCTAGCATTGGGCTTTTTGTTTTGAGCCAGGGATGTTGGTTTGGGAATGGGCAGGCCGGCCCGGCTTGCCATGAAGACGTTTACGCGGAGTCCGCTTGACAAAAGGGTTCACTGACGATTCCGAGGGGGTTGCAACCCGGCCCCCGGTCCTGAGCAGCGCACAGCCACGCTCGCTGACGGGAAATTTGCCGCGCCACATCGGCTGGATCGAGCCGTGGATTGGCGGCTCGGTGGCGTGCGCGACCATTCTGACGTGCCTGGTCGGTCGTGGCATGGAACCCCTGTTGTGGCTGTATGCGGCCCTCGCGGGCGGGCTCGCCTGGTGGAGCTGGCGTCGGCCGGCACGACGCCAAACCGAGTTGCTGGTGCGCGCCGCCCTCTTGATGGTGCTGGGTTTCCTCACGCAGTTCCAGATCGTGACCCACCATAACCAGATATCCAACGTCAGCTGGATTGCCGTGCCCCTGATCCTCTATGCGCTCCTGCTCAAACCCCGTCTCGTCTGGGGCCTGCTGGGGTTTTGTTTCGCCGTTTACTTAATGGTCATTTACTGGTTCCATCCCGACGCCACGCCCGAGTTTCTGCTGTTGCGTGCCGGTTTCGTCTTCATCTTTTCGGCCGCCGCCACGCACATGGGCGAAGTGATGCGCCGGACCGACGAGTTGCTGGAAGAGCGCCGGGTGGACGCCGGCAGCGGCATGCTCAACGAATACGGCTTCATCGATCACGGCCGGGAGCTGTGGCGCTACTGCCGCCAGAAACGCATTCCCGCCACGCTGGTGTTACTCGATGTGCTCGATCTGCAGAAGATTCGCGAGGTCTATCATGCCGGCGCCACCGGCATGGTGGAGCTCAGGGTGCTGGAGGTGGTGCGCGCACTGGACGTCGGCAAGCACGTGCTGGCGCGCCTGGGCATGTGGCGCTTTGCGCTCCTGATCGCCGGTGCGACGCGCGAGCAGGCCCGCAAGCTGGTGGAGGCCAAACTCGGCCTTCCCCCCGTGATCGAGGTGGACGACGGCCTGCTGAACCTGAGCTTTCTGGTGGATGTGTACGCGCAGGAAAGCCGGCGGCAGGACATGCGGTTCGCGGACTTTTACCAGACCGGGCTGAAGGCGCTCGAGGCGCAGTCCGCGCCGATGCCTGGCGCTGCGGCCCAAACCCTGGCGGAGGAATTTCCGTCCGGGTTCCGCTAGGCGGACACCTGTCCGCGATGGCGGCCCCGGGCGCTCACCAATGCAGGTAGAACATCCCTTTGGCCAGCAGCACGATGAAGACCATGTGCCAGAAAATGCTCCGGTGAATGAAGTGTGAGCGCCTGGCGGTCATGGTGCGGCGCTTCATCGACACCAGGGCGGTGATGAAGTGCGCCAGCACGCTGAGGGCGAGCAAGATCTTCACGGTCAGCAACAGGCCGAAGCTGCTCGCCAGCGGATGCTCCAGCGCCGCGCGGTGCTGCCATGCCATGCCAATGCCGGCACCGTACAGCACCAGCACCACCCAGGGCATCAGGCGGCGCGCGCGGTTGCCGATGGCGCGCTCGATCTGGCGCATGACATCGACTGGCACGTGTTTGCGCACGCCCTCCAGGATCAGCACCTCGAAGAACACCGTGCCCACGAAGATCAGGGCGGCGAACAGGTGCAGCGTCAGAAAAATGGGATAGCTCATGAAGGGCCCTCGGCGACGGATGGCGGTCAGCCCGGCACAAGCTGCTTCGGTATCCGCTCGGGATCCCGGCTCAACTGGTAGCCGTACCAGAAGCTCTGCGCAATGCGCCGTGCCATTGCATCGGCCTGCTCGCGCATGGCCGGGTTGTCCAGCAGTCGGGTGGTCTCATGGAACAGTGCGAGCCAACGCTGGAACAGGCCCGTGTTCAGGTCCGGTAGGGCGATATGAGCCGGCATGGGCGCGCCCGTGAATCGCCTGGTACCGCGCAGGATGGCCGACCAGAAATCCACCAGCTTGGCCAGGTGCTGGTCCCAGTCGGCCACATGGCGATGGAAGATGGGCCCGAGCAGATCGTCCTCGCGCACCCTGGCGTAGAACCCGTGCACCAGATGGGTGACTTCTTCTTCCGTACAAAGGTCCGTCGCAGCCATGGCATCCTTTCAAAAGTGAGGCGTCAGGATTGCCGCCCGACCGGTCCGATCCCGGCGGCGGGTGCTGCCGGCCAAGCGATCAGTCATTATAAGATGTATAAAAAATAAATTTTATCGATGGCCAACCGGTCTGCCGGGGCGGACGGCTGGCCTAGTCCCGCTGTGGCGCGCGCGCGGACGACGGCAGCGGACGATTCCGACTATGCTGGCGACAGGAAGCGTGAGCCGGTGCGTTTCGTCCTCGAAAGGAGGCACAAGATGATCGCTGCATTTCCCTGGCTCTGGGCGGTCGTCCTGCTGCTGGCGTTGGCGCTTTTATCCGCGTCGCTGCGGATTTTTCGCGAGTACGAGCGTGGCGTCGTGTTCACGCTGGGGCGCTTCTGGAAGGTCAGGGGGCCTGGATTGATCATGATCGTCCCGTGGGCCCAGCAGGTCGTGCGGGTGGATTTGCGCACGGTGGTGCTCGAAGTGCCTGCGCAGGACGTCATTTCGCGCGACAACGTCTCGGTCAAGGTGAACGCCGTCGTGTATCTGCGGGTGGTCGACGCGGAAAAAGCCGTGATCCAGGTGGTCGACTACCTGGACGCGACCAGCCAGCTTGCGCAAACCATGCTGCGCTCCGTACTGGGCAAGCACCAGCTCGACGAGATGCTGGCCGAGCGCGAGTCGTTGAACCTGGACATCCAGCAGGCGCTCGATGCGCAGACCGGCTCATGGGGCATCAAGGTCTCGAATGTCGAGATCAAGCAGGTGGACCTGACCGAATCCATGGTCCGGGCCATCGCTCGCCAGGCCGAGGCAGAGCGCGAGCGGCGCGCCAAGGTCATCCATGCCGAGGGCGAACTGCAGGCTTCCGAAAAGCTGTTCCAGGCTGCCACCGTGCTGGCGCAGGAGCCGCAGGCCATCCTGCTGCGCTACCTGGAGACGCTCACCGTGATCGGCGCGGACAAGAACACCACCGTGGTGTTCCCGCTGCCCATGGATCTGGTGGCGCCGCTGCTCAAAAAACTCGCTCCCGCAAGCGCCTGAAACGCTTTGCGCGCCGCATCCCGGCGGTGTGGGCTCGTTTTCCGGGCGCAGGATAGACTTTGTGCATGCAGCCTCAACCGCCAGTACCAGCGCAGCCATTCTCGGAGCCGGAATGGGTCGAGGGCGAGCTTGTGCGCAACATGATGCGCAACGCACCAGCGATCCAGATCGCGGCGGTCGTCGTTGTTCCCATGATGTTCGCGGTGCTGTGGGGCCATGTGCCGCTGGCGGCACTGGGGGCATGGGCCGGGGCCGCGTTGCTGGTAACGGGCCTGCAGCTGTCGCTCACGTACTGGCATGCCCGGCACCTGAAGCAGGCCGACACCGCGACCCAGCTCAGGTTCATGGCGCGCTTCGGCTTCAACTGGCCGCTGAGCGGCTTCACCTGGGGGGCGGTGGGGTTTCTGCATTTCGACAGGACACCGCTGGCCACCCAGTTCCTGTGCTGGCTGATCATTGCCGTGGGCGGAAGTCTTGCGGTCACCAGCCTGTCCTTCTGCCGCAAACCCATGCGCGGCTATGCGCATGCCCTGGCGTTGACTTCAGTGGGGGTGATTCTCTGGCGCATCGTGGTGGACCTGCATTTCCATGCCACCGGTTTCCACTACGGGATGCTGTTGCTCACCCTCATCTACTGGATCTTGCTGCTGCAGGCGGGCCAAACCTTCCATGAGACGCATCGCAGCTTCGTCGAGCTCCAGTACCGCAACGACAGGTTGATCGAGTCCTTGACCCGGCAAAACCAGCTGGCGCTGGATGCGGTCGCCGAAAAGAACCTGTTTCTGGCGGTTGCGGCGCACGACACCCGCCAGCCGGTGCATGCGCTGGGACTGTATGCCGACTGGCTCAGCCGGGAGCCGGAACTGGTGGCCGAGATCGCGCCCAAAATCCTCGAATCCACCAAGGCGGTGAACGCCATGTTCGATCTGCTGTTCGATCTGGGGCGGCTGGAAGCGGGCCAGACGCGCATGCACATCGAAACCGTGGACATCGCCAGATTGCTGGGCGACATGGAGTTGCAGTACCGTCCGCAGTTGCAGGCCAAAGGCCTGCAACTGCGCATGCGCAGCAGACCGGGCCAGGTGCTTTCGGACCGGATATATCTTCGACGCATTCTGAGTAATCTGCTGGGTAATGCCTTGAAATACACTGCAAGCGGCGGCGTCCTGGTGGCGGCACGGCCGACCGCTCGCGGCATCCGCATCGAAGTATGGGACACCGGGATCGGCATCGCCGGCGAACACCTCGGCGAGATCTTCCGGGAGTTCTACAAGGTGCCGAACCACCCCGGCACGGAAGACGGTTTCGGCCTGGGGCTGGCGGTCGTGAGCCGGCTGGCGCAGCGTCTTGGCCACGAGCTGAGCGTCAAATCACGGCCCGGGCGCGGCACCGTTTTCACGCTGACCTTGCTGCGCGGTGGCGCATTCTCCGCTCACCCCCCCAGCATGCCGTGAGTGCGCGCGAAATGAACCGCCTGGGTACGGCTTTTCACACCCATACGCCGGAACAGGCGCCACAGATGCACCTTGACCGTGTGCTCGCTGATGCCGAGCTGATCGGCGATCTCACGGTTGCTCAGGCCCTGATCCAGCATGAGGATCAACTGCTTTTGCCGTTTCGAGAGCTTGTTGTCCGTTGAGCCGGAGTCTTCGAAGGTGCTCTCCGGTGTCAGCAAGGCATTCAGCGCCGAGCCAATCTCGTTCGCGCCCGATGACTTCTCGATGAATACGTCGGCACCGGCTTCGATGCATTGTTCTTCGACCTCTTCCGCCGGCGCCGCGGAAAGTACCGCCAGGGGTGCCTTCGGGTAGCGCCTTTTGAGCTCGATGATGCCCGATACCCCGATGGTGTCCGGCAGCTTGAGGTCCAGGCAAAACAGCTCGGGCTCGCCGTGTTTGCGGATCGCCTCTTCCACACCGCCAAGCCGGTTCAGCTCGACGACATTGGCGCCCGTGCGGTACCGGCGCAGCAGCATCACGATGGCTTCGCGCATCAGGGGATGGTCATCAATGACGTACAGGCTCATGTCGGTTTTTTAAAAATGTTCGAATTATTTAGTCCTGAAGGATAGCTGCTTTTTCGGCGGTCAGGACCCGATTGGCCTGATGGGCTCGGTGGAGCCGGCCAGTTGCCCCAGCGCCGCGACGATCGCGCCGGTGGACACACCATCCGCGGCGTGCAGCCGCGCTTCGGGGCCGGCCAGCGCGGCGCTGCCCTGCTCGCGCAGCTGCGCGATGGCGCGGGCCGCGTCCCGGGGCGTATCGAAGCCGGCGCTTTGCAGCAGTGCGCGCCCCTGCGCATCCACCAGCTTGAAATAAAACTGGCCGTCGCGCTCGCGGTACTGCTTGAACGCCGGCAACGCCGCTTTCGCGACCCTGGGCGCCGCAATGCCAGGTTGCGCGCGCAGGTCGCGCAGTCCCACCGCTTCGCGCAGGCGCGCCATCAGCGGCCCGGCAAGCCGGCCTGCCTTCGCGGCGCCGGAGCGCAATATGTCCTCGACCCGTCCCGGATCCGCGATCAGCGATTCATAGGTTTCGCGCATCGGCGCGAGTTCCCGGTCGATGCGCTCGAACAGCCGCTGCTTGGCGTCGCCCCAGGCGATGCCTTGCGCATAGGCGCGGCGCAGCGCCTCGGTCTCGTCGGTGCTGGCGAACGCCTGGTAAATCTGGAACAGCGCGGAGCCCTCGGCGTCCTTGGGCTGGCCCGGCGCGCGCGAGTCGGTCACGATGCCCATGATGGCCTTGTGCAGCTGCTCGCGCGGCGCGAACAGCGGGATCGTGTTGTCGTAGCTCTTGCTCATCTTGCGCCCATCCAGACCGGGCAGGGTCGCGACGGATTCCTCGATCACCGCCTCGGGCAGCGTCAGGTGCTCGCCGTACAGATGGTTGAAGCTCGCGGCGATGTCGCGCGCCATCTCGATGTGCTGGATCTGGTCGCGTCCCACCGGCACCTGGTGCGCATTGAACATCAGGATGTCGGCCGCCATCAGCACCGGGTACATGAACAGGCCGGCCGTGATCCCGTCGTCGGCGTCGCGTCCCGCCGCCGCGTTCTGGTCGTTCGCGGCCTTGTAGGCGTGCGCCCGGTTCAGCAGCCCCTTGCCGGTCACGCAGGTCAGCAGCCAGGTCAGCTGCGGGATCTCGGCGATGTCGGACTGGCGGTAGAAGGTGACGCGCTCGGGATCGAGCCCGCAGGCCAGCCATGAGGCGGCGATCTCCAGCGTCGAGCGCTGCACCCGCGCCGGCTCGCCGACCTTGATCAGCGCGTGGTAGTCGGCCAGGAACAGGAAGCTCTCGGTGTCGGCCCTGCGGCTGGCGCGCACCGTCGGCCGGATCGCGCCGACGTAGTTGCCCAGATGCGGCGTGCCCGAGGTGGTAATGCCGGTGAGAACGCGGATGGGATGGCTCATGGAAGGGGGCCCGGAATTAATGCAGCAGCGCCGCCAGCGGCGACAGCACGATGTTGAGCAGGCCATAGGTCAGGCTCATCAGCGGCTGCAGCCAGTAGGTGCTGACCACGCCGGCCACCACCAGCGCCATCACGATGAAAAAGCCCCAGGGCTCGATGCGCGACACCGCGGCGGCCTGGCGGTATGGCAGCAGCCCGACCAGGATGCGTCCGCCGTCCAGCGGCGGCAGCGGGAACAGGTTGAAGACGAACATCACGACGTTGACCAGGATGCCGCCCTTGCACATCTGCAGGAAAAATGGCTCGGTGACGCCCGCGCCCAGCAGCAGGTAGAACAGGACGCCCCACAACAGCGCCTGCAGCAAATTGACCGCGGGGCCCGCCAGCGCGACCCAGACCATGTCACGCTTGGGGTTGCGCAGCGCGCCGAAGTTCACCGGCACCGGCTTGGCGTAGCCGAACAAAAACGCGCCGGAGGTGGCAAAGTAAAGCAGCAGCGGGATCAGGATGGTGCCCATCAGGTCCACGTGCTTGATGGGGTTGAGCGTCACGCGCCCGCGCACCCAGGCCGTGTTGTCGCCAAAATGGCGCGCCGCGTAGCCATGCGCCGCCTCGTGCACGGTAATGGCGAACAGCACCGGCAGCGCGTACAGGACGATGGTCTGGATCAGGTCGGAAAGATTATTCACGCAGCGATTGTCTCAGAGCGCGCCTGCCAGATCGGCGGCCAGGCCGAGGCGGGCCGGGTCGCCGCCGCCCAGGCGCACCAGCACGGGCTCGCCCCCTGTTCCCATGGCCGTCATGTCGACCACGGTGGTGGGGCGTGAGGCGCAGGCGCCGGCGTCTATCACGGCGGCCACCTGGTGTTCGAAACGTTCGCGGATCCGTGGTGCATCATTCAGCGGATCCTTCTCCCCCGGTGCTATTAACGTGGTCGCCAACAGGGGACCGCTGTGCAGCGCCAGAAGCTCGCGCAGCACCTTGTGCGTGGTCACACGCAGGCCAATGGTCTTGCGCTGCGGGTGGCTGAGCCGGCGCGGAACTTCCTTGCTGGCTTCCAGAATGAAGGTGTAGGCGCCGGGCGTGGCCAGTTTGAGCAGGCGGTATTGCTTGTTGTCCACCCGCGCATAGGTGGCCAGCTCGCTCAGGTCGCGGCACATCAGCGTCAGGTGGTGCCTGTGGTCCACGCCGCGAATGCGCCGCAGATCGTCCGCCGCGGCCTTGTCATCGAGGTGACACACCAAGGCGTAGCTGGAGTCGGTCGGCACCGCGACAATGCCGCCCTGATCCAGCAGCACGGCGGCCTGCTTGAGCAGGCGCAGCTGGGGATTGTCGGGGTGGACTTCGAAATATTGGGCCATCGTGCAGTGTCAGCGAAAAACCCCGGGCCTGGACGGACGCCGCGCCAACCGGGAGCGGTGCGCCACGGGGCTCAAAACATCGGGGCAGGCCGCAGCCGCCAGTGCCGGCCAAGGGGTCGCACGGGTGCACGGCGGGCGGTTCACTGGATGCGGTCGGCCAGCAGTTCCCACACGGGGGTGAGTTCACCCGGCAGGAAGGGCAGGGTGCCCAGGTCGATCCGGCTCTCGTTAGGGCTGTGAAAATCGCTGCCGCGCGAGGCGGCCAGGCCAAATTCGCGCGCCGTGCCGGCATATTCCACATACTCGGCGGCCGTGTGGCTGCCCGTCACCACTTCCACTGCGCGCCCGCCGTGCGCCTTGAATTCGGTGAACAGCGCGTATTCCTCGTTCGCCGTGAAGTTGTAGCGTCCCGGGTGCGCGATCACCGCCATGCCGCCGGCCTGCGTGATCCAGCGCACCGCATCGGCCAGGCTGGCCCAGCGGTGCGGCACAAAGCCCGGCTTGCCTTCGGTCAGGTATTTGCGAAACACCTCGTGGGTGTCCTGGCAGACGCCGCTCTCGACCAGGAAGCGCGCGAAGTGCGTGCGTGAAATCAGCTCGGGATTGCCGACGAACTTCAGGGCGCCCGCGTAGGCGCCTGGAATGCCGACCTTGGCGAGCCCGTCCGCCATTTCCAGGGCCCGTTCGCCGCGCCCGCCACGCGTGCGCGCGAGGCCCTGCGCAACGCGCGGGTCGCCGGCGTCGAAACCGAGTCCGACGATGTGCACGGTTTCGCCGGCGAAGGTCACGGAAATCTCGGTGCCGGTCAGGTATTTCATGCCATTCGCGTGGGCCGCCGCGAGGGCGCGCTGCTGGCCGCCGATCTCGTCATGATCGGTCAGCGCCCACAGCTCGACGCCGTTCGCGCTGGCGCGCGCGGCCAACTGCTCCGGGGTCAGCGTGCCGTCGGAGACGACGGAATGGCAGTGAAGATCGGCATTCAAAATGGAAGACACGGTTTGATTCTAGGCGCTATGGTGTGGGTTTGCCGCGCCACGAAAGGGCCTGGACCATGATCACCGTGCATCACCTCAACAACTCGCGCTCGCAGCGCATTCTGTGGCTGCTCGAAGAGCTCGAATTGCCGTATGAGATCAAACGCTACCAGCGCGACCCGAAAACCATGCTGGCGCCGGCCGCGCTGCGCCAGGTGCATCCGCTGGGCAAGTCGCCGGTCGTGACCGACGGCGCACTGACGCTGGCCGAATCGGGCGCGATCGTGGAGTATCTGGTGGACCGGTATGGCGCGGGGCGGCTCGCGCCCGCGCCCGGCACGCCCGAGCGGCTGCGCTACATCTACTGGCTGCACTACGCGGAAGGCTCGGCCATGCCGCCCCTGCTGCTCAAGCTGGTGTTCGACACGATAGAGAAGTCGCCCATGCCGTTCTTCGCCCGCCCGATAGCCAAAGCGATTTCGGGCAAGGCCAAGGGCTCGTTCATAGGCCCGCAGATCAAACTGCATCTGGACTACCTGGAGGGCGAGCTTGGCAAAAATGCCTGGTTTGCCGGCAGCCAATTCAGCGGCGCCGACATCCAGATGAGTTTCCCGCTGGAGGCGGCCGCCGCGCGCGCCGGACTGGATGCGAGTCGTCCCCGATTGATGGATTTCCTGGCACGCATCCATGCCCGCCCTGCCTATCAGCGCGCGCTGGAGAAGGGCGGCGAATACGAACTGCTGGGTTGACGGGTGCGGACGCGATGACGCGCTGGCATTGGGTAGCTACATCATTAATAGCTGAATATTGTTGATGGATAAGGACTACAGCCATGAAAGTCTAAATTTCCGCGGCCTCCACGACGAACCGCACGCGCCGCGCGCCCTGCCATTCGTCCACGTCGAGCCGGAACGCGAGCTTCACCTTGGCCGGCAGCATCGCAGTGTGGCCAAACCAGATGCCGTCCACTGGCTGGCCCTGATGTTTGAGCTTGAGCGCCAGGTGCGCCTCGCCCACCAGCCGCTGTGAAATCACTTCCACTTCCTCGCTGAAGGTCGGCGCTGCGAAGCCCTGGCCCCAGACCTCGCGGTGCAGGGTATCGACCAGATCGGCGCGGCGGTACTCGGGCTGCAGTGCTCCGTCGGTGTCGAGGCGGCGCGTGAGCGTGGCGGCGTCCAGCCACTCGCGCGCCACGTCGGCGAGGGCCTGCTCGAACACGCCGAACCGGTCCTCGGCAATGGTGCAGCCGGCCGCCATCGCGTGCCCGCCAAAGCGCAGCAGTACGCCCGGGTGGCGCTTGGCGACCAGATCGAGCGCATCGCGCAGGTGAAAGCCGGGGATGGAGCGGCCCGAGCCCTTGAGCTCGTGCTCCCTGCCCGGCGCCCTGCTTGGCGCGAACACGAACGTGGGGCGGTGCAGCCGATCCTTGAGGCGCGAGGCCACGATGCCGACCACGCCTTCGTGAAAGTCAGGGTCGAACACGCACAGGGCGGGCGGCGGCTCGGCGCCTGCGTGGAACAGCGACTCGGCCAAAGCAAGCGCCTGCTCGCGCATGTCGCCTTCGATCTCTCGCCGCTCGCGATTGATGCCGTCCAAGGTGCGCGCCAGTTCGTCGGCGCGCGCCGCGTCGTCGGTGAGCAGGCACTCGATGCCCAGCGTCATGTCGGCCAGGCGTCCGGCCGCGTTGATGCGCGGGCCCAGCGCAAAGCCGAAGTCGAAGGTGGTGGCGGTTCTAGCCGCGCGGCCGGAGGCGACGAACAGGCTGGCCAGGCCGGGGGGCAGCGCGCCGGCGCGCGCCCGCTTGAGGCCCTGCGCCACGAGGCGGCGGTTGTTCGGGTCGAGCCGGACGACGTCGGCCACAGTACCGAGCGCGACCAGCGGCAGCAGGGCGTCGAGCCTGGGCTGGTTGCAAGCATCGAACATCCCGCGCTGGCGCAGTTCTGCGCGCAGCGCCAGCAGCACATAGAACATCACGCCGACACCCGCGATCGATTTGCTCTCGAAAGTGCAGCCGGGCTGGTTCGGATTCACGATGACGTCCGCCAGCGGCAGCTCGGCGCCGGGCAGGTGGTGGTCCGTCACAAGCACCTGCAGCCCCAGTTCGTTCGCGGCAGCGACGCCATCCACGCTGGCGATGCCGTTGTCCACAGTGATCAGCACGTCGGCGCCGCTGTCCTTCACACGGCGCGCAATGGGCGGCGTGAGGCCGTAGCCGTCAACCACGCGGTCGGGCACGATGTAGCTCACATGGCGCGCACCCAGCAGGCGCAGGCCGCGCACGCCGACGGCGCAGGCGGTGGCGCCGTCGCAGTCGTAGTCGGCCACGATGCACATTTTTTGGTCGGCGGTGATGGCGTCGGCCAGCAGCACGGCGGCCTCGTGCGCGCCCTTCAGTCCGGCGGGCGGCAGCAGGCGCGTCAGGCCGTCGTCGAGCTCCTCCGGGCTTTGCACGCCGCGCGCGGCATACAGGCGCGCCAGCAGGGGATGCACGCCGGCCTGCTCCAGTGCCCAGACGATGCGTGGCGGTGTATCCCGAACTACCAATTTCATAGCAAATTCAGAAGACTGGACAAGGGTTTTCGGCCGAATTGGCTTGCAATTTTCCGGAACATCCCCTTTTGTTGAGACTCGAAAGTGAGCGCGCCGCGCTCGCCGCACAAGGTCAGGCGCACGCTGTGGCCGGCTTGCAGCGCGGCGAGCAGGGCGGCACAGGCGCCGGCATCCAGTGCCCGCCAGCACTCGCCCCAGGCGGTCCAGTCGCCCGCCAGCGCGGCCTCGCGCAGGTCGTCCGGCAGCACGGGCTCGTCCTGCGCCGGCTCGCGCCAGTCGGCGGGCAGCGCGCCCGTGCCGCTGACCCAGAACGAGTTGACCGGGGCCAGAGCGCGTGCCGCGCGATCATCGTTCGCCGCGTGCGTGTACAGCAGCATCTGCATTTCGTTTTGCAGGCGCCGCAGCGGCGCGGCCTGGCCGGATTTCGGCAGCCAGGCGTCGATGTCGCCCCCCACCACGCGATCCAGCGAGGCCGTGGCCAGATCGCGAAAGACCTCGCCGCAGGCCAGCCACTGCGTGGGCGCGGCATAGTGCAGCGTGATGCCGTCTTCCTCGAAAAAGGGGCGCATGGCGTCCAGCAGGGCCAGCGACTGGGCCGGTTCCAGCGCGAGCGCCAGCGGGTTGTCCATCACGATGTAGTCGGCATGCACCTTCCAGTGGCAGGGCGTGATCCAGGCCCAGGCCAAGGCGTCTGCTGGCGGCTGCGCCAGGCCCGTCTGGATGGCTTGCCGCGCCGCCCAGGGCACTTGGCCGTCCGGTGCGTCCAGGCGAAGCGCGCGCGCGCGGGCCCGCTCGTGCGGTGGCGTGCGGCTCGATGCGTCGGCCTCGTCGGTATCGACGAGCGTGAGCCGGCCGAGCAGTTTTTCCAGGTTCGGCAACGACAGGCGCTGCAGCACCTGCCGGCACGCGGGGGAACCGGAGGCGGCGAACGGAATCAACAGGTGCATGGTCCGTATTGTCCGGGATGCCACAATCACCCTCCAACCCATCCTGCTGCGACCATCCCACTCCCCACGGTAGATGCAAATCCCCTACGAACTGATTCTTGGTTGGCGCTACACGCGGGCCGGCCGCGCCACCCGGCGCAACGGCTTCATCTCCTTCATTTCCGGCGTTTCCATGCTTGGCATCGCGCTGGGCGTGGCGGCGCTCATCATCGTGCTGAGCGTGATGAACGGCTTCCAGAAGGAGGTGGCGGACCGCATGCTCAGCGTGGTCTCGCACATCGACATCTTCGCGCCCGACGGCGCCGCGATCCCGGACGTGCAGCGCACCATGGCCGAGGCCAAAGCCAATCCGCAGGTTATCGGCGCCGCGCCCTTCATCTCCACGCAGGCCCTGCTCGCGCGGGGTGGCGACATGAAAGGGGTGGTGATCCGCGGGATCGACCCGGCGCTGGAGCCGCAGGTGATCGACCTGAAGGGCATCCTCAAGACCGGCTCGCTGTCGAAGCTGGTGCCGGGCAGCTTCGGCATCATCCTCGGGGCGGATCTGGCACAGGCCCTGGGCGTGCAGGTCGGCGACCCGGTCACGCTGCTGGCGCCCAGCGGCGACGTGACGCCGGCCGGCGTGGTGCCGCGCTTCAAGCAGATGACGGTGGTGGGCACGTTCGACTCGGGCCACTACGAATACGACTCGACGCTGGCCATGATCCACATGGCGGACGCCGAGCGCATTTTCCGCCTGGACGGCCCGACCGGCGTGCAGCTGCGGCTGAAAGACCTGCACGACGCGCCCGAGGTCGCGCGCCAGCTGGCCAGCACGCTCAGCGGCGACCTGCTGATCAAGGACTGGACGCAGGACAACAAGACCTGGTTCTCCGCCGTGCAGGTGGAAAAGCGCATGATGTTCATCATCCTCACGCTGATCGTGGCGGTCGCGGCGTTCAACTTGGTCAGCACGCTGGTGATGAGCGTGACCGACAAGCGCGCCGACATCGCCATCCTGCGCACGCTCGGCGCCAGCCCGCCCAGCATCATGGGCGTGTTCGTGGTGCAGGGCGCGCTGTCCGGGATCATCGGCACGCTGGCCGGGCTGCTGCTGGGGCTGCTCGTGGCGTACAACATCGACGTGATCGTGCCGTTCATCGAGCACCTGCTGCACACCACCTTTCTGCCGCCGGACATCTACCTGATCAGCCGCATGCCGAGCGACCCGCAGCGCAGCGACATCATCCCCATCGTCATCATCTCACTGGTGCTGTCCTTTCTCGCCACGCTCTACCCGAGCTGGCGCGCCAGTCGCGTGAACCCTGCGGAGGCGCTGCGCTATGAGTGAACCGGTTCTGGAGGCCACCGGCCTGACCAAACGCTTCACCGAGGGCCGGCTGGACGTGACCGTGCTGCAGGGCGTGGACCTGGCGGTGCACGCGGGCCAGACGCTGGCCATCGTCGGCGCCTCGGGCTCGGGCAAGAGCACCCTGCTGCACCTGATGGGTGGCCTCGATGCACCCACCAGTGGCGAGGTCCGGCTGCAGGGCCAATTGCTGTCGCGGCTCAGCGCCGCGCAGCAGGGGGTGTTGCGCAATCGGCACCTTGGTTTCGTGTACCAGTTTCACCACCTGCTGCCCGAGTTCAGCGCGCTGGACAACGTTGCCATGCCGCTGTGGATCCGGCGCATGGAGCGCCCCGAGTCGGCCGACATCGCGGCCCGGATGCTGACCCGCGTGGGCTTGGGGGACCGGCTGCAGCATCGCCCGTCCGAACTCTCGGGCGGCGAGCGCCAGCGCGTCGCGATCGCACGCGCGCTGGTGACCCAGCCGGCCTGCGTGCTGGCCGACGAGCCCACCGGCAACCTGGACCGCAGCACCGCCGACGGCGTTCTCGACTTGATGCTGCAACTGGCGCAGGACCGGGACACGGCCTTTGTCGTGGTGACGCACGACGCCGCGCTGGCCGCGCGCTGCAGCCGGCAGCTGCGACTGGTGCAGGGCCGGTTGTCTGAAAACAGCTGAACCAGTACCCGCGGGATGCGCCAGCTCTGCCATGCGTGGCGCGCGTGCCACGGGCGGGGCCTCCTGGAGCGGCGCCAAGGTTGATTTCGCTCTGGTTAGCCGGCACCATGTCGGCATGGTGGATCGGACCCAGCTGCGCATCCTCTCGGGGGCCTTGACCCTTGCGCTGATGCTGGGCGGGTGCAGCACGGCGCCATCGCGGGTGCGCGCCCCCGACGAGATGACCGGAACGGCCTCGCTCGTCTCCCGGCAGCAGGCGGAAGATGTCACCATCGCGGCCGTCGGCCTGGTCGGCACGCCGTATCGCTACGGCGGCAACACGCCGCAGTCCGGTTTCGATTGCAGCGGCCTGGTCGACTATGTGTACCAAACCGCGGCGGGCATCGAGCTACCCCGAACCGTATCGCGGCTGCAGTACTGGGGACAGCCGGTTTCCAGGGACGACCTTCGCTCGGGCGACCTGATTCTGTTCGGGCGCGCGGGCGACGCCACCCACGTCGGAATTTACGTGGGCAATGCCAGCTTTGTACACGCCCCCTCGACGGGCGGAACGGTGCGGCTGGACAGCCTGGCCTCGAAATATTGGGCGGCGCAGCGCGTGGCTTTTCGCCGCCCCTGATCGCCGCCCGCCGGGTGTGCTCTCAGTGCGCCGCCCCGTGCGCCCAACTGCCGTAGTCCTTGTCGGTGAGCAGCGTCCACAGCGCCAGTATCAGCGTCACGATGCCGGTGATGACCGAGGTGCGCATCGCGTCACCGCTCGAACTGAACTGCACCACCCAGGGCGCGATGATCATCAGGACGCCGAGCACGACCTGCGACCACTCCTCCCACGCCTTGGGAATCATCATCGCGCCGAACGAGGCGATGATCATCAGGATGCCCAGGACGATGGCGCTGGCCACGGCCCCCGACATGCCCTGATAGCCCACCACCCAGGGCGACAGAACGAACCACAGACCCAGCAGACAATTGACCGGGTCCTGCCAATGTTTCAACTGCTTCATGACGATACCTCCTGTGGCTGGTAAACACGCCAGTCAGGACGTTAGACAGGGGCCTTGCGCTTTTGTTCCGCGCGGCGGCGGGCTCAGCGTGCGGCCAGGGACCCGATGAAAACCCGTGTCTGCGTGCCGAAATGCTGCATCAGCGTCGACAGCAGCTGCGTCATCTCGTCCTGCATTTTTTGCGGTGCAGCATGGAGCACGGTCACGAGATCGATGTCCGGCTCGGTCTGCTCGAACACATAGGCCGGATCCGAGACGTACTTGGCGGGCAGCGCCTGGACCAGCATGCGGTCGGTGCGGTCGGCCCAGGCATGCGCCTGCCGGCTCACGACCTGGCGGGGGGCGGTGTCGGCCCACGGCGCCTGCGCGGCGTCCTGCGAGGTATCGCGCAGGGCGCGCAGCACGGCGTCGTTCGGGTCGTTATGCAGATAGGCGTCGCTCATACGGTAGTACTGATAGTTCTCCAGCGCGAGATGGCGGTTCGAAACCAGCCGGATGGCCCGGTCCTTCGGCCCGTGCCATCCCATAATGTCGAGCGCGTTGATCCACAGCATGCGCGCGGTGCTGACGCCCGGCAGCACGGTTGCGTGATAAGGCTGCGTCAGGTCCTGCACATAGTGCAGCGCCCATCCCGCGAAACGCCAGCCCCAGTAGGGATGCCCGGTCTTGAGCGCAAATGCCGCCAGCGAACGGTACAGGTGAATCCGGTATTCCGGATAAGTGCGCCGCAGGAAGCCGGCGGCCTTGTAGATGATCGGGGACTCATGGTAGAAGCCCATGTGAAACGGCGCCTGCGACCCGAATTCGAGAGCCGGATCGCCGAACGGCTGTTTGCCAAAACCGTAGGTTTTCCCATAGGGCGTGCCGTTGTCCTCCCACAGGCCGATGTCGAGCCCCTCGTCCGGCTCGCCGGATGCGGTGGCGATGACTTCCAGCACCGGCACCCGTTCCCCTTCATGCAAACGCTCGAAGCGACTGTTGCTTACCGTGTAGTCGTGCCGAAGTGTCGTGACATCTGTCCAGGGCAGCTCCGTTCCGGGCGGCGGCGCCGTACCGGGGCGCATTTGCAGGAACAGCGCCAGTTTGCAATTCGGGTTGATGCGCAGCGCCGCCATGAAGCGTTGCCGGCGCGTGGCCGCCGGCCCGCCGGCCTGGAACTGCAGCGCCTCGGGGCGCGGCGGGTAGGCGGGGACATGGGCTCGATCCCACGTTTCCTCCTGCGCCAGCAACGGCGCCAGGCCGCTGTCTTCGGCCGCCAGGAAGCTGTCCAGGCTCTCCACCGTCACCGGGGGCGCCTGTACGATGGCGGGCATGACGGCGAGCGCCTGCCAGGTGCCCAGCGTGTGGTCGCTCCACGCCAGGGCCAGGCCCGTGCTGCCCATCAATGCCCCAAAAACAAGCCAGCGGGCGCGCTGGCGCCAGCTCTTGCGTGCCGCGTGCGGAGTTGCTGCTGCCATGGGAGTCCTTCAAAAGTGCGACAGACCGGCGACCGGGGCCGCCGTTTCGATCGGCACCGCAAAGCCGATGCCGATGGAGGTGTGGGCGGCGGTCGGATTCAGAATGGCCGTGACGATGCCGACCACGGAGCCGTCCATGCTGACCAGCGGGCCGCCCGAGTTGCCCGGGTTGGCGGCGGCATCGAACTGGATCAGGTTGGACTGGTCCTGCCGGCCGCCGGGCGAACGGAAGACGCGGTCCAGGCCCGACACGACGCCGGCCGACACCGACGGGCCGATGCCGAACGGAAAGCCGACCGTGATCACCTGGTCGCCAACAGATAGATCCGCGCTGGTGTGCAGCGTGGCCGGCACCAGATCCGGTGGGACCTTGCGTGCCCGCAGGACGGCCATATCGCTCTGCGGCTGCCGGTGAACAACGGTGGCCAGCGACTCCATGCCATTGGAAAAGACCACGCGGACCGCACGTGCGCCCTGCACCACGTGCAGACTGGTCAGGATGGTGCCGTCGCGCACGACCACGACGCCGGTGCCGACTTCGCGTTCGATCAGGCGCCGGCCCACCGGGCTCTTTTCCAGCGCGATCACGCGCACCACGGACGGCGCGACGGCATCATATGCGGCGCTCGCCGGGGAGGGCAGCACGGTGTTTTCCAGTGTTTTCAGCACCGCCGCATCGATGTTTTTCTGATTCACTGCGGGCGCCGATGCCTGCATCGGAGCCCGCAACCGGGTCCGTGCGGCGAGGCGCAGCGTCAGGTATAGATTGACCAACAGCAACAGCGCCAGCAGCGCCACGGCGCACCACAAGAGGCGTGCGCCGTACAGGTTGGGACCGTGCCGGGCTGCCGGCGCAGGGATATCCGGCGACGGGGGGGCACTGGAGGAGTGAAGCAAGCTCAAGACGTTTGGTTTGCGCAAGGGGTTGGATCACGCGTTTCAGGCATTATGCGTGCCATGCCGGTCTGGATCGATACCCACTGCCATCTGGATGCCGCCGAGTTCGCGGGCGACCGGTCTGCCATGCGGGCGCGGGCCGCGGCCAACGGTGTAGCGCATTGCGTGCTGCCGGCGGTGCGCGTGGGCAACTTCGCTGCAGTGCGCGAGCTGGCGCACCGGTTCGGGGACAGCTATGCGCTGGGCATCCACCCGCTGTGCGTGCCGCAGGCGGCGGATGCCGACCTGGCGGCGCTCGATGCCGAGCTGGCGCTCTACCGCGCCGACCCGCGCCTGGTGGCGGTGGGCGAGATCGGGCTCGACTATTTCGTGCCGGGGCTCACCGTCAGCCCGCTGCGCGAACGCCAGGAGTGCTTTTACCGCGAACAGCTCAAGCTGGCGCGCCGGCATGGCCTGCCGGTGATCCTGCACGTGCGCCGTTCGGCCGACCGGCTGCTGAAACACTTGCGCGAGCTGGCGCCGAGCGGCGGGCTTTGGCACGGCATTGCGCACGCCTTCAATGGCAGCGAGGTGCAGGCTGCGCAGTTCATCGCGCTGGGGTTCAAGCTCGGTTTTGGCGGAGCGGTGACGTTCGAGCGCGCGCTGCAGTTGCGCCGCCTGGCTGCGACCTTGCCGCTGGATGCCATCGTGCTGGAGACCGACGCGCCGGACATTCCCCCGCACTGGCTCTATAAAACCGCGCAGCAGCGCGAGACCGGCCACCCGCAGGGTCGCAATGAGCCGGCCGAACTGCCGCGCATTGCGCAAGTGGTGGCGGACCTGCACGGCATGCCGCTCGCTGATCTGGCGCAAGCGACGACCCGCAACGCCGTGGCGGCGCTGCCGCGGCTGCAGGAGCTGTTGTGAGCGCCCGGCCCGAAACCGTCGGCCATGGGTTGCGGTTGCAGGGTTTGCCGCCGCTGCTGGCGCCGCACACGCGTGTGCTGGTGCTGGGCAGCTTTCCGGGTGCGGCTTCGCTCGCCGCACGCCAGTACTATGCCCATCCGCAAAACCAGTTCTGGAAGATTCTTCAAGCGATTTGGCCATCAAGCCAATACGGAACTTGCGATGATAGCTATGAAAGCAGGAGCAAATGGATGCTCTCTCACGGTCTGGGTGTGTGGGACGTGTACGCCGCCTGCGAACGCGAGGGCAGCCTGGACGCCAGCATCCGCCACCCGCAGGTCAACGATTTGGCGAGCCTGCGCCGGCGTTGCCCGCAACTGCAAGCCATTGCTCACAACGGCGGCGAAAGCTACAAGCTCGCGCGGTGCACCGCCGACCTGGGTTTGCCGGTCTATAAATTGCCGTCCACCAGCCCGGCCAACGCGTCCTGGAGCTTCGAGCGCAAACTCGCCGCCTGGCGCGAGGTATTCGAACAACACGGACTCACTTGATTGATGGTACGCACGAAAAAAACAGACAGGGAACTTCCGGAAGTCAACTTCTCCGACTACGGCGACGTGCGCTACCTGCACCTGGGCACCGAGTGGGTGCAGGGCTCCATGCTGCTCGATGCGCCGTTCGACATCGAGCTGGAGTACGTGCAGCGCATGATGGCCTGGCTGTTGTTTGTGGAGCCGTCGAGCGTGTCCAGACGCCACGCCATGCAGCTTGGCCTGGGCGCCGCCTCGCTGACCAAGTTCTGCCGCAAGAAGCTGCGCATGAAGACCACGGCGATCGAGCTGAATCCGCAGGTGGTGGCGGCCTGCCGCCTGTGGTTCAAGCTGCCGCCCGACGATGCGCGGCTGCAGGTGGTGCTGGGCGACGCGGCCGAGGTGGCGCAGCACCCGCACTGGCAAGGCACGGTGGATGCGCTGCAAGTGGACCTGTACGACCATGAGGCCGCCGCGCCCGTCCTCGACAGCGAGGACTTCTATGCCGATTGCCGTCGGCTGCTGACCGGGGACGGCTGCATGACGGTGAACCTGTTCGGCCGCTCGTCGAGCTTCGAGCGCAGCCTGGAGAAAATCGCCGGCGCCTTTGGCGCGGCCGCGGTCTGGGCCTTCAAGCCGACGCGCGAGGGCAACACCGTGGTGCTGGCGCTGCGCACACCCCGGGTCGCGCGGCGGGCCGAGCTTGCGGCGCGCGCCGAAACCATCCAGACTCTGTGGCATCTGCCCGCGCCCAAGTGGCTGCGGGTGTTCAAACCCCTGCAATCCTGACCACTTCACCCACGACCTCCATGAGCGCCGCCTTGCAACCCGCCAAGCATTCCCCATCCTCCAAGTCTGCACCGATGGGGCCGGTGGACTGGCGCCGCATGGTCGAGTGGCTGAACGCGGACGGGGTGATTTCCAGTGAGGAGGCGCGCCGCACCATCGCGCGCTGCTCGCAGGCCGAGAGCGCGCAGCATCCGCTGGTGCGCCTGGCCAGCGTGGCGATGCAGCGCGCCAGCGACGGCAAGCCGCTGGATGTCGAGGCGCTGACCCAGTGGCTGGCCGGGCGCGCGGGGCTCGACTACCTGCGAATCGACCCTTTGAAGGTGGACGTGGGCAAGGTGGCAGACACCATGAGCGCCGCCTACGCCGAGCGGCACCGCGTGCTGCCGGTGCAGGTCACACCGACCGAGGTGGTGGTAGCCACGGCCGAGCCGTTCATTACCGACTGGGTTGCCGAGGTCGAACGCCAGTCGCGCCGCAGCGTGCGCCGCGTCGTCGCCAGTCCGCAGGAAATCCAGCGCTTCACGGCCGAATTCTTTGCGCTGGCCAAATCCGTGCGGGCGGCGCAAAAGGCCGGCTCGGGCAATAGCGCCGCCAGCTTCGAGCAGCTGGTGGAACTGGGCAACAGCAGCAAGCAGCTCGACGCGAATGACCAGGGTGTGGTGCGCGTGGTGGACTGGCTGTGGCAGTACGCGTTCGACCAGCGCGCCAGCGACATCCATCTGGAGCCGCGGCGCGAGCAGGGTGTGATCCGCTTTCGCATCGATGGCGTGCTGCATCCGGTGTACCAGATGCCGATGGGCGTGCTGAACGCCATGACGGCGCGCATCAAGCTGCTCGGGCGCATGGATGTGATGGAAAAGCGCCGCCCGCTGGATGGCCGCATCAAGACGCGGAATCCACGCGGCGAGGAGATCGAGATGCGCCTGTCCACGCTGCCCACCGCGTTCGGCGAGAAGATGGTGATGCGGATTTTCGATCCCGACACCACCGTGAAGGACCTCGATGCGCTGGGTTTCTCGTCGCACGATGCCGAGCGTTGGGAGGGGCTGGTCAAGCGCCCGAACGGCGTGATTCTGGTGACCGGCCCCACGGGATCCGGCAAGACCACCACGCTGTATTCGACGCTCAAGCGGCTTGCGACCGAGGAGGTGAACGTCAGCACGATCGAGGACCCGATCGAGATGATCGAGCCCGCCTTCAACCAGACGCAGGCGCAGGCGCAGCTCGATTTCGGTTTTACCGAGGGCCTGCGCGCGCTCATGCGGCAGGACCCGGACATCATCATGGTGGGCGAAATCCGCGACCTGGCGACGGCCGAAATGGCGGTCCAGGCCGCCCTGACCGGGCACCTGGTGTTTTCCACGCTGCACACCAACGATGCGCCCTCGGCCATCACGCGGCTGATGGAACTGGGCGTGCCGCCCTACCTCATCAATGCCACGGTGCTGGGCGTGCTGGCGCAGCGGCTCGTGCGCACGCTGTGCAAGCAATGCCGCGAAAAGGACGAAGCCACCACGCGCGAGGCGCTCGCGGCGATCGTCAAACCCTGGAAGATCAACGGCGGTTATCGTCCCTACCGGCCGGTGGGCTGCGTCGACTGCCGCATGACCGGCTTCATGGGGCGCATGGGCCTGTACGAATTGCTGACCGTCAGCGACGCCTTCAAGGGCCAGGTCACGCAGACGCCGGACCTCGGCGCGCTCAGGCGCCAGGCCGTGCACGATGGCATGCGGCCGTTGCGGCTGGCCGGCGCGCTGCGCGTGGCCGAGGGGCTGACGACGATCGAAGAGGTGCTGAGCGCGACGCCACCGCTGGATTGAAAGCCCCCTCGCGGGCGGACACGGGCACGGTCGAATCCCGCAAGCTCACAACATCGTATCAACCTGCGACTGCGGCAGCACTGGATCGGAACTTTGCGCCGCAGCCTCGGTCGAGTTGAGCACCTCCAGGGCTGAAGCTGCGGCAGCATCGGCCATGGTCATGGCCAGCCCGACCTCAGGATGGAACGTGTGCGGCTTCATGTCGGTCCACAAAACGGTCATCGGCTCGCAGGCAAAGGTGCTCAGGCGTCGCAATACCATCTCTGGCGACTGGCCCGGTTGGTCAACATTGATCACCACCACGAAGCAGCGCGGGTGGTACATGCCCACCACGCAGCGAAAGCCGGCGGCGCGCCGGATGCGCGCGGCCATCGCCACCAGGATCTGGTAGTCGCCGGCCGTGCCCAGGTCCCGGTTTAATTCGTACAGGTTGCGCAGGTGCAGACACATGACGGCGCATTGGCAGCGCTGGCGCCGCGCCCGCCAGAATGCGTGCTCTATTTCCGATACCAGCATGGCGCCGATCGGCAGTCCTGTGGCCGGCTCCACCGTTGGGTCGGCCGTGTGCGACAGCCGGGACAGGCGACGGTTGTCGCGCGCGCGCCTGTCCACCAGCGCCGTTGCAATCGCGAAGAACACCAGTGCGGCCAGGCTGGTCAGTGCACGGATGCCAGAGCCGACACCCGGAAGTTGCAACGACTGAGCATAAATGCCGGCCGTCATCAGTGTCATCGAGGCGCACGCCAGCAGCATCCCGGGCGCCAGGGGGTCACGCAGCACCGCGCCCCGCAAGCTGACCAATACGGCCAGCACCGCGCCGAGCAGACTGAGTGTCGCGGCGACCCATAGCACGGCACGCGAAACCGTTGGCGACAGAATCAGCGCGGCCAGCGCCAGCACGGTGGCACCAAGGCAAAGCAGCAGGCCGCCCCATCGCGTCACGCGGTCCACGACGGGATCTTCACGCATGCCGCCCATCCACAGACCCAAGTAGTGCAGCGACACTCCGGCGGCCAGCGGGCCGGCGAAGCTCCGGAGCCAGGCCTGCACGCTGGCGGGCAGATGCCACAGCGCGTGCAGGAGTCCGGTGTTGATCATCAGTGCGCCGCCAATCAACAGCACGAACATCAGGCGATACCAACTCGCCGCACGTCGTGGTGCGACGGCAATACCTGCAGTTGCGAGCGCGGCAAAGGTGACGAGCGAGCCGAGCAACGCTGACCAGATAAGCAACTCAGGCGCAAGCATCGTTAAAAGTTTAGCAATATTGAATCGCTTGGCGGATGGCGCCGCCGCACCTGCGCTGCATAGAATGTGATTCCGACAACAAGACCAGAGACAGGCATTATGAAAGGAAACCAGTTCCTTCAGGGCGCATTTATCGCGCTGTGCCGACACTGGCGTCGGTCGGCGGGGCCGAATGTGATCCGGACAAGCCGATCTACCCGGTCGTGCCTGTTCCCGCAGCACGCGCCATCGCCCTGACTGTGCAGGATGCCATCACGTGGGAAGAGCCTTTCAATGAATACGATGCTGCGGTCAATTCAATCGTTCCGAACCGAGTGCATTCCATGAAATTCGATTACGCCAATCCGTATACATCGACGCGCATGCCGGTGTTCGCCCGCAATCTCGTCTCCACCTCGCATCCGCTGGCCGCGCAGGCGGGCCTCTCCATCCTGCAGCAGGGCGGCAATGCGGTCGATGCCGCGATTGCGGCGGCGGCCGTGATGACGCTGGTGGAGCCGGTCAGCAATGGCCTGGGCAGTGATGCGTTCTGCATCCTGTGGGACGGCTCCAAGCTGCACGGGTTGAACGCATCGGGCTGCGCGCCGCGTGCCTGGACACCCGGGTATTTCAGGCGCAAATACGGCGCTGCAGCGCGCACGCCGCCGCAGCGAGGCATGGATTCGGTCACCGTGCCGGGCGCCGTCGGCAGTTGGGTCGCGCTGTCCGAACGCTTCGGCCAACTGCCATTCGCAGATCTGCTGGCGCCTGCCATCGAGACGGCCGAGCGCGGCTATCTGATACCCCCGGTGGTGCAGGGAAAGTGGGCCGCCGCGGCGCCGCTGCTGCAATCGCAGCCCGGCTTTGCCCGCAGTTTCCTGCCCTGGGGGCGCGCGCCTGAGGTGGGCGAATTGTTCCGCTTTGCCGCGGCGGCGCGTGCCCTCAAGGCGATTGCCGCGACGCGGGGCGAGGCCTTTTATCGCGGTGAAATCGCCGAGGCGCTGGAGAAGTTTTCGAGCGCCAGCGGTGGCAGCCTCAAGGCCAGCGATCTGGCCGCCTGGAGGCCCGAATGGGTCGAACCGATTTCGCGCGATTACCGCGGCTACACGCTGCACGAGATACCGCCGAACGGCCAGGGCATCGCGGCGCTGATCGCGCTGGGCATTCTGGAGAAATTCGACGTCGCGGCGCTGCCGCTGGATTCGACCCCGTCGCAACACCTGCAGATCGAGGCCCTGAAGCTGGCCTTCGCCGACCTGTACCGCTATGTGTCGGAGCCATCGTCGATGACGGTGACCCCCGCGCAAATGCTCGATGACGGCTACCTTGCGTCCCGTGCCAAACTCATCGACATGAAACGGGCACAGGACTTCAAGGCCGGCAACCCGGTGCGCGGCGGCACGATCTACCTCACGGCGGCGGACGAGCGCGGCATGATGGTCAGCTTCATCCAGAGCAACTACATGGGTTTTGGGTCCGGCTGCGTGGAGCCCGAATTCGGCATCAGCCTGCAAAACCGCGGCCATGGCTTCAGCCTGAACCCCGACAGCCCCAACGTGGTGGCGCCGGGCAAGCGGCCGTTCCACACCATCATCCCGGCGTTTCTCACCAGGGATGGCCAGCCCGTCATGAGCTTTGGTGTGATGGGCGGCAACATGCAGCCGCAAGGCCATCTGCAGACGCTGGTGCGCATGCTGGATTACCGGCAAGGCCCACAGGCGGCCTGCGATGCGCCGCGCTGGCGCTTCAATGCGGGGCTGGAGATCAATGTCGAGGCGGCGATGAAGCCCGATACCCAGCAGGGCCTGCGCGCGCTCGGGCACCGGGTGGAAGTGATCGACGACTCGTACCAGGACTTTGGCGCCGGCCAGTTCATCTGGCGCCTGGGCGAGCCCGGCACGCACGGCTATGTGGCGGCCAGCGACGCGCGGCGCGACGGCCAGGCGGCCGGCTATTGAGACCCGGTTTGGACCACGTTTCAACAAAAAATCAGGGCTTTCCCCTTGGTGACAAAGACTCGGTAGCTACGAAAAGAGTAGCGTCCGGGTTAACGCTTGCCACCCTGGGCGCGATTGCCTTCAGCGGCAAGGCGATCATCGTCAAGCTGGCCTACCGCTACGGCGTGGATGCGGTCACGCTCATCATGTACCGCATGCTGTTCGCGCTGCCCCTGTTTGCCGCGCTGGCCTGGTGGTCCACCTACCGGCGCCCGGGTGGCGCGGCGGCTGCTTTGACGCAAAAGGATTGGCTTGGCGTGCTGGGGCTGGGATTTTGCGGCTACTACCTGTCCAGCTTCCTGGATTTTGCGGGGCTGCAATACGTCACGGCCTCGCTGGAGCGACTGATCCTGTACCTGAACCCGACCTTCGTGCTGGTGCTGGGTTGGATCTTCTACCGCAAGCGCGTGGCGCCGATCCAGGTCGCGGCGATGGCGGTCAGCTACGCGGGCGTGTTCGTCGTGTTCCGGCACGAAATCACCCTGGAGGGCGGGCGCTCGGCGCTGGGCGCCGCGCTGGTGCTGGCCAGCGCCGGCAGCTATGCGGTGTACCTGGTGTACAGCGGGGAACTGGTGCGGCGCATCGGCGCCGCGAGGCTGGTCGGGCTGGCCACCATGGTCGCGTGCCTGTGCTGCATTGTGCAGTTTCTTGTGCTGCGCCCGCTGAGCGCGGCGCTGGTGGCGCCCCAGGTCATCTGGCTCTCGATCCTGAATGCCACGCTGTGCACCGTCGTGCCGGTGCTGCTGGTGATGATGGCCGTCGAGCGCATTGGCGCGGCCCTGACCGCGCAGGCCGGCATGATCGGCCCGATGTCGACCATTCTGATGGGCGTGCTGATTCTGGGCGAGCCCTTCAACGCCTGGATCGTGCTGGGCACGGTGCTGGTGCTGGGGGGTGTCTTTCTGGTATCAAAATACAAGGTCTGAGCGGAACATCCGGCAAGGAGTGCAAACGTGAATCTGGGCATAGCGGGCAAGTGGGCGCTGGTCTGCGGCGCCAGCAAGGGTTTGGGGCTGGGCTGCGCCCGCGCCCTGGTGCGCGAAGGCGTGAATGTGCTGATCAATGCGCGCGGCGCCGGGGTGCTGCAGGCCGCCGCCGACCGGCTGGCGGCCGAAGACGCGGGCGCCAGCGGCGCGGCGGTGCTGTGCGTGGCCGCGGACATCACCACGCCCGAAGGCCGCGCCGCGGTGTTCTCGGCGCCGGGCGGCCCGGGCAGGGACTTCGACATCGTGGTGACGAACGCCGGCGGGCCGCCTCCAGGTGATTTTCGGGAGTGGGACCGGGACGCCTGGATCCGCGCCGTGGACGCCAACATGCTCACGCCGATCGAACTCATCAAGGCCACGATCGACGGCATGGCGGCGCGCGGCTTTGGCCGCATCGTGAACATCACGTCCAGTTCGGTGAAGGCGCCGATCGGCATCCTGGGCCTGTCCAACGGCGCGCGCAGCGGGTTGACGGGTTTCGTGGCCGGCGTGGCGCGTGGCAAGGTGGCGGCGCACGGCGTCACGGTCAACAACCTGCTGCCCGGCGTGTTCGACACCGATCGGGTCAGGAGCATGACGCAGGCCACCTCGGAAAAAACCGGCCAGCCGATCGAGGTCATCCTGCACGCGCGACGCAAGGACATTCCGGCGCAGCGTTTTGGCACGCCCGAAGAATTCGGCGCGATCTGCGCGTTTTTGTGCAGCACGCATGCCGCCTATATCACCGGACAGAACGTGCTGGCCGACGGCGGCGCGTATCCCGGCACCTACTAGGTCGACCACGCACGCCAGCGAAGGCCGCTAGCGCAGCAGGGCGGCGCTGGCGCGCAGCCGCGCTTCGGCCTCCAGGCTGATGCGCTCCACCAGGGCGGCCGCGTCTTCCACGCTGTGGATCAGGTCCACGGCCTCGCCGGCCCATACGACGGTGGTGTCGAAATTTCCGTCGCCCATGGCCTCATGGTAGGCCGTGCGCTCGGCGGGCAGGGCTTGCATCAACTCTTCCTCGCGGCCGCTCCAGCGGGTCACGAACGCGTTGTGCAGCGCGCGCCCGTAATAGCCCTGGGGCCAGCCATAGCCGCGTACGATATCGAAAACCGGGGTGCGCAGCGTCTCGTTCCCGTGCGCCGCCACGATGCGCTGCTTGGCGCTGGGGCGCCCCTGTGCCTCGGTACTGGCGTAAAAGCGTGTGCCGATGAGCGCGCCGTGGGCTCCCAGCGCCAGCGCCGCCGCCAGGCCGCGGCCGTCGGCAATGCCGCCGGCCGCCAGCACCGGCGTGGGCGCCACGGCGTCGACCACGGCGGGCACCAGCGGCAGCGTGGCGCGCGTGCCGCCATGGCCGCCGGCCTCGGTCCCCTGGGCCACGATCAGGTCCGCGCCCGCCTGCTGGGCCAGCCGCGCTTCGTTCAGGTCCTGCACCTGGCAGATCAGCCGGCATCCGGCGGCCTTGACGAATGCGCCGTAAGGCCGCGGGTCGCCAAAGGAGAGCATGACCGCATCGGGCTGGTAGCTCAGCACCAGGTCGATCACGCGCTGGTTGACCGCCCAGGTGATCAGCCCGACGCCCCAGGGCCGCGAGGTGTTTTCGCGGGTGCTGAAGAGCTCCTTGCGCAGCCAGGCGGCGTCGCCATAGCCGCCGCCTACCAGGCCGAGCCCGCCGGCGTTGGACACCGCGGCCGCGAGTTGCCCGCCCGCGACCCCGGCCATCGGCGCGAGCACGATGGGATGGCGCAGGTTGAACAGGTCCGTCAGTCCGGTCTGAATCATGGTGATGGCGCTCCAGATCCGCTGGCACCGGCATACGGATGCAGCGTGAAAGGAGGCGTGCGAACCCTGCTGTTTATATCATGGCGCGATACAGTGTGTCGATGAAAACCCCGGCGCCGAATCGGCGGGTGCGCGGGCTTGCCCAGGCGGCGCGGCCACGTGCCGCGCGGTTTCGTGGCACGATTCGCCACCAGCCTGATTCACCCCACTTCCAGGAGCCTAGACATGACATCCATCACCAGCAAAGCCGTGCGTATCGACCAGCAGGGCGGCCCCGAACAACTCAAGCTCGTCGACGTGACCGTGGGCGATCCGGGGCCGGGACAAATCCGCATCCGGCACCGCGCGATCGGCTTGAACTTCATCGACGTGTACCAGCGCAGCGGCCTGTACCCGATGCCGGTGCCGCTGCAGCTCGGCATGGAGGCGGCGGGCGTGGTGGAGGCGGTGGGCGACGGAGTGACACACCTTCGGGTGGGCGACCGCGCCGCCTATACCGGCAGCCCGCCCGGCAGCTACTGCGAGGTGCGGGTGATGCCGGCGGTCCAGGTGTGCAGGCTGCCGGACGCGATCTCGTTCGAGACCGGCGCGGCGATGATGCTCAAGGGCATGACGGCCGAATACCTGCTCAAGAGAACGCTGCCGCAAGGCGGCCTGCAGGCCGGCGACTTCGTGCTGTTTCACGCGGCGGCCGGCGGCGTCGGGCTGATCGCCTGCCAGTGGGCCAAGGCGCTGGGCCTGCGCCTGATCGGCACCGCGGGGTCGGACGCCAAATGCGCGCTCGCGCTGCAAAACGGCGCGGCCTTCGCCATCAACTACAGCACTCAGGACTTTGCCGCGCGCGTGAAGGAGATCACCGGCGGGCAGGGCGTGAAGGTGGTGTACGACTCGGTCGGCAAGGACACGTTCGAGAAGTCGCTCGATTGCCTGCGCCCGTTCGGTCTCATGGCCAGCTTCGGCAATGCCTCGGGCCCGGTGCCGCCGGTCGTGCCCGGCCTGCTGGCGGCCAAGGGGTCGCTGTACCTCACGCGCCAGACGCTGTTTACCCACATCGCAACGCGCGAGAGCGCGCAGGCGATGGCTGACGAGCTGTTCGCGGTGGTGGCCGACGGCCGGGTGAAGATCCACATCGATCAGCGCTACCCGCTGGCCGAGGTGCGGCAGGCGCACATCGCGCTGGAAGCGCGCCAGACCACGGGCTGCACCATCTTGACGCTGTGACCTCGTCGACCCGGCCGCAGCCCGTGCGCGGCGGTGGCGCGGTGTGGCCATGATCGATTTGGGAACATCCGAATTCTTGAAAGAAAAGGTGCTTAATCCATTGTCGGTATTCGGTAGTTTGCTACGAAAAGTGGAGTAACCCGGCGTCATGTCCCAGCCCCGCTTTCTGCCCGACAACTTCACGCTGGCGCTGTTGGCGACGGTCGCACTGGCCAGCGCCTGGCCCGCGCGCGGTGCCTTGAGCCATGCCTTTGAAGCCCTGACAAACGTGGCGATCGGGCTGCTCTTTTTCCTGCATGGCGCCAAGCTCTCGCGCGCCGCGATCGTCGCCGGCGCCTCGCACTGGCGGCTGCACCTGCTGGTGTTGTCCAGTACCTTTGTGATGTTTCCGTTGCTGGGCCTGGCGTTGCGGCCGCTGCTGGCACCGCTGGTCACGCCGCAACTGTATCTGGGGGTGCTGTTTCTGTGCATGCTGCCGACCACGATGCAGTCGGCCATTGCGTTCACGTCCATCGCGCGCGGCAACGTGGCGGCCGCCGTGTGCAGCGCCTCCGGCTCCACGCTGATCGGTATTTTCATCTCGCCGGTGCTGCTGACCCTGTTTGTGGTGCCGCACCACGCGGGCTCGCCCGGTGCCTGGTCATCGATCGGCCACATCGCGCTGCTGTTGATGGCGCCGTTCGTTGCGGGGCAATTGCTGCGCAGCCGCATCGGCTCCTGGCTGGAGGGTCACGGCGGCGCGCTCAAGGTGGTGGACCAGGGCTCGATCTTGCTGGTGGTCTACACGGCCTTCAGCGCTGCGGTGGTGCAGGGGCTGTGGGCCCAGGTGCCACTTTCCGGCCTGGCTGGCCTGCTGGTGGTGTGCGCGGTGCTGCTGGGGCTGATGCTGATCTTCACCAGCCGCAGCGCGCGTCGACTGGGGTTTGCCACGGAGGACGAAATCACCATCGTGTTCTGCGGCTCCAAGAAAAGCCTGGCCAGCGGCATTCCCATGGCCAACGTGCTGTTTGCCACGCACGCGGTGGGCGCCATCCTGCTGCCGCTGATGCTGTTCCACCAGATTCAGCTGATGGCCTGTGCCGTCATCGCGCGGCGTTATGCGCAGCGTCCCTATCCGGTCTCCACGCCGGATCCGCTGGCCGCGCCAGGCCGCTGAGCCAGCGTCCTGGGCCTCGGGGCCGGCGTACGGGTGTCAGCCGCGCCGGTGCTCGTCCTGGGCCTGCGCCGTCGGCTTGAGCCGGTTCGGCGCCAGCGCCCCGGCGGATTCGAGGATCGGGTAGGCGATCGAGCAGATGTGCGAGTTGATGCGTTTGAGGTCGCTGATCAGGTCGATGTGCAGCGAACTGGTCTCGATGCTCAGCACGCTGTTGCCACTCAGGCGGTCGAGGTGCGCCGTGGCGTAGCGCCGCTCCAGGTCGCCGAAGCGCATTTTTTCCTCGATCAGTTTCTGCGCATCGTGCAGGTTGCCGTTCAGGAACACGCTCATGCCCAGGCGCAGGTTGTCCAGCAATCGCGCGTGCAGCTCGCCGATCTCGGCGATGCCCGCCTCCGAGAAGCTGCGCCCGGGCCGGATCTTCTTGTCTTCCACGTCGATGATGATGCGCTCGATGATGTCGCCGATCTGCTCCATGTTGATGGTGAAGCTGATGATGTCGGTCCAGCGCCGGCTCTCCGCTTCGTCCAGTGCCTCGCGCCGGATTTTCGTCATGTAGTACTTGATGGCCGAGTACAGCTCGTCCACCGTGTCGTCCATCTGGCGCAGCTCCCGGGCGAGGCGCAGGTCGTTCGTCCTGATCACGGTGAGCATGCCGTTCAGCATGGTTTCCACCACGTCGGCCTGGTGCAGGGCCTCCCGCGCCGCGCACGAAATGGCCAGCGAAGGCATGGACAGCGCCGACGTGTCGAGATGGCGCGGACGCATCTGCGAGCGCAACGTTTCCGGCTTCTTCGGCAGCAAGCGCGCGACGATGCGCGCCACCGGCCGGGTCAGGCCGATGAAGGCCACGCTCATGATGACGTTGAACCCCAGGTGGAACAGCACCACGCCATGGGTCGGGCTGGGCAGCAGCGGCTGGACATGGCGCAGCCACAGGCCGACGCAGGGCGCCATCAGCGCCACGCCCAGCATCTTGAACAGCAGGTTGCCGATCGAGACCTGGCGCACCTCGACGGCCGACTTGGCGGTGGTGAGTACGGCCGCCATGCCGCTGCCCAGATTGGCGCCCAGCACCAGTCCGAGTGCCACTTCCAGCGAAATCATCGTGGAAGCGGCCAGCGCCGCGATCAGCAGCACCACGGCCAGACTCGAATACGCCATCACGGCCAGCACCATGCCCAGGATGATCTCGGTCGGCAGGTCGCTGCCAACCGAACTCAGGAGGGCACGCACCGCTGGCGTGGCCAGCAGCGGCGCGGCGGACGCCATCACCATCTGCAGCGCCAGCAGGATCAACCCCAGGCCGATCAGCACGCGCCCGATGCGTCCGGCCAGGGTGTCCTGGCGCGACAGGTACAGCACCACGCCGGCGAAAATGAACAGCGGTGAGAGCCACGACAGGTCGAACGAGAACAGCACCACCATCAGCGCGGTGCCAATGTCGGCGCCGCGCATCACGGCCAGCGCGTCCGGCAGCGTGATCAAACCCTCGCCGACGAACGAGGAGGTCATCAGCGACGTCGCGGTGCTGGACTGCAGCAGCGCGGTCACGCCGATGCCCGAGAGGGCCGCCGTGAAGCGGTTGCCCAGGCTGTGCGCCAGCACCTGGCGCAAATTGCTGCCGAACGCGCGCAGTACCCCGGTGCGTACCAGCTGGGTGCCCCACACCAGCAGGGCGACCGCGGCGAACAGGTTCAGCAGATCCTTCATGGCGGCCTACCTGCTGCGCCGCACCCGCAGCAGTTCGTCCAGGATCAGACAGGCGGCACCCACCGTGATGGCGCTGTCGGCCAGGTTGAAGGCCGGAAAGTGCACGCCGTGCCAGTGAAAGTCCAGAAAATCCACCACGTACCCGTGGTGCAGCCGGTCCACCACGTTGCCCACCGCGCCGCCCAGGATGAAGGCCAGCGCGAACGAGAACAGCTTCTGACCCGCGTGCGAGCGCAGCAGCCACACGATCAAAAGTGCGGCCGCCACGCCGATGCCGGTGAACAGCCAGCGCTGCCACCCGGAGGCTGCAGCCAGAAACGAAAACGCGGCGCCGGTGTTTTGCGCGCGCACGATGTTGAAGAAGCTGGTGACGACCGTGCCGTCGCCCAGCCGGTAGTAGCCCAGGATCAGCATCTTGGTGAACTGGTCCAGGATCAGCACGATCAGGGCCAGACCCAGCCACGGCAGCGAGCCGCCGGACGCCTTGGCGGAGGCGCCGCGGGCCATCAGGCGAACGCCCGGACTTCGCCGGCGCCGAACAGGTTGCTCACGCAGCGCCCGCACAGCGTGGGGTACGCCGGGTCGTGGCCGACGTCGGCGCGGTAGTGCCAGCAGCGCTCGCATTTGGCATCAGAACTGGCGCTGGCCCTTATCTGCATTTCGTTAAATGCTTCTATATCAATAGCGGATGTGATGAACACATACTTCAGATCATCCCCCAGACTGGCCAGCAGTGCGTGGTCATCGGCCGGCACGCGCAGCGATACGCTGGCCTGCAACGAGGAGCCGACCTGGCCGTCGGCACGCAGTGCCTCGATCTCCTTGTTCACGGCGTCACGCAACTCGCGGATGCGCGACCACTTGGCGAGCAGGGCGGCGTCGGGCGCGGCCAGTTCGCTGTAGGTTTCCATGAAGATCGATTCACTGGTGCCCGCTAACTTCCAGGCTTCCTCCGCGGTGAACGAGAGGAACGGCGCCATCCAGCGCAGCATCGCCTGCGTGATGTGCCAGAGCGCGGTCTGCGCGCTGCGCCGTGCCGGCGATCTGGCTTGCGTGGTGTAGAGCCGGTCCTTCAGCACGTCGAGATAGAACGCGCCCAGGTCTTCGCTGCAGAAGTTCTGCAGCTTCGCGACCACCGGGTGGAACTCATACACCTTGTAGTGCGCCAGGATGTCCGCCTGCAGCTGCGCGGCGCGGGCCAGCGCCCAGCGGTCGATCTCCAGCATCTGCGCCGGCGGCACAGCGTCGGCTCCCATGTCGAAGTCGCTGGTATTTGCGAGCAGGAAGCGCAGCGTGTTGCGGATGCGCCGGTACGCGTCGACCACGCGCGCGAGAATCTTGTCGTCGATCGCGAGGTCGTTCGAGTAGTCGGTGCTGGCACACCACAGGCGCAAAATTTCCGCGCCGTACTTCTGCGCCGACGCGGCCAGCGGCATGTAGTTGCCCAGGCTCTTGCTCATCTTGCGCCCGGAGCCGTCCACGGTGAAGCCGTGCGTAAGCAGACCCCGGTACGGCGCGCGCCCCTCGATCGCGCAGGCCAGAAGCAGCGACGAGTGGAACCAGCCACGGTGCTGGTCGTGCCCCTCCAGGTACAGGTCCGCCTCGGGGCCGTGCGCGTGGTGGTCCTGCGGGTGCGTGCCGCGCAGCACATGCCAGAAGGTCGAGCCCGAGTCGAACCAGACCTCCAGGATGTCACTGCTCTTGGTGTAGTGGGGCGCATCAAGCGCGCCGAGGATTTCCTCGCTCGTGACGCGACTCCAGGCTTCGATGCCGCCGTGCTCCACGATATCGGCGGCCTGGTCCAGTATCTCCATGGTGCGCGGATGCAGTTCGCCCGAGTCCTTGTGCAGGAAGAACGGGATCGGCACGCCCCAGCTGCGCTGGCGCGAAATGCACCAGTCGGGCCGGCCGGCGATCATGTCGCGCAGGCGCGCCTTGCCGTTCTCCGGGAAGAAGTGCGTCTGCTCGATCGCAGCCAGCGCGAGCTGGCGCAGCGTCCGGGGCGCCTTGTCTTTCGTGAACACGCCCACGCCCTCGTCCATGCGGATGAACCACTGCGCGGCGGCCCGGTAGATCACCGGCGTCTTGTGGCGCCAGCAATGCGGGTAGCTGTGGCTGATGGTCTCGGTCGCGAGCAGGCGGCCCGCACCTTTCAGCGCCTCGATGATGACCGGCACGGCCTTCCAGATGTTCTGCCCGCCGAACAGCGGGAAGTCGGCCGCGTAGCTGCCGTTGCCCTGCACCGGATTGAGGATGTCGTCGTAGGCCAGCCCGTGCGCGATGCACGAGTTGAAGTCGTCCAGCCCGTAGGCGGGCGAGGAATGCACCAGGCCCGTGCCGTCACTGGCCGTGGCGTAGTCGGCCAGGTAGACGGGCGACAGGCGCCGGTAGCCGGCATCGACGTCATACAGCGGGTGTTCGAATTCAAGGCCCCCAAGCTGCTTGCCCGGCACGGTGGCCAGCACCGTGCCGTTCAGCGCGTAGCGCGTCATGCACGTGTCCACCAGCGAGGCGGCCAGGATGAGCAGGCCGCGCTCGGTGTCCACCAGCGCATAGTCGAGTTCGGGATTCAGGTTGATCGCCTGATTCGCGGGAATCGTCCAGGCGGTGGTGGTCCAGATGACGGCGAACGCGTCCTTGGCCAATGTGCCCAGCCCAAACGCCGCCGCGAGCCGTGCCGGATCATGCGCCTTGAATGCGACGTCGATCGTCTGGCTCTTCTTGTCGGCGTATTCGATTTCGAATTCGGCCAGCGACGAGCCGCAGTCGAAGCACCAGTACACGGGTTTCAGGCCCCGGTAAACGAAGCCGCGCTCGATCACGCGCTTGAAGGCGCGGATCTCGCCGGCCTCGTTGCGCGGGTTCATCGTCTTGTAGGGGTCGTCCCAGTTGCCAAGCACGCCGACGCGCTGGAAGTCGGCCATCTGCTGCGCGATCTGCTCGGTGGCGTAGGCACGGCTCCTGGCCTGCATCTCGTCGCGCGACAGGTTGCGGCCGAACTTCTTCTCGATCGCGTTCTCGATCGGCAGGCCGTGGCAGTCCCAGCCGGGCACGTAATGCGCGTCCATGCCCATCAGCTGGCGCGTCTTGACGATCATGTCCTTCAGGATCTTGTTCGCGCCGTGGCCGATGTGCAACTGGCCGTTCGCGTACGGCGGGCCATCGTGCAAAATGAATTTCGGCGCGCCGTGGCGCGCGTCGCGCAGCCGCTGGTACAGGCCCTGTTCGTTCCATTCCTTTACCCAGCCCGGTTCGCGCCTGGGCAGGTCGCCGCGCATCGGGAAAGGCGTGTCGGGCAGGTTCAGGGTGCTGCGGTAATCGGTTTTGACGTCGGACATGATCAAGGCGTGGCGAAGGCTTCGACAGGCTCAGCCCGAACGGCTAGTTGGGGGGACGGATGAGTGAAAGGCCGCTCGCCCTGAGCCTGTCGAAGGGCAGCGACCTGCGGCAGAGATCGTCTAAATTCGGTCGCGTGTGGTCTGGCGATGCGTCTGCCCGTGCATGGACGCAAAAAACGCACGCGCGTCCAGGCAGTCCCGTGCCATGCCTTCCTTCAGGGCGGCAAGGCCGTCGTACTTGCGTTCGTCATGCAGTTTGTGCAGCAGCTCCACCCGGATGATTTTACCGTACCCACCCTCGGCTCCGAGCGCTGCCGGCCAGTCCAGGCAATGCGTCTCCAGCAGCACGCGCCCGCCGTTCACGTCACGCGGGTCCAGCGAGGGGCGAATCCCCAGGTTCGCAACGCCGGGCAGGGACTGGCCGGCCAGGCCGTGCACCTGCACCGCGAAAATCCCGCTGGCGGCCGGTTTCCAGTGCGCAAAGCGCAGGTTCAGGGTCGGGCAGCCGAGTTCGCGCCCGAGCTTGCGCCCGTGCACCACATGGCCGCTGATGCTGTAAGGGCGCCCGAGCAGACGCTCGGCATCCTGCATGCGGCCCTGGCCCAGTGCCTCGCGCACGGCGGAGCTGGACACGCGCAGGCCATGCACCTCGTAGCTGTTCATGCGGGCCACGTCGAAACCGGCGGCCGCGCCCGCACTGTCCAGCATCGCGTAGTCGCCCGCGCGTTTGGCGCCGAAACGGAAGTCGTCGCCGACCAGCACATAGCGCGCGCCCAGGCCGCGCACCAGCACGTCGGTGATGAACGCCTGCGGCGACTGGCCCGCCAAGGGCGCGTCGAACGGCATCACCACGGTCTGCTCGACGCCGCAGCGCGCCAGTTCGGTGAGCTTGTCGCGCAGCGTGCCCACGCGCGCCGGCGCCAGCTCGGGCTTGCGCGCCAGCGCGGCGAAATAGTCGCGCGGATGCGGCTCGAAGGTCATCACGCAACTGGGCACGCCGCGGTGTCGCGCCTCGTTTGCCAGCAGCGCCAGCATGGCCTGATGGCCACGGTGCAGGCCATCGAAATTGCCGATCGTCAGGGCGCAGGCGTCGGCGAGGCCGGGGTGATTGAAACCACGAAAAATCAGCATGGAGCGGTATCGTTTTGATAGCGTCTCGACCCCATCGAACAAGGGGTTGACGCCAACCTGTCATGAAAAGAGTATATTGTGACTCAGCCGGCTCGCGGGCGCCATGCCGCGATCGACTTGAAGAACGATGATTCCGTCCAGTGGTGTTCAACTGTTGTTGGAGGCGTGTTTTGAAGGTCTTGAAGCTGTCAGCCCAGGGGTTGCCCCAGTCGTGGATTTCGCTGGAACAGGCGGTCATCCACTATGCGGCGCGCGAAGTGCGCTGGGAAGTGGGGCGCGAGGTGGCCGTGTTTCGCGGCGGCTACAACGCGATTTCGGGCGAACAGTCCATCATTACCGTCAACAGCATCATCGGCACCCGGGGCGTGCCCAACATCAACCCGTTCCAGCTCAAGCCCGGCCTGACGAACAGCAAGCTGTTCGCGCGCGACCGCAACGTCTGCGCCTACTGCGGCGGCGCGTTTCACGAGGAAGATCTGACGCGCGAGCACATCATCCCGTTCGCGCAGAACGGCATCGACAAGTGGATGAACGTGGTGACCGCCTGCCGCGCGTGCAACCACCGCAAGAGCAACCGCACGCCCGAGCAGGCGCACATGCCGCTGCTGTACGCCCCCTACGTGCCCAGCCTGTGGGAAGACTTCATCCTGCGCAACCGCCGCATCCTGGCGGACCAGATGGAATTCCTGATGGCGCACCTGCCCAAGACCTCGCGCCTGCACAGCTGAGGCGCGCGGGCCCGCGTGCCGCGCCCCATTTTCAGTTCGTCAGTTCCAGCACGACGGCGTTGTCCTGCGCCGCGGGCCAGGTGCGCGCGGTGATGCGCTCGCCGTCAAGCTGACCGGTGATGGCCCGCACCCCCGCCGAGGGAGCGGTCTTGATGGTCGAGCTCGAAATGCCGGCGACGCCCGTGGGCGGAACACCGGGCGGCGGCGTGTGGCCGTCGAAGCTGATTTGCTCGCGCGCCGGGTCGAAGTAGCCGCGCGGACGCTCGAACGTGATGACCGAGCCGGCGCCCTGATCGGCCGCAGTGAGCCGCACCGGATGCATGTCCACGATGTTGCTGGAGCGCGGGAACGGGCTGCGGTAGATGTGCGTGGTGGCATAGCCCGGTGCGCTGATGACGAACTCGTACGGCACGCCGGAGGCGGCGGTGAACGGGCCCCAGCGGCCGTCCGCCGTGATGGTCTGGCTGTAGCGGGCGGCGCCGATGCGCTCGCCCGTGGCCGGGTCGGTCGCATAAATGGCCAACTGCGCCCCGGGTAGCGGCAGGTTGTTGCTGAAGTTGCCGGAGGCCGGGTCGTTCGAGTGCACGCCCAGCCCGGTGATCTCGCCACTCAGTAGCGGAGCGGCCTGCGCCACGGGGTTCAGCGTGTGGGGGGCATGGCCGGTAATGAAGCGGTACATCACCCCGAATGCGGCCGGCGAGAAGGCGGTGCCCCGATGCGTCACCCCCGGGATCACCACGTTCGTGGCGCCCTTGAGCGCCGGGCCGTCGAACGTGACGCCCGTGGGCGTGCCCTTGTGTCCGATCCACAGGCCATCCGGCTGCGCGTACTTGTCGTTGCTGTCGGAGCGGATGGTCAGCCATTTCACGCCGGGCGTCACCTCATCTCCGTTGGGACCCTTGGGCGCATTCAGCCCGGTCAGGAACGGCCCGGTACCCGAGAATTCATTGCCTTCGTTGAGGCCCTTGATGGCCCAGACGCCGTGGTTCGGCGTGCCGCCGAGAATGGCCTCGCTCACGGTCTTGTCGCCGCCGCCGTTCTGGATGTAGTTGCGAATCGCGTTGCCGCCGCGCGAATTGCCCACCAGGATCACTTTGCTGGCGCCGCTGGTCTTGAGTACCTGGTCGACGGCCGCGCGCAGGTATGCCATGTTCTCGGCCGTTGACGAGCGCCCGGCCTGCGGCTTGCTGTCGTTGTCGCGCGCCAGAGGGTAGGGAATATTGATGGCGGTCAGGCGATCGGCTGGCCAGCCGTTCGATTCGAAGCGCCAGATCGTGGTCTGCCACACCGCGGCGCTGTCGCCATTGCCGTGCACGAAGACGATGGGCTGGGTCTGCTCCCCGATTGGCCAGCCGGCGCAGCCGGCCAACAGTGCGGTGCTGGCGAATAAGCCCAACAAAAGGCGGCGTGTGGTCATCATGTCGGTCTCCTTATTTTTAATGAAAATGCCCGCAAGCCAATAAGCTGCGGGCAAGGTATGCTATCAATGAAGAAGCATCACGCGAACACGCCGGCCTTTTCCTGCATGCGCTGCGAGACTTCGCCCAGGTGGTGCAGGGTGTCGCCAAAGGTCATTTCCATTTGCGTGAGGCGCTTGAAGTAGTGGCTCACGATGTATTCGTCGGTCACGCCGATGCCGCCATGCAGCTGCACCGCCTGCTGGCCGACGAAGCGCATCGAGCAGCCCAACTGGTACTTCGCACGCGCCAGCGCGCGGCGGCGTTCTTCGGCCGGGGCGTTCAGCTTGAGGCTCGCGTAGTAGCTCATGGATCGCGCCAGTTCCAGCTGCATTTTCATGTCGGCGACGCGATGGCGCAGCGCCTGGAAGCTGCCGATGAGCACGCCGAACTGCTTGCGCGTGTTCAGGTATTCCACCGTGATCGCCATGGTTTTGTCCATCACGCCCACGCCTTCGGCGCAGGTGGCGGCAATGCCGATGTCTACCGCATGTTCGAGCGCCGCGAGGCCGTCCGCCGTGATCAGCGCCGCGGGTGCATCCGACAGCGTGACTTCGGCCGCGCGGCCGCCGTCCTGCGTGCCGTAGCCCCGGGTGCCGACGCCGGCGGCGCTGCGCTCGACCAGGAACAGCGCGATCTTGCCGCCGGCGCTGGCTGGCACGATGAACGCATCGGCCTGGTCGCCGGCGGGAACGAGACTCTTGGCGCCGCTCACGGTCCACGAGCCGCCAGACTGGGTGGCGGTCGCCCCGCAGACATCCAGCCGGTAGCGTGCCGCGCGTTCCTGCTGCGCCAGCACGACCAGCGCTTCGCCGCCAGCGATCTTCGGTAGCCAGGCTTTCTTGAGTGCGTCCGGCGCATGGCCCGCGAGCACGGCCCCCGCGATCAGCGTCTGTGCCAGCGGCTCCAGCACGATGCCGCGGCCGAGTTCTTCCATCACCACCATGCCTTCGACCGGGCCCATGCCCAGCCCCTCGTCGGCTTCGGGGATGTACAGGCCGGCCAGGCCGAGCTGCGCGAGTTCCGTATAAGCCTCGCGCGAGAAGCCGCCCGCCTGCACGATGGCGCGGCGCCGCTCGAAGCTGTAGCCCTTGTCCACCCACTTGCGCACCGCGTCGCGCAGATGTTCCTGATCGTCTGAAAAATCGAAGTCCATTTTTGTTCCTTAGCCCAGTACGGTCTGCGCGACGATGTTGCGTTGCACCTCGTTGCTGCCGCCATAGATGGTGGTCTTGCGCAGGTTGAAGTAGGTCGAGGCCAGCGGCGCGCAGTACGCGGCGCCGACATGGTCGCCCTGCCAGCCCGCTTCCATCGCTTCGTGAATCAGCGGCAGGCTGTAGGGGCCGGCCGCGAGCATCATGAGTTCGCTGTAGCGCTGCTGGATTTCGCTGCCCTTGATCTTGAGCAGGCCGGCCACGTCGAGCGGATTCTTGCCCGCCTTCATCGCCGAGAGCACGCGCAGCACCATCATCTCGAGCGCGACCACATCGACCTCGAGCTTCGCGATCTCGTCGCGAAAGCGCATGTCCTCATACACGCCCTCGGCTTTGGCGATGCGCTTGAGGCGCTCGAGTTCGCGCTTGGCGCGGTTCACGTCGGCGATGTTGGTGCGCTCGTGGCTGAGCAGGTGCTTGGCATAGGTCCAGCCCTTGTTTTCCTCGCCAATCAGGTTCTCGGCCGGCACCTCGACGTTGTCAAACCAGACCTCGTTCACTTCGCATTCGCCGTCCAGCAACTTGATCGGCCGCACCGTGACGCCGGGCGACTTCATGTCGAGCACGATGAATGAAATGCCGGTCTGCGGCTTGCCGGAGGTAGAGGTGCGCACCAGGTTGAACATCCAGTCGCCGTACTGGCCCAGCGTGGTCCAGGTCTTCTGGCCGTTCACGATGTATTTGTCGCCCTGGCGCTCCGCGCGGGTCTTGAGGCTCGCCAGGTCCGAGCCCGAGCCCGGCTCGCTGTAGCCCTGGCTCCACCAGACCTCGCCCGACGCAATGCCGGGCAAAAAGCGCTTTTGCTGCTCGGCGTTGCCGAACGCCATGATCACCGGCGCGACCATCACCGGACCGAACGGAACGATGCGCGGGGCCCCGGCCAGCGCGCATTCTTCCTCGAACAAATGTTTTTCGATCGCGGTCCAGCCCGGGCCGCCGAATTCCTTGGGCCAGCCGTAGCCGAGCCAGCCCTTCTTGCCCAGGATCTTCGCCCAGTTCTGCATGTCTTCGCGCGTCAGATGCAGGGCGTTATGCACTTTTTGCGAAATGTCGGCGGGCAGGTTCGCGCGCACCCAGGCGCGGATGTCGTCGCGAAACTTCTGCTCTTCGGGGGTAAAGGCCAAATCCATTCGATGAATCTCCAGAGAATGCCGGGCGGAAATGCTGTTTTTAGCACGACCGTTCGATTGCCCATGTCCAAGTGGCGACAAGCGTCTTCCGGCACGCAGTTTGCGCGCTTTGCCGCCGTGGCGCCAGCAGGCTGATCCGTCGTGCCGCCGGCGCAGCGGCCGCGCCTTGGCGGGGCCGCCCGATAATGGCGCCCGGCATGAAAAACATTGTGATCCTGATCTCGGGCGAAGGCTCCAACATGGCCGCCATCGTGGGCGCGGCGCAGCGCGACGGCTGGGGCGAGCGGCTGGACGCGCGCGTGGCCGCCGTCATCAGCAACAAGGCGGCCGCGCGGGGCCTGGTGTTTGCGCGCGGGCAGGGCATCGCGACCGAGGTGGTCGAGCACACCGCGCACCCGACGCGCGAGGCGTTCGACGCGGCGCTGGCCGCGGAAATCGACCGTCATGCGCCGGCGCTGGTGGTGCTGGCCGGTTTCATGCGGATATTGACACCCGAATTCGTCGCGCGCTACGCCGGGCGGCTGCTCAACATCCACCCCTCGCTGTTGCCGGCGTTCCCGGGGCTGCATACGCACCAGCGTGCGATCGAGGCCGGCTGCCGGGTGGCCGGCGCGACCGTCCATCAGGTGACGGCGGAACTGGACCACGGCCCGATCCTCGCGCAGGCCGTGGTGCCGCTGCTGCCGCACGACACGCCGGATGCGCTCGCGGCGCGCGTGCGCACCCAGGAACACCTGATCTACCCGCGCGCGATCGCGCGGTTTCTATCAAAACCATAGCTGACAACGCATACTCTTCAACGGTTGCTGGTCATTTTCATTCAGAAGTTCCTGCACGAAACAAGGTTTGCACCGGAGTCGGTCACAGGAGGGGCGTGGGACAATCAAGGCCTATGCATCCCAAAGCCCTGCTGGACGCCTGCTCCGAACTCGTCCGGCTGACCCTCCAGTTCGACCATCCGGCCGACGCCGTTGTGTCGCGCTTTTTCCGCGACCATCGGCAACTGGGCCCGCGCGAGCGCGCCACGCTGGCCGAGACGGTGTATGCCGTGCTGCGCAGGAAGCTGCTGTTCGACCACTTTGCGCCCTCGGGCAGCGGCCCGCGCGAGCGCCGTCTCGCGATTCTGGGTTTTGCACGCAGCCAGGACGATCAAGCCAGGCGCACCGGCGCAAGCGCGGAACGCGGCTCGCGCGATTTTCTCAAGAGTGCGCTGACGGATCAGGAAAAAAACTGGCTCGACCAATGCGACCAGGTGAACGTGGCCGACCTGCTGGAGCGGCACCGGCACAATCTGCCCGAGTGGCTGGCGCAGCCACTGCGTGAGCAGCTGGGTGGCGAATTCTGGCCGCTGGTGGACAGCCTGAATCAGGGAGCCGGGCTCGATTTGCGCGTGAATGCCTTGAGCGCGAAACGACCCGAGGTGCAGCAGGAGCTGGCCCAGGCCGGCATCAAGTCGGCCGTCACGCCGTATTCGCCCTGGGGCCTGCGGCTGCAGGGCAAGCCCGCACTGACCAAGGTCGACGCGTTTGTGCGCGGCACGATCGAGGTGCAGGACGAAGGCTCGCAATTGCTGGCCCTGCTGCTGGATGCACGGCGCGGCGAGATGGTGGTCGATTTCTGCGCCGGCGCGGGTGGCAAGACCCTGGCCATTGGCGCCTGCATGCGCAACACCGGGCGGCTCTATGCGTTCGACACCTCGGCGCACCGGCTCGACGCGCTCAAACCGCGGCTCGCGCGCAGCGGCCTGTCCAACGTGCATCCGGCGGCGATTGCGCACGAGCGCGACGAGCGCATCAAGCGTCTGGCCGGCAAGATCGACCGTGTGCTGGTCGATGCGCCATGTTCCGGCCTGGGCACGCTGCGCCGCAATCCGGACCTCAAGTGGCGGCAGTCCCCCCAGTCGGTGGCGGAGCTGGCCGCCCGGCAGACGGCCATCCTGCAAGGCGCGGCGCGGCTGCTCAAGCCCGGCGGGCGGCTCGTGTACGCGACCTGCAGCGTTCTGCCGCAGGAGAACGAAGCCATCGCGCAGGCGTTTACCGCGGCGAACGGGGATTTCAATCCGCTCGATGTCGCCGAACTCCTGGGCCGGCTGAAGGTCGAACACGCTGCCGGCCTGTGCAGTGGCCCGGACCACGGTACCGAATACCTGCGGCTGTGGCCGCACCGGCACGGGATGGATGGTTTTTTTGCCGCCGTGTGGGTGAGAAAGTAACCCTAAAGACTTTTTATCGGCGTGGGTGTTGCGCGTGTGTAGCTATTTTGTGCGGCTCCATCCTAAAATAAGAGACTATCGCCGCGGCGTGGGCCGCAGCTGAAATACACCGAAAAGGCATTTTGAACATGTTGTTATCCGATGGGGCTGTGCTGAACGCAGGGGTTGCGTGGCTCGCCAACGGGCTCTGGAATCTGTCGTGGTGGGAAATCGCGCTGTACACGCTGTTGACCACGCACATCACGATTGCCAGCGTCACGATCTACCTGCACCGCCATCAGGCGCACCGTGCTCTTGATCTGCACCCGGTCCCCGCGCATTTCTTCCGGTTCTGGCTCTGGCTGGCAACCGGCCAGGTCACCCGGGAATGGGTTTCGATCCACCGCAAGCATCACGCCAAGTGCGAAACCATCGACGATCCGCACAGTCCGCAGGCGCACGGCATCAAAAAAGTGTTCTGGCAGGGCACCGAGCTGTACCGCGCCGAAGCGGGGAATCAGCAGACGCTGGCCAAATACAGCCAGGGCTGCCCCGATGACTGGCTCGAGCGCAACCTGTACACGCGCTACAGCTGGCAGGGCGTGGGCCTGATGATGATCATCGACCTGGCGCTGTTCGGCGCCATTGGCCTGACCGTTTGGGCGGTGCAGATGGTCTGGATTCCGTTCTGGGCTGCCGGCGTGGTGAACGGCGTGGGTCACTTCTGGGGCTACCGCAATTTCGAAGTGCCGGATGCCAGCACCAATGTATCGCCCTGGGGGCTCATCATCGGCGGCGAGGAACTGCATAACAACCACCATACCTACCCGACCTCGGCCAAGTTTTCGGTGAAGCGGTACGAATTCGACATTGGGTGGGGCTACATCAGGTTGCTCGAAAAGGCCGGCCTGGCCCGTGTCAAGAAGACCGTTCCCCGGCTGCAGCTCGGCGCGATCGAGCCGGTGGCCAACGAGAAAACGCTGGAAGCGCTGATCGCCCACCGCTACGAGGTGATGGCCGGTTATGCGCGTGATCTGCGCCGCGCCTGCAAGGCCGAAATTGCGGCGCTCAAGGCCAGGCACGGCGATGTGTCGGAACTGGAATTTGCCAAGCGCTGGCTGCATCGCGACGTCGACAAGGTGCCCGCGACAGCCGTGCCGCAACTGGCCCAGGCCCGTGCGGCGCACCCGGTGCTGGACAAGATGGTGACCATGCGCGAAGAGTTGCGCCAGCTGTGGCTGAATACCTCGCAATCGCGCGAGCAACTGGCCGCTGATCTGGCAGGCTGGTGCCGCCGCGCCGAGGAGAGCGGTATTGCCGCCTTGAAAGAGTTTTCCATCAAGCTGCGCGCCGTGCGCGCCTGATTCGTGGCGTTCGGGGCCGCGGGCGCCTCAACGGGCTTTGCGCCTTTCGAAAATCACCAGGCCGATCCCCCCAAGAATGACGATTGACGCAACGAGCAGGCGTGGCGTAACGGCCTCATCGAGGAGCACGATGGCGCCCACCGCGGCAATCACGGGGACGCTGAGTTGCACGCTGGCCGCACTGGTCGCCTTGAGCCCACGCAGCGCCGTGTACCAGATGATGTAGCCGACACCGGAAGCCAGGGCGCCCGACGTGATGGCATAAGCGAAGCCCGCGGTGTCCAGCGAGGTGTGCGCCCGTGTGATCGCGCTCAGCGCGATCGCAAAAATGCCCGCACGCAGGAAGTTGCCTGCGGTGGCGCGAGCCGGGTCCTGAGTGCCCCTGCCGCGCAGGGAATAGACGCCCCACGCCGCACCAGCCACGAGCATCAGCACGGCCTCACGCAGTGGCGGCGCCGACAGGCCTGGCAATAACAGCCCCACCAGCCCCGCAAAGGCCAGGACCAGTCCCACGATCTGCCATGCGGACAGGCGCTCGCCGCTCCACAGTCCGTAACCAATCATCGTGACCTGGACGGCGCCAAACAGCAGCAGCGCCCCCGTTCCCGTCGGCAGACCGACATAGGCATATGAAAAGCAGGCCGCATAGCAAAAAAGCGAAAACGCCGAAGGCCAATTTCCTGGCAACTGGTGTGCGCCGCCGCGGGCCCGCACGATCAGCCAGAGCATCAGGGCACCAGAGAGGATGCGCATGGACGCGAAGCTGGCCGGATCGATACCCGTTGTTTTCAGAGCCAGCCGGCAAAGCAGGGAGTTGCCTGCGAAGGCCAGCATGGACACGCATGTCAGGACGAATACCCGGGGTTGTGACACGGAACGACGGTCCGGCAAGTTGAGCTGTCGGGTAGTCTACGGCGTAGCCGGCCCGATGCGCCCCGTGATGGGCCGCGGCACCAAAAAGAAAAGGCTCGCCATGGCGAGCCTTATCGCGTGCAGACCATCAGGCCGGTTACTTCAGCTTGATTTCCTTGTATTCCACATGCTTGCGGGCCTTGGGATCAAATTTCATGATCGTCATTTTCTCCGGCATGGTTTTCTTGTTTTTGCTGGTGGTGTAGAAGTGGCCGGTCCCCGCCGTGGATTCCAGCTTGATTTTTTCGCGTCCGCCTTTGCTTGCCATGGTGGTGCTCCAGTAATGGGGGTTTAAGCCTGACCGCGTGCGCGCAGGTCCGCGAGCACGGAGTCGATGCCGTTCTTGTCAATCAAACGCAGGCCGGCGTTCGAGATGCGCAGGCGAACCCAGCGGTTCTCGCTCTCGACCCAGAAGCGGCGGTATTGCAGGTTCGGCAGGAACCGGCGTTTGGTTTTGTTGTTGGCGTGGGACACATTGTTCCCGACCATCGGGCCCTTGCCCGTGACTTCACATACGCGTGCCATGTGGACACTCCGATACTTTTCAACGGCCGCCGCATGCGTGGCGGCCTCACCTCGCCAAAGAGAGGGTGGCGGTAACCCGATTCGCCCGAATCCGCCCATGGAGGGAGAACTCTGCAAAGCCTTGAATTATAACGGTTTTGGGCAGCCGCCCGATGGGCGAGGGTGGCTGGCCCTCTATTGCTCCAGAAAGCGCTGCGCATCCAGGGCCGCCATGCAGCCCGTGCCGGCACTGGTGATGGCTTGCCGGTACACATGGTCCTGCACGTCGCCGGCGGCGAAGACGCCAGGCACGCTGGTCATGGTGGCGAAACCCTGCAGCCCGGCCTGGGTGATGATGTAGCCGTTCTTCATCTCGAGCTGGCCCTCGAAAATCTCCGTGTTGGGCCGATGCCCGATCGCGATGAAGCAGCCCTTCAGTTCCAGCTCCCGGGTGGCGCCGCTGTTCACGTTCTTCAGGCGCACCCCGGTCACGCCGGAGGCATCGCCCAACACCTCGTCCAGCACATGGTGCAGCTCAAGCTCGATCTTGCCGGCCGCGACTTTTTCCATCAGCTTGTCGACCAGGATGGCCTCGGCCTTGAACTTGTCGCGGCGGTGCACCAGGATCACCTTGCTCGCAATGTTGGACAGATACAACGCCTCTTCCACGGCCGTGTTGCCGCCACCCACCACGCAGCAAACCTGTTCGCGGTAAAAGAATCCGTCGCAGGTGGCGCAGCCGGACACGCCGCGTCCCATGAACGCCGATTCGGACGCCAGCCCAAGGTACTGGGCCGACGCGCCCGTGGCCAGGATCAGCGCGTCGCAGCTGTACTCGAAGCTGTCGCCCTTGAGGGTAAACGGCCGTTTGCTCAAATCCACCGAGCTGATGTGATCGAAAACGATCTCGGTGTTGAAGCGCTCGGCATGTTCCAGAAAGCGCTGCATCAACTCCGGGCCCTGCACGCCCAGCACATCGGCGGGCCAGTTGTCCACGTCGGTCGTGGTCATGAGCTGGCCACCCTGTGCCATGCCGGTCACCAGCACGGGCTTGAGGTTGGCGCGCGCCGCATAGATGGCGGCGGTGTAGCCGGCGGGGCCGGAACCCAGGATCAGGACGCCGGCGTGTTTTTTGTTGGACATGGTCACATTCAAATGGGAAGATGGGTCGGTGTACAGTTTGGGGGTGAGTTACGAGGAGTCAACCCCGAGACCTCGTGCGACATTGTAAAAACCAAAACCTCCTGCAGGAGGTGGACTGCGGAGATTAACCAAAATGTCGATGTTGTCGAACCTGGATCTGCTGCGCCGCGTGCCCTTGTTTTCCATGCTCACGGCCGCGCAGGCCGAATCCGTGGCGCAGTCCATCGTGAAGCACCGCTTCAAGCGTTCCGAAATCATTGTGGAGCAGGGCAAGAAGGCGAACGCCCTGTTCATCATCCTGACCGGCCGCGCGCGCGTCATCACCTCGGACAGCCGCGGCCGCGAGGTGATCCTGGCTGGCATGCACCCCGGCGATTACATCGGCGAGATGAGTCTGATCGATGATGAGCCGCATTCCGCCACGGTGCGGGCCGAGTTGCAGACCGACGTGCTGATGCTGGGGCGCGCCGAGTTTGCGCGCTGCCTGCCGGAAAACTCCTCGATGGCGTACGCCATCATGCGCGGCCTGGTGCAGCGCTTGCGCCATGCGGACCGCAAGATCGAGTCGCTTGCGTTGATGGATGTGTATGGCCGCGTGGCGCGCGCCTTGCTGGAGTTCGCCAGACCCGAGCCGGATGGCACGCTGGTGATCCGCGACAAGGTGTCGCGCCAGGACGTTGCGAAGATGGTGGGCGCCTCGCGCGAAATGGTCAGCCGGGTGATGAAGGATCTCGAAGAGCGCGGACTCACCGAACTGCTCGATAGCGGCGCCATGGTGATCCGGGAGCGGATCGAGCCGCTGCGCTGACACCGCGTATCCGGTATCCGGTTTCGGGTAAGCTGGCGCCCTAGCTTTTGCCTATGACTTACTCGCTCAATACCCTGAATTCGTCCTCGTCCGCCAAGACCCCGGAGCGCTCCGGCACCAGCCGTTTCGTGCGCGAGGTCGAACTGATTCTCGGGGCGCTGGCCCTCGCGTTCTGGCTGCTCGCCCTGCTCAGCTACTCTCCGCTGGATCCTGCCTGGTCCACCTCCGGTTATGGCGGCCCGGTGCGCAATCTCGCGGGCCGGTTCGGCGCCTGGCTGGCGGATGCGAGTTATTTTTTGCTGGGGTTTTCGGTCTGGTGGTGCTTTGCGGCCGCGCTGCGGGCCTGGCTGTCCGCGCTGGCGCGCGGGCTGCGCGCTGACGACCCGGCCGCGCAGACCCCGCAGGAGCCGTCGGTGCTCGGCCGGTTTGCCGCGAGCCGCACCGGATTCTGGTGCGCGCTGGCGCTGCTGCTGTGCGCGAGCACGGCGCTCGAATGGTCGCGCCTGTACCGCTTCGAAGGCCATTTGCCGGGCCATGCCGGGGGCGTTCTTGGTTATTTGCTGGGTCCCGTGAGCGTCCAATGGCTGGGTTTTGCCGGCTCGGGGCTGGTGTGCATCATGCTGGGCGTGGTGGGCTCGGCGCTCGTGTTCCGGTTTTCCTGGGCGCAGGTGGCCGAGCGCCTCGGGGCCAGGCTTTATTCACTGGTCGAGTTGCGGCGCGAGAAACGGGAAATCGCCGAAGATCGCGCGGTCGGCAAGCGGGCCGCACGCGAACGCGAGGAAGTGCTGCTGGAAGAACGCTCCGAAATCGAAGAGCAGCATCCGGCCCCGGTGCTGATCGAACCCGTGGTGGCCGAGGTGCCGCGCAGCGAGCGCGTCGCCAAGGAGCGCCAGAAGCCGCTGTTCACCGAACTGCCCGACAGCCGGCTGCCGCAAGTGGATCTGCTCGACGGCGCGCTGACCCGCCAGGAGGGGGTGGCGCCCGAGACGCTGGAGATGACCAGCCGCCTGATCGAGAAGAAGCTCAAGGACTTCGGCGTGGAGGTGCGCGTGGTGCTGGCATCCCCGGGGCCGGTGATCACGCGCTATGAGATCGAACCCGCCACGGGCGTGAAGGGCGCGCAGGTGGTGAATCTGGCGCGCGACCTGGCGCGCTCGCTGAGCCTGATCTCGATCCGCGTGATCGAGACCATTCCGGGCAAGAACTACATGGCGCTGGAGTTGCCCAATGCCAAGCGGCAATCCATCAAGCTGTCCGAAATCCTGGGCTCGCAGGTGTACAACGAAGCCAGGTCGCTGCTCACCATGGGGCTGGGCAAGGACATCGTCGGCAATCCGGTGGTGGTAGATCTGGCCAAGATGCCGCACGTGCTGGTGGCCGGCACCACGGGCTCGGGCAAATCCGTCGGCCTCAACGCGATGATCCTGTCGCTGCTCTACAAGGCCGAGGCGCGCGACGTGCGCCTCTTGATGATCGACCCCAAGATGCTGGAGATGTCGGTCTACGAAGGCATCCCGCATCTGCTGGCTCCCGTGGTCACCGACATGCGCCAGGCCGCGCACGGCCTGAACTGGTGCGTGGCCGAGATGGAACGCCGCTACAAGCTTCTAGCGAAGCTGGGGGTGCGCAATCTGGCGGGCTACAACGCCAAGATCGACGACGCCAAGGCGCGCGGGGAATTCATCTACAACCCGTTCAGCCTGACGCCGGACGACCCCGAACCATTGCAGCGCGAGCCGCACATCGTGGTGGTGATCGACGAGCTCGCCGACCTGATGATGGTGGTGGGCAAGAAGATCGAGGAGCTGATCGCGCGCCTGGCGCAAAAGGCGCGCGCCGCCGGCATCCACCTGATCCTGGCGACGCAGCGCCCCAGCGTGGACGTGATCACCGGCCTGATCAAGGCGAACATCCCGACGCGCATCGCGTTCCAGGTCAGCAGCAAGATCGACTCGCGCACCATCCTGGACCAGATGGGCGCCGAAGCCCTGCTCGGCATGGGCGACATGCTCTATATGCCCAGTGGCACCGGCTTCCCGATCCGCGTGCATGGCGCCTTCGTGAGCGACGAGGAGGTGCACCGCGTGGTGAGTTACCTCAAGTCGCAGGGACCGGCCAACTACATCGAAGGCGTGCTGGAAGGCGGCACCGTCGATGGGGACGATGGCATCGATGGCGCGCTGGACGGCGGCGGCGAGAAAGACCCGATGTACGACCAGGCGGTCGAGGTGGTGCTGAAAAACCGCAAGGCCAGCATCTCGCTGGTGCAGCGCCACCTGAAGATCGGCTACAACCGCGCCGCGCGGCTGGTCGAGGACATGGAAAAGGCGGGCCTGGTCAGCAGCATGAGCAGCAGCGGGCAGCGCGAGATTCTGGTGCCGGCGCGCGCGGAATGAGGCGGGCGCTGGCGCGAGCGAAACCCATGCGAAAACTGTT
>SCRU01000152.1 GCA_004323695.1 Burkholderiaceae bacterium
CGACGCCTCAAGGGCTTCCGCCGTATCTTCTCTCGCTTCGAGAAGCTCGACGTCATGTTCCTTGGATTCATCAGCTTCGCATTGATCGCCGATGGACTTCGTTTGTGTTAACACGCCCTAGTGAATATTGCTCACCAATGGCTTCTGAAAATCTCAACGACCTGCAGGCATTTGTCGTTGTAGCGCGCGCACAAAGCTTTACCAGGGCGGCCGCGCAGCTGGGCGTGTCGCGCTCGGCTCTCAGCCACAGTATGCGGGCGCTGGAAGGCCGCTTGGGCGTGCGCCTGCTCACCCGCACGACGCGCAGCGTCTCCGTGACCGAAGCGGGGGGCCGCCTGCTGCAAACACTGGCGCCCAGGCTGGACGACATCGACGCCGAACTGGCCGCGCTCACCTCGCTGCGCGACAAGCCTGCGGGCACGCTCCGTATCTCTGCACACGACCACGCCATCGTCACCGTGCTCTGGCCCAAGCTTTTACCGCTGCTGCGCGCCTACCCCGATATTCGGCTGGAGTTTGGCATCGACTACGCCATGACGAATATCGTGGCCGAGCGTTTTGACGCCGGCATACGCTCGGGCGACCGGCTCGACAAAGACATGATCGCCGTGCGCATCAGTCCTGATCTGCGCATGGCCGTGGCCGCCTCGCCGGCGTACCTGCAGGGCAAGCCTGCGCTGCAAACCCCGCGCGACCTGACCGAGCACCACTGCATCAACCTGCGGCTGCCCACGCATGGAGGCCTGTACGCCTGGGAATTCGAGAAAGACGGCCAGTCGCTCAACGTGCGCGTAACCGGCCAGGTCACCTTGAACAACACCTTCCTGATGCTGCGCGCCGCGCTGGACGGCATGGGCCTGACTTACGTACCGCTGGATCTGCTGCAGCCGCACTTTGACCGGGGCGAGCTGGTCCCCGTGCTGCAAGACTGGTGGCCCAGCTTTCCCGGCTACTACCTGTACTACGCCAACCGCAGGCAACAGTCGCCGGCACTGGCCCTGGTCATAGAGGCGTTAAGAATCTAGGATCAGGGTGTCCCGTGCATAGCGCCGACAAAAGTCGGATGGCTTGGCCGCTTGCGGACGCGGGCGCCACGCATGGATACCCACGAACTCTCGTGCCGGTCGGCGAGACCCTGCTCGCCGCTTGGCTCTGAGCATGCCGCGCGCTCGGCCTCGGGGCAGCGCCTCAGTAGGTCGCGTCAGTTGCCCTTGGGCGGCAGCACCTGGCCGCGGATCTCGCCGCTCCGATAGTCGTTGGTGTGAACATTGATGTACATGTCACCGGCTTCGAACATCTTGGCGTTGTCCGGGAACAGCGTGGCCTCGCCTTTGATCGGGCTCGTGACTTCCATGCTGCCTTTTTGCGAGAGCCAGACCTTCACGCCGGCGTTTTTGCCCGCCTCGGCAGGCCCGTGGAAGTGCGCCATCGTGGCCGGGCTCGGCAGTCCGCTGAAGCTGATGTTCCAGGTGACGGCCCGCGTGCTGGCGTCGTATGTGAACTCTGCGTTGCCGCTGCCCGCGGTCTGCACCGGCGGGATCTTGGGCGCCCGTCAACGGTACGGCAAAGGAGACCAGCGCCGCTGGCGGGCCACGGAGCTGAGACAAGGATAGGCGCAAGGCGCCGCCAAGTCCAGGCCATCGGCGCGATGCTGGTAGAGGGCGGGAATTCGTTCACGCCAGTCCAAAGCGCTGGCGAATCCCGAGCAGCAGCGCCTCTTCTCCGAGCTCCTTGCGCATCTGCATCGCGGCGAGCGCATCGTCGCCCACCACGTAGCGCACCTGGGCGCTGCCGTCGGTCGCCGCGTCGTACAGCGCCTGGGCCAATTGCTCCGCTGTCGCGCCGGCCGAGGCTCGATTCGCCTGGAAGGTACCCATGACCTTGCGGATCGATTCCGCGTAAGGGCCGCCGTCGCCCTCGAAGGTGCGCGCCAGTGAGCGGCCCGAGAAGTCGGTCGCCACCGCGCCCGGCGCCATCACCTTGACCCGGATGTCGAACGGCGCGAGTTCGTGGCTTAGCGATTCGGAAAAACCGACCACCGCGTACTTCGACGCCGCGTAAACGGAATACAGCGGCATCGCGATCAGCCCGGTCAGCGAGGCCACATTGACGATCACCCCGCTGCCGCGCTGGCGCATGTGGGGCAGCACGGCGCGCGTCACGGCAAATACGCCATCCACGTTGGTCCTGAACTCGCGGCTGATTGCCTCCGGGGTGGCGCTCTCGAACGGACCGAACAGGCCGTAACCGGCGTTGTTGATCAGCACGTCGATCTGCCCGAAGCGCTCCAGCGTACGCGCGACCGCCGCGTCGACCGACTGCTGGTCGGTCACGTCCAGCGCAAACTTTTCGACACGGCCCGAGCCCTGCTCGAACTGGACCGCCTCGGGCTTGCGCAGCGTCGCGGCCACGTTCCAGCCCTGCTCGGCAAAGTGGCGCACCGTGGCGGCGCCGATGCCCGTGGAACAACCGGTGATCAGAACAGTTTTGGCACTCATTGGCAAATCTCCGTTTGGTTAAAGAACAAAAAAATGCCGGGCTCAAGCCTTCAGGGCATCCCAGCACATCGAAAAAGCCGCAGTCCGGCTGGCCTCGTCATCGGGCAGCTCGCCGCCGCGGATCAGGCGCGCCGCCTCGCGCACGGATGCGATGAAGTTCGCGGCGAGCAGCGCGACCGGCACATTCTTGAGCACCTCGTGGCGCCGCCCCTCGTCCAGCGCCTCCGAGAACGCCCCCATGGCGGAAGCCACCATGCGCTGGCTGCGCTCGCGAAACCAGGGCGAGGCCGCGAACTGCTCCTGGAAGGACGCCTCGGCAAAGTGCGCGAGCCGGTTGTGCAGCATGGCGAGCCACACCGCGCGGGCTCTGGCGCGCAGCGGCGCCCTGGCGTCGTAGGCGTGCATCAGGCGATGGGCGGTGGCCGTCTTGGCCTGCTCGTAGAGCTGGACCAGCAGCTCATCCTTGGACGGGTAGTAGACGTACAGCGTAGCCGTGGCAATGTTCGCGGCGCGCGCGATGTCCGACATCGTCAAAGCGGCCAGACCCGATTCGGCGACAAGGCGAAACGTCGCCTGCGCGATCGCCCGTTGCTTTTCGTCGTCTTTGGGTTTCATGATGGAAACTTTAACCGAACAATCGTTCGGCTGTAAAGCGCATTTTTAACAGGACATGGCCTTAATCATGGAGACCTGTACACACGCCCCAAAACAGGAATGGCGATACTGAGATACTGATTTACCTGGCGTTTCGCATCGGCGCCGCTCCCGGAAGCGCTTGCCTGGATTGGCAGTTGGCCAGCATCGGCGGCGCATTGTCCCCGGTCATTCCATCGTACAGCGTCGCGCTGGGCCCCTTGGTCCACCAGACATAGCGGCCGGCGACGTATCGGGCACCCGAGGCCGACAGCGTGTCGACGAACAGCATCGTCTTGCCTCCGATGCGCAGCAGCGCAAAGCCCTGGCCGTTGCGCGCGTTCAGGTAGCGCGCCGTGATCGTTTTGCCACCGTCGCAGGTGTAATGCACCCGACTGCGCGTGGCGATGTCGATACCCGCCACGCCAAGGGGTGCCGCCATTGCGTGCAGGGGTCCGAGGGCCAGCAGCAAAGTCATCAGCAGTCTTTTCACCGGCTTTTTCCCTCAGATGTTTCGGGCGGCACCATGGCGCGTTCAGCGCGACCCCAGCCCCATCGCGCGCGAAATCACCTCCTTCATGACCTCGTTCGTGCCGCCGTAGATGCGCTGCACGCGCGCGTCGGCGTAGGCGCGCGTGATCGGGTATTCCCACATGTAGCCATAGCCGCCAAACAGTTGCACGCATTCGTCCATCACCTTGCACTGCAGGTCGCTGCACCAATACTTTGCCATGCTGGCGGTGGCGGTATCGAGTTTGCCCTGAGTAATCAGTTCGCAGCATTTGTCCACGAACACACGCGCCACCTGCACCTCGGTCTGCAGTTCGGCCAAGGCGTACCGGGTGTTCTGGTACGCAGCGACGGGCTGGCCGAAGACCTTGCGCTCCTTCACATAGGCCACGGTCCAGTCGATGGCCGCCTGCGCCGAGGCCACGGCGGTAATGGCGATCTGCAGGCGCTCCCAGGGCAGTTGCTCCATCAGGCAGATGAAGCCCCGATTTTCCTGCGCCGCGCCGCCCAGCAGGTTATCAAAGGGCACGCGCACGTTGTCGAAGAACAGCTCGCTCGTGTCCTGCGCCTTCAGCCCCAGCTTTTTCAGGCGCTTGCCTTTCTCGAAGCCCGGCATGCCGCGCTCCACCAGCAGCAGGCTGGTGCCCTTGGCCCCGGCGGCGGGGTCGGTCTTGGCCACCACGATCACCAGGTCGGCGTGCCAGCCGTTGGTGATGAACGTCTTGCTGCCATTCAACAGGTAGCTGCCGTCGGGCTGCTTCAGGGCCGTACTCTTGACGCCCTGCAGGTCCGAGCCCGCGGCCGGCTCGGTCATGGCGATGGCACCCACCATCTCGCCGCTGGCCAGCAGCGGCAGGTACTTCTTCTTTTGCGCTTCGGTGCCGTAGTGCAGGATGTACGGCGCCACGATCTCGCTGTGCAGGCCAAAGCCAATGCCGGTAAAGCCGCCGCGCGCCAGCTCTTCCATCTGCGCCACGCTGTAGAGCTTGTCGGCGCCCGCGCCGCCGTATTCCTCGGGCAGCGTCATGCACAAAAAACCGTTGGCGCCGGCCTTGCGCCAGACCTCGCGGTCCACATAGCCCTGCTCTTCCCAGGCTTCGTGGTGCGGCGCGATCTCCTTGTCCAGGAAGCGGTGAAAACTGTCACGAAAGGCTTCGTGGTCGGGGCTGAACAGGTTGCGTTCAATCATGGTGGGTCTTGGCGAGTGTCGCGGGTTGGACGGAGTGTTGATATTTTTACAGAGCAAATGCTTTGTGAAATGAATATACTGCAAGGTCCACTTTGAGGATCGGCCATGACTGAAGCATTTGTGTATGACGCCATTCGCACCCCCCGCGGCAAGGGCAAGAAGGATGGAAGCCTTTACGAGGTCAAGCCCGTGAATCTGCTGGCCGGAGTGCTATCAGAGTTGCAGCGCCGCAATGACTTTGACACGGCGCAGGTGGACGACGTGGTAATGGGCGTGGTCTCGCCCATCGGCGAGCAGGGCTCGGTGATCGCCAAGGTGGCCGCGCTCAAGGCCGGCTGGGACTGGCGCTGCTCGGGCGTGCAGATCAACCGCTTTTGCGCCTCGGGCCTGGAGGCGGTGAACCTGGCCGCCCAGAAGGTTCGCTCCGGCTGGGAAGACATCGTGGTGGCTGGCGGCGTGGAGAGCATGAGCCGCGTGCCGATCGGCTCGGACGGCGGCGCCTGGGCACAGGACCCCGAGACGAACAGCGCCACCGCCTTCGTGCCGCAGGGCATCGGCGCGGACCTGATCGCCACGCTCTCGGGCTTCACGCGGGGCGACGTGGACGCCTTTGCCATGGAGAGCCAGCAGCGCGCTGCGAAGGCGCGCGAGGGCGGCCTGTTTGCGCGCTCGGTCGTGCCGGTGAAAGACGCGCTGGACCAGATCATCCTGGACGAGGATGAATTCATCAAGCCGCGCACGACGATGGAGGGGCTGGCCGGGCTGCGCCCCGCCTTCGAGCAGCTCGGTGCCCTGGGGTTCGATCAGGTGGCGCTCACGCGCTATCCGCAGGTCGAACGCATTCACCACGTGCACCACGCCGGCAATTCGTCGGGCATCGTGGATGGCGCGGCGGCCGTGCTGATTGGCTCCGAGGCCGCGGGCAAGACGCATGGCTTCACGCCGCGCGCGCGCATCGTGGCGGCAGCGCTGAGCGGCGCCGACCCGACCATCATGCTGACCGGGCCGATGCCCGCCGCGCGCAAGGCGCTGGCCAAGGCCGGAATGACCATCGACCAGATCGACCTGTTCGAGGTCAACGAAGCCTTTGCCGCCGTGCCGATGAAATTCATGCAGGAAATGAACGTGCCGCACGACAAGGTCAACGTGAACGGCGGCGCCATTGCCATGGGGCATCCGCTGGGCGCAACCGGCGCGATGATCCTGAACACGCTGATCGACGAGCTGCACCGGCGCAAGCTGCGCTACGGCCTGGCCACGTTGTGCGTGGGCGGCGGCATGGGGATCGCCACGATTGTCGAGCGGATTTAGAGCTTTTTCACCCTTTAGCCCATATGCGGCGATGTCAGGTAGCTAGCAATTTCATAGTAAACGGACGCCCATGAAAACCATTCGATACGAACTCGCCGACGGCATCGCCACCCTCACCTTCGACGAGCCCGGCTCGCCCGTCAATACCATGTGCCAGCAATGGCAGCAGGACATGACCGAAGTCACCGCGCAGGTGGTGAAGGACAAGGACGCGATCAAGGGCATCGTCCTGGCATCAAGCAAGAGCACCTTTTTTGCGGGCGCCGATCTCAAAGGGACCATGCGCCTGAAGCCATCGGACGCCGGCATGGTGTTCACCGAGATCCAGCAACTCAAAAAGAACTTTCGTACGCTGGAGACACTGGGCAAACCAGTGGTGGCCTGCATCAACGGTGCCGCGCTCGGCGGCGGTTGGGAAGTGGCGCTCGCGGCGCACCACCGGATCGCCGTGGACGACAAAAAAATCCAGCTGGGCTTGCCCGAAATCACGCTCGGACTGATTCCCGGCGCCAGCGGTATCACCAAAATGACGCGCCTGCTGGGCCTGATGGCCGCACAGCCCTACATCCTGGAGAGCAAGCTGTTCGGCCCGCGCGAGGCGCTGGAACTCGGCCTGGTGCACGAGCTGGTGAGCGACGCCGGCCAGCTGCGCGACAAGGCGCTGGCCTGGATTGCCGCCAACCCGACAGCGCAGCAACCGTGGGACGCGAAGGACTACAAAATCCCGGGCGGCACACCAGCCAACCCGAAAATTGCCGCCGCATTGACGGTGGCGCCGGCGATGCTGAACAAGACCACGCGCGGCCTGTACCCTGCCCCGCAATTCGCGCTGGATGCCATGGTCGAGGGCACGCAGGTGGACTTCGACACCGCCCTGCGTATCGAGAGCCGCTATCTGGCGCGGCTGATCGTGAGTCCGGTGGCGAAGAACATGATCAACACGTTCTTCTTCAACCAGAACGCGATCAAGAGCGGACAGTCACGCCCCAGGGACGTTCCCCGCTACAAGCCGGCGAAGGTCGGCATCCTCGGCGCCGGCATGATGGGCGCGGGCATTGCCTATGTGCAGGCGAGCCAGGGCATTGCCACGGTGCTGAAGGACGTGAGCCTGGACAAGGCCGAACACGGCAAGGCCTACAGCGTCAAGCTGACCCGCCCGCGCATCGAAAAAGGCCGCATGAGCCCGTACGACCAGAAGGCGCTGCTCGATCGCATCACGCCCACCGAGAAGGCGGGTGACCTCCAGGGTTGTGATCTGATCATCGAGGCCGTGTTCGAACAGCGCGACTTGAAGGGCAAGGTGACGCAAGAGGCCGAACCCCTGCTGGCGCCCGGCGGCTTTTTTGCCACCAACACTTCGACGCTGCCGATCACGGGCCTGGCCAAGGCCAGCACCAGGCCCGAAAAATTCATCGGCATCCACTTCTTCAGCCCGGTGGACAAGATGAAGCTGGTGGAGATCATTCGCGGCAAGCAGACCGACGACGAAACCGTGGCGCGCGCGTTCGACTATGTGCAGGCGCTTGGCAAGACTCCGATCGTGGTGAACGATTCGCGCGGCTTCTATACCAGCCGCACCTTTGGCACCTTCGTGATGGAAGGTGCCGCGATGCTGGGTGAAGGCATTCCGGCGCCCGTGATTGAAAACGCCGGTATCCAGTGCGGCATGCCGGTGGGCCCGCTGGCCGTGCTGGACGAGACAGCGCTATCTTTGAGCGTTCATGTGCTGGACCAAACGCGCGCCGACTACCGTGCGGACGGCAAGACCTACGTGGCGACCCCGGGTGAACTGCTGGTGGAGCGCATGGTGAAGGAATACCAGCGTCCGGGCCGCGCTGGCGGCGGCGGTTTTTATGACTATCCGACAGAGAAGGGTGCGCGCAAGAGCCTGTGGCCGCAGCTGAAGCCGCTTTTCGAAAAGCCTACCGCGGACTGGAGCATCGAAGAAATCAAGGACCGCCTGCTATACCGCCAGGCCGTCGAGACCGCGCGCTGCCTGTCGGAGAACGTGCTGACCACCGTGTTCGAGGCCAACGTCGGCTCCATCTTCGGCATCGGCTTCCCGGCCTGGACCGGCGGCGCCATGCAGTTCATCTACAGCATGGGGATCGACGCCTTCGTGCAGCGCGCCGATGCGCTGGCGGCCCGATTCGGTCGGGGCTTCGCCTTGAGCAGCGAGGTCAAGGACACGATCCGCAAACACCATCCGGTGTACTGAAACGGGCTGCGGCCGTTTAGGCCGTCTCGCCTCCAGCGCGGAGATAAATACTTGACGTAGTCATGTATCTGCTTGACAATGTCAAGCATGAACACCGCCACCGCCTCAAAAGATGACATCAGGGCCGTCCGCGCCTTCAACCGCTTCTACACGCAGCGCATCGGCGTACTCGACCCTTACCTGGGCAGCGAGCTCGCATTGACACAGGTGCGCGTGCTGTATGAGCTGGCGCATCGCGACCAGCCCACCGCTGCCGAGCTGGGCCGCGACCTGGCGCTGGATGCGGGCTACCTGAGCCGCATCCTGCGCAACTTCGAGACCAGGGGCTGGCTGGCGCGGGTACCGTCGCCGGCCGACGCACGGCAAAGCCTGCTCCAGCTCACCGACGCCGGCCACCAGGCTTTCGCGCCGCTGCAGCAGAAGTCGCGCGACCAGGCGGCCGCCCTGCTCGGCGCCTTGCCCGCAGCGGACCAGCGCCGGCTGATCGAGGCGATGGCCACGGTGCAGCGGCTACTGAGCCCGGCGCCGGTGGCGGCCGCTCCCCGCACCGTGCTGCTGCGCGAACCGAAATCCGGCGACATGGGCTGGGTAGTGCAGCAGCATGGCGAGATCTACGCCCGCGAATACGGCTGGGACAGCGATTTCGAAGCGCTGGTGGCCGACATCGCCGCCAGGTTCATCAAGCACTTCCGCCCCGACTGCGAACGCTGCTGGATCGCAGAACTGGACGGCGAGCGGGTCGGCTCCGTACTGGTTGCGCGCAGGAGCGCGACGGTCGCGCAGCTGCGGCTGCTGATCCTTACGCCCGGCGCGCGCGGATTCGGCCTGGGCGCGCGGCTGACCGACGAATGCCTGGCGTTCGCGCGCGCCAAGGGCTACCGCAAGATGGTGCTATGGACCAACAGCAACCTGCTCGCGGCGCGCGCGATCTATGCGCGGCGCGGCTTTCAGCTGACCAAGAGCGAGCCCTATCACGGCTACGGCCACGACCTGGTCGGTGAAACCTGGGAGCTAAAGCTGTGAATGCGCGGCAGCCGCCCGTTCGCGGCCCGGCTCGATCGTGAGACTGCCGCTGGTCGCGGCAGCCGCCGCCGGCGTGCAGGTGGGCGCGGCGATCGTCGCCTCGCGCTTCGTCGTTGCCGAAGTGCCGCCGCTCACGCTGGCACTGCTGCGCTACGCGATAGCGCTGCTGTGTCTGCTGCCGTTCATTTTCAAGTGTTTCATCGCTGAAACCAAGGTTTCTCATGCATTATTTGCTCCTAAACTCATAGTGAAAGACGCGCTGGCCATCGCTGGCCTCGGTGTTGGCCAGTTTGCGTTGCTGGTCGCTCTGCTCAACTGGGGTCTGCAGACAGTCGGTGCGGCGCAGGCGGCGCTGATCTTCAGCCTGTTTCCGCTGCTCACGCTGCTGCTGTCCGCCGCGCTCGGGCGCGAGCGCATTACGCCGACGCTGGTTGGCGGCGTAATGCTGTCGATCGCCGGGGTCGCGCTGTCGATCGCACCGAAATTCGGTGCGGGTGCAGCGGCACATTCGTGGCGCGGCGAACTGGCGGTGCTGGCCAGCGCGGGTGTGGGTGCGGTCTGCAGTGTGATGTACCGCCCGTACCTGCGGCGCTATCCGACCCTGCCGGTGTCGGCCGGCGCGATGCTGGCTTCGGTGCTGAGCCTGGCGTTGCTGGCGCTGCCGGAGCACTGGCCGACGCGGGTCGCAGCGCTGGGCGCGGCGACCTGGTCCGTGGTCGCGTTCATCGGCCTGTCCAGCGGCGCCGGCTACGTCGCGTGGCTGTATGCGCTCAAGCACGAGACACCGACGCGCGTGACGGTATTCCTCGCGCTCAATCCGGTCACGGCCGCGCTACTCGGCACGCTGTTTCTGCATGAAGCACTCGACGACTGGACGCTGTCGGCGATCGCCTGCATCGGCGCCGGCCTGTGGCTGGCCACGCGGCGCGCGTCGGCGCCGCCGCAGGGCTCGCGCCGGACATGACGGGTCATCGTCCCAAAGGCCCGGCGAGCAGGCCCTGCTCGACCATCGCAACCAGCCGCTCGGCCAGCGCTTCGCATTCGGCGTCACCCAGGCCGCGCAGCGGACCATCGAGCATCAACATCGCCATGCCGTGTACGGCAGACCAGGCCATGAACTCGGCCCCCGGCCGGCGCGCAGCCGGCAGCAGCCCGGCCGAGGCCATACCGTCGAGCGCGTGGCCAAGCAGCTCGAACGGGTCCATGCCGCTGGCCCCGCGCGGCGTAGTGTCTTGCGGGTCGAACTCATCCACGCCAAAGGGACGCGCCGCGAATGCGGTGCGAAACAGGCCGGGCTCCTGCCGCGCAAAGCGCAGGTAGCCCAGCCCCACGCCGCGAAACGCCGCGCGAGCGCGGCGACGCGGATCGCGCCGACGCGGCGCCGCATCGATCTCGGTCTCTATCGCGCGCGCCAGCAGCGACAGCGCCGCAGCGCGCACCGCTTCCAGCAGATCCTGGTGACTCTTGAAATGCCGATACGCCGCATTGGGTGCCACGCCGGCACGGCGCGTGGCTTCGCGCAGCACGATGCCAGCCGGCCCGCCTTCACGCGCGAGCGCAATGCCAGCCTCCAGCAGGGCGCGATGCAAATCGCCGTGGCGATAGCTGCGGCGGACCGGCCGCAAAGTGCTTGTTGACATGCGGTAACAGATTTATGTGGACAGCGTTCTTTTTTTGATTCCACAATAAGTGAACATTGTCCACAAAGGAATTGAACCATGAAGTACAAGGCCAGTTGCCACTGCGGAAAAGTGGCAGTGGAGTTCGAAGGCGAGATCCAGGAAGTGCTATCGTGCAACTGCTCGATCTGTCAGCGCAAGGGTTCGCTGTTGTGGTTCATGCCGCGTGCCGGGTTGAAGCTGAACTGTCCAGAGGACGCAGCATCGACCTATATCTTCAACAAGCATGTGATCCGGCATCGCTTCTGCCCGTCGTGCGGCATCCACCCCTACGCCGAGGGCGTCGACCCCAAGGGCAGCCCCATGGCGACGATCAACGTGCGGTGCGTCGAAGGCATCGACCTGAACACACTGCGAGTCAAGCAGTATGACGGCAAGTCGGTTTGACCGCGGGCCAATCCGATCGCGCCGCCCCGCCCCCCATCCTTTTCCAACCGCACCCAGGAGACAGCCATGCAACTCACGCCCTACCTCAACTTCGACGGCAACTGCGCCGAAGCCTTCGCGTTCTACGCCAAGCTGTTCGACGGCAGCATCGTCTATCAGGGCACGTTCGGCGAGATGCCGGCTTCGGAAGGCATGTCACCACTGCCCGATTCCGCCAAGAGTCGCATCATGCACGTGCACCTGCAGATCAAGGAGCAGTCGCTGATGGGATCCGACGCCATGCCTGGCGCGGACGCCAGTTGCGGGGGGTTTCAGAAGCCACAAGGCCTGTGGGTGTCGATCCAGGCCGCCGACCCGACCGAGGGCAAGCGTCTGTTCGACGCCCTGGCGCAGGGCGGGCAGACTGTGATGCCGTTCGCGGCCACTTTCTGGTCACCCGGCTTCGGCATGACCAAGGACCGCTTTGGCACGCCGTGGATGGTCAATGTTGCGGCGGCAACCTGAGCGACGGATGCGTCAGGATCGCATCGAGTCGCAGCCAGTTATCGAGCGCACGCCAGCCCGAATCGCCTTGGAGAACTGACATGATGAAACCGGCCAGGAACACGATCTGCCTCTGGTACGACGGCGGCGCCGAAGAAGCCGCGCGCTTCTACGCCAGGACCTTCCCCGACTCATCGGTCGGCGCGGTACATCGCGCGCCGGGCGACTATCCGTCCGGCAAGCAAGGAGATATTTTGACCGTCGAATTTACCGTGCTTGGAATCCCCTGCGTCGGACTCAACGGCGGACCGGCCTTCAAGCACAGCGAAGCCTTCTCGTTTCAGGTCGCAACCGCCGACCAGGTCGAGACCGATCGCTACTGGAACGCGATCGTCGGCAACGGTGGCCAGGAGAGCGCGTGTGGCTGGTGCCGCGACAAATGGGGCCTGTCGTGGCAGATCACGCCGGTAGCACTGACCTCGGCGGTGACCGATCCTGACCGCGCGGCGGCCAAGCGTGCGTTCGATACCATGATGCAGATGAGAAAGATCGACATCGCGGCCATCGAGGCGGCACGCCGCGGGTGAGGCGAAGGCCGTCCAGCCCTTCCTGCGACCGAACGCTCACCCACCACGCGGGTGCGCACCGGGTCACTCAGGCGTTCGTTGCCAACCACGGGGAATCACACCATGAAAATCACCGTTGAAACCATCGTCAAAGCCCCCGTCGCCGACGTCTGGACGGCCTACACGACGCCGGCCGACATCAAGCAGTGGAATACCGCGTCCGATGATTGGCACACCACCGCATCGACGGTCGATCTGCGTGTCGGTGGCGCCTTCACCTCGCGCATGGAAGCCAAGGACGGCAGCTTCGGCTTTGATTTCGCTGGCACGTACACCAGGATCGTGCCTGACAAGTTGATCGAGTATTCGTTCGGTGACCGTGCCGGCGTGGTCGAATTCGTGACAGGCGCGAATGGCGTCACGGTGCGCGTCACATTCGACGCCGAGTCCGAAAACCCGTTAGAACAGCAGCGCCAGGGCTGGCAAGCCATCCTGGACCACTTTGCGCGTTACGTCGAAGCGCGTACCTGACCGATCGCCCACAGCCACCATGGAGCCCTCACATGAAACCCAATCCCGTCGTCTGGTTCGAGATCTACGTGCAGGACATGGCGCGCGCGCAGCGCTTCTACGAAAACGTGTTCCAGTGCAAGCTGCAAACGCTGGATGCGCCCGAAGGCGAAGCACATGACATGCAGATGCTGTCCTTCCCCGGCGACAACATGACCGCCTACGGCGCTGCCGGCGCGCTGGTCAGGATGCAGGGCGTGCCTTCGGGCGGCGGTGGCACGCTGGTGTACTTCGCCTGCGACGATTGCGCGGTCGAGCAGGGCCGCGTCGAGGCTGCGGGCGGCAAGGTGTTCAAGCCCAAGTTTTCGATTGCGCCGCATGGGCACATTGCGCTCGTGGTCGATACCGAAGGCAACTGCATCGGCCTGCATTCGATGAGCTGACTGTCGATTCGGCTGGGCCTGGCGGGCGACGCCCGGGCGCCCCGACTGTGATAATCGGCCCATGTCCCCCCTGCCCGCCCCAAGCCACCCCCAACCCGAATCCCTGCGCGACCTGTTCATGTCCTTCACCCTGCTGGCCCTGCAGGGCTTTGGCGGCGTGCTGGCCGTGGTGCAACGCGAACTGGTCGAGAAAAAGCAGTGGCTCACGCGCGAGGAGTTTGTCGAGGACTGGGCCGTGGCGCAGATCCTGCCCGGCCCCAACGTGGTGAACCTCTCCCTGATGTTGGGCGACCGCTACTTCGGTCTGCGCGGCGCGCTCGTCGCGCTGGCGGGCATGCTCACCGTGCCCATGCTGGTGGTGCTGGCGATGGCGATCGTGTTCGCCGGCATCGCCGATGTGCCGGCAGCCCAGGGCGCGCTGCGCGGACTGGGCGCCGTCGCGGCGGGCCTGATCACCGCCACCGGTCTGAAACTGATTGCGGCGCTCAAGGAGAACGTCATGGGCATGCGCACCTGTTGGGTGGTCGCCGCGCTGACCTTCGTCGCGATCGCGCTGCTGCGCGTGCGGCTGCTGTGGGTGTTGCTGATCCTGGGCAGCCTGGCCAGCCTGTGGGCCTGGCGCCAGATCGGCGCGCTCAGGACGCTTGAGGCGCAAACATGAATCACTCGCCCTTGCATATCGTGCTGTCGCAGGCCGACTGGCTGGCGCTGTTCACCCATTTTCTAATCCTGTCGCTGCTGTCCATCGGCGGTGCCATCACGACCGCGCCCGAGATGCAGCGCTATCTGGTAGTCGACAGCCAGTGGCTCACCAATGCGCAGTTCAATTCATCGATTGCGCTGGCGCAGGCCGCGCCCGGCCCCAACGTGCTGTTCGTCGCGCTGGTTGGCTGGAATGTGGGGTTGAACGCGGGCGGTGGCCTGGGCGCAGGCGCGGCCGGCTGGGGTTGGGCACTGGTGGGCGTGGCCGTGGCCATGCTGGGCATCATGCTGCCCAGCACCACACTCACCTTTGTGGCGGCGCGCTGGGGTCACCGCAACCGCGATCTGCGCCCGGTGCGCGCCTTCAAGCAGGGGGTGGCGCCGATCGTCATTGCCCTGCTGGTGTCCACCGGCTGGGTGCTCACGGCCGCGCACAACCATCCGGCGCAGGACTGGCGGCTGTGGCTGCTCACCGTCGTGACGGCACTGCTGGTCTGGAAAACCCGCATCCACCTGCTCTGGCTGCTGGGCGCCGGCGCGCTGCTGGGCGCGTTCGGGCTGGTTTGATCACCCCGGCCCCGGTCGGGGGCTGCGCTGGCGCAGCGCCTCGTACAAACACACGCCGCTGGCCACCGACACGTTCAGGCTCTCCACCGCGCCGCGCATCGGGATGTTCACCAACTCATCGCAGGTCTTGCGCGTGAGCTGGCGCATGCCCTCGCCCTCCGCCCCCAGCACCAGCGCCACCGGGCCTTTCAGATCCATCTGGTAGATGGATTGGGGCGCATCGTCGCTGGTGCCGATGCACCAGATGTTGCGCTCCTTCAACTCTCCCAGCGTCCGCGCCAGGTTCGTCACCATGAAGTACGGCACCGTCTCGGCTGCGCCGCTCGCGACCTTGGCCACGGTGGCGTTGATGCCGGCCGCGTGGTCCTTGGGCGCGATCACGGCGTGCGCACCCGCGCCGTCGGCCACGCGCAGGCAGGCGCCCAGGTTGTGCGGGTCGGTCACGCCGTCCAGCACCAGCAGCAGCGGCGGACCGCTGACCTGATCCAGCAGGTCGTCGAGCGAATGCGCCTGCGGCAGCGGTTGCACCCGCGCTGCCACGCCCTGATGCCCGTGGCTGCCGGCCAGTTTGGAAAGCCGCAGGCCATCCGCCTCGATCAGCCGCGCGCCAGCCTCGGTGGCGCGCTCGAGGAACTGGCGCATGCGCGCGTCGCGGCGCGTCGGCTCGTAAAAAATCTCGATGATGGATTGCGGCGCGGTCTTGAGGCGCACGCCGACGGCATGGAAGCCGAACAGCACTTTGGGGGACGACATGCCGGGATTATCGGCGTTAGTCGATTACTATTAAATATATAGCTATATGTTCATACCCATCAAGGGCTAATGGCCATTTTCTATCACAATCAAGCTCCGTCTGCCCCGCTTCGATACCGATGCGCCGCTCGCGGCGCTCAGCAAACCCGCAGTTGCGCATGACGAAAACAGCGTGGCCGAGTTCGTAGTTCAGATCGGATCCAGCTATATTTCCGAGGGCTACCACGCATCTGCGTACCTTATCGGTTGACAGGTGTCGCACTTCGGTTTTGATCGGCACGACAACCAGGAGTCAGCAACATGAATGCTCTTCCATTGATCGTCTTCGATGTCAACGAGACGCTTCTTGACCTTGAAACGATGGAACCCACCTTCCAGCGCATTTTTGGCGACAGCAGCGCAATGCGCCTGTGGTTCGCCAATCTCATCATGTATTCTGCGGCGCTGACCGTGGCAGGCTGCTACGTGCCGTTCACCGATATCGGATCGGCTGCCATGAAAATGCTGGCGGATACACGCGGCATCAAGATTGACGACCAAGACAAGAAGGAGCTCACGGAAAAATTTTCAACGATGCCGCCGCACCCTGAGGTTCCAGCGGCGCTACATAAGCTGCGCAATGCAGGATTCCGGCTTTTCACTCTCACGGATAATCTGCTCGAGATTCAAACCCGCCAGATCGAACATGCTGGAATCGCTGACCTCTTTGAGCGACGATTCAGTGCGGACGGTGTAAAGCATCACAAGCCGTCGCGCGAGGCCTATGCCTATGTCGAAAAAGAGCTTGCGGTCGAACCCTCCCGCCTGTTTCTTATCGCCTGCCATACATGGGACACGCTAGGCGCCGTCGCGGCGGGCTGGGGGGCAGCGTTGATCAAGCGCGCCGGCAACGATGTTCTGGGAGTCGGCCCCCAGCCGCAGATGGTGGGCAATGACCTGGAAGACATTGCCAATCAACTCATCGCTCGCCACAAGGGGCGGAGTTGAAGCAGGTCATGCTGACGCTCAGTGTCACATTCCGTATTCCAGCCCAACTTGAAGACTCTCCTTGCGGGAAATCGGGGCAGGTTCCAATTATTCACAGATTAAGTCAGCGCGCCTAGTGGCACGTCCAGCGCGGCCGCAAGCTTCTTGAGCGTTCCCACGGAGCCCTCGCGCTTGCCGCCTTCGATCTGGCTGATGAACGGCTTGCTCACCCCTGCGGCCGCAGCCAGTGCGTCCTGCGTCAGACCGCGGTGCTCGCGCCAGGCGCGCACCGCGTGCATGCCGTCCGCCATGGCGTGCGCCACCTTGGCCGGGTAGCGAACGCCGTCATCGCTGGCAACTGCATCGGCGTAGGCGGCCGCATCCTCGGCATCTTCGGCCATCTCGCGCATTTTCGCCCAAAGGTCCGCCGGCACCACATAGGCCACGGGCTTGCCGGCAACCTCCACTACCTGCACCCTGCTCATTTGTAGACCCCTCCGCGCGGGCCGACCCGCAGCACGCGCACAACCACCCGTCCCGAATCGACGTCATAGATGACGCGCCAGTCGCCCACGCGCAGCCGGTAGCCCGGCTCGCCTACGAGCTTCTTGACGTTGGCCGCGCCGAACGGATCACGCGCCATGCTTTCGATCTTCTCCAACACCACCCGGCGAGTATTTGCCTGCATCGCTGCCAGTGCCTTCACGGCCTGTCTGGTGTATTCGATCGAGTGCACCATTGATATTAGCAATAAGTTAACAAAATTGCAAACTCGGTTTGGCCGAATTGTTCTTGCGAGGGGGGGGTTAAGCCGCATTCGCTTTCTGCTCAACGACTCGGCGCAATGACCCAACACTGCTTGCTTGCTACGACGTAAAGGCGCCCTCCTCCTTGGGAACCACCACCCGCCCCGCTTCGATCTGGATGCGCCGCTCGCAACGCCCGGCAATGCGCTCGTCATGGGTCACCAGCACCAGTGTGGTGCCCAATTCGCGGTTCAGGTCAAACATCAGCGCCATGATGGTCTCGCCAGTGGCGAAGTCGAGGCTGCCGGTGGGCTCGTCGGCCAGCAGCACCGCCGGCTGTACCACGAAGGCGCGGGCCAGCGCCACGCGCTGCTGCTCGCCGCCGCTCAGGACCTTGGGATAGTGGCCCAGGCGCTGCGACAGGCCCACGCGATCCAGCATCTCGGTAGCGGCCCTGCGCGAGTCTTTTCGCCCCGCCAGTTCCAGCGGCAGCATCACGTTCTCCAGCGCCGACAGGTTGCCCATTAGCTGGAAGCTCTGAAACACAAAGCCGGCCTTTTGCGCGCGCAGCGCGGCGCGGTCGTCCTCGCCCAGGTCGAACAGGTCCTGCCCGTCCAGCCGCACGGTGCCGCGCGTGGGCGTGTCCAGGCCAGCGATGATGGACAGTAGCGTGCTCTTGCCCGAGCCGGAGGCGCCCACGATGGCGGCGGTCTCCCGCGGCGCCAGCGAGAAATCGATATCGCGCAAAATGTCGAGGGTGCCGGTCGAGTCGGTCACTGATTTGAAGAGGTGCTCGACGGAAACAATGGCGGGCGCAGATGGGATGGACATGAAGGATTTGAAGTCTTGATTCGACGACACTTTATCGCGACGGCGCTCGGGCTGGGCTACATGCGGGCCTGGGGCGCACAAAACAAGCCGGGCGCCGCCGCCGCTGCTGTCGCTCGTCCCCCCAGGACCATTTTGGTGCTGGGCGACAGCCTGAGCGCCGAGTATGGCCTGCCGCGCGGCAGCGGCTGGGTCGCCTTGCTGCAAAAGCGCCTGGCCGATGAAAATATTGCCGCCATCGTGAAGAACGCCAGCATCAGCGGCGAGACCACTTCGGGCGGGCGCTCGCGGCTGGCCGCGCTGCTCGGCGCCGACAAGCCCGGCATCGTGATCCTGGAGCTCGGCGCCAACGACGCGCTGCGCGGCCTGCCGCTGGCGATGACGCAGGACAACCTGCACCAGATGACGCGGGCCGCGCAAAAGGCCGGCGCCAGGGTGCTGCTGCTGGGCATGCAGGTGCCGCCCAACTACGGCAGTGAATACGCCGACCGCTTTGCCGCGATCTATGGCGAGGTCGCGAAGGCTGACAAGGCCGCGCTGGTGCCATTTTTTCTCAAGGGCGTGGCCGACGCGCCGAATGCCGCGGAGCTGTTCCAGAGCGATGGGCTGCATCCCATTGCCGCGGCGCACCCGACCCTGCTGAACAACGTCTGGCCCGAATTGAAGAAGCTGCTCGAATGAACGTGACGCAGGTTCCGGCCCTCGATGCCATTGCGCGGCTGGGCGCCTACAGCGCGATCATCGATGCGCGCAGCGAGGACGAATTCGCCGAAGACCACCTGCCCGGCGCGCTGAACTGGCCTTCGCTGAACAACGAGGAGCGCAAGCTGGTTGGCACCCTGTACAAGCAGGTGAGCCCGTTCGAGGCGCAAAAACGCGGCGCGGCGCTGGTGGCGGCGAACATCGCGCGGCACATCGAGCGCGAACTGCTGGACAAACCCAAGAGCTGGCAGCCGCTGATCTACTGCTGGCGCGGCGGCAAGCGCAGCAATTCGCTGGCGCTGGTGCTGGGGCAGATCGGCCTGCGCGTGGCGGTGCTGGAGGGCGGCTACAAGGCGTTTCGCGGCGCCGTGCTGGCCAGCCTGCCTGAACTGGCCGCACGCCTGTCGTATCGCGTGATTTGCGGCCCCACCGGCTCCGGCAAGACGCGATTGCTGCAGGCGCTGGCGCAGGCCGGCGCGCAGGTGCTGGATCTCGAGGCGCTGGCCTGCCACCGCAGCTCGGTGCTGGGGCAGATTCCGGGCGAAACACAGCCGTCGCAAAAGCGCTTCGACAACCTGGTGTGGAATGCACTGCGCCAATTCGACGCGGCACGCCCGGTGTATGTCGAGAGCGAAAGCCGGAAAGTCGGCAACCTGGCCGTTCCCGATGCGCTGATCGCCGCGATGCGCGCCAGCCCCTGCCTCGATCTTCAGTTGCCCGAGCCCGAGCGCGTGGCGCTATTGCTGGAAGACTACCGCTTCTTCGTGCAGGATCCGGCCCTGTTCTGCGCCCGGCTGGACGCGCTGACGGCACTGCGCGGCACGGCTGTGGTGCAGGCTTGGCACGACAAGGTGAACGCCGGGGACATCGAGACCGTGGTGCGGGAGCTGTTGGCGACCCATTACGACCCGGGCTACGCGCGCTCCATCGCGCGCAATTTCAGTCAGTACGAAACATCAAAAAAGATAGCGCCATTTGACCGCTCCGTCGGGGCCATGGCCGAATTGGCGCATGAAATCCTGACGCAGGCCGGGACCGCGAATCAAGAGCCGCTGGGCGTACCCGGCCCTTGACTGCTCGTGGCCTGCGGCGCCGCCGCGTCGTCCTGCGGCCCGCCGGCGTCGGCCGGCTCCCCGGCCTTGCGGTTCGCCTTGGCCTTGAGCTTGTCTTCCTTCTTGCGCTTTTTCGCCAGCTCTTTCTGGCGCTTTTCGTATCCGTAGTTCGGTGTAGCCAATGTTCTCTTTCAAAAGATGGTGATCACTTTAACAGCTTGCGGACCCAGCATGCACGGTCGCGGCGGATATTTCAAGCCATCGCCTGCAGCGCCTGCAGCAAGTCCGCCTGCAGATCGGCCGTGGCTTCCAGCCCGATCGCCAGGCGCACCAGGGTGCCGTGCGCCAGATGCGGCGGCCACGCGGCGCGCATTCCCTGCAGTTCATAAGGCACCACCAGGCTGATGGGGCCGCCCCAGCTGTAACCCAGCTTGAACAGGCGCAATGCGTCGCAAAACGCATCCACCTGCGCGGCCTCGTAACGCGCGTCGAAAATCACGCTGAACAGGCTGGCGGCCCCGCCGGCCCCGGTACGGCACAGCGCCTGCCAATGGGCATGCCCCGGGCTGCCTTGCAGCGCCGGGTGCAGCACCTGGGCGAACTCGGGACGCGTGCGGCACCAGCGGGCCAGTTCGCGCGCGCTGGCGTCCTGCGCCCGGTAGCGCAACGACATGCTGGGCAGGGATCGCAGCACCGTTTCGGTGTCGTTCGCCGCCACGCCGAGACCCAGCCGCATGTGGGTGAGCTTGAGCCGCATGTGCAGCGCCAGGTCCCGCGTCACGACGCTGCCCATCAGCACGTCGCCGCCGCCGCTGGGGTATTTGGTCAGCGCCTGCATCGAGATATCCACCGCCAGATTGCCGCTGCCGTCACCTTCCAGATCGAAGGGCCGAAAGGCCAGGCCGGCGCCCCAGGTATTGTCCAGCGCCGCGAGCACGCCGTGCTGGCGGCAGATGCGCATCTGGTCGCGCAGATCCGGGAATTCCATCGTCACCGAACCCGCAGCCTCCAGCCAGACGAGCCGGGTTCTGGCGCCGATTTTTTCCGCCAGATCCGCGGGGTTCATCGCGTCGTAGTACTGGTGCGTGATGCCCCAGGCCATCAGTTCGCCCTCGGCCAGCGCCTTGTTGGGGCCATACGCGTTGTCCGGGATCAACACCTCGTCGCCGGTCTTGAGCAAGGCCAGCGCGACATTGGCGATCGCCGCCAGACCGCTGGGCACGAGCAGGCACTGCAGGCCACCCTCCAGCGTGCACAGGCGCTCTTCCAGCAGGAATGTGGTGGGCGTTCCGTGCAGCCCGTAGGTGTAGCCCGACTTGTCTTTCCACTCGCGCGTGCGCAGGGCCGCGACGTTCGCGAAAAATACCGTGGAGGCTTTGAAGACGCCCGGTTGCGGCGCAGCAAAGCCGGCCGGCGGCGCATAGGGATGGTGAATCAGCTGGGTGGAAAGTTCGCTCATCGGTCTATGGTAGCGCCGAAGCCGCGGGCACCGTGGCTAGACCGTCCAGCGCGTCTGCAACTGTTGCGGGCTCATCGTGTCGTAGTTTTCGAACGGCTGGTGAATCCAGGGGTTGGTTGGCAGGGTCTCGACCGAATAGTCCGGCGTGAAGGTCGAGAGACCCTTGGTCCAGATCACGGCGCTGCGCAGTTCGGTGATCGGCTTGTAGTTGTTGCGTAGTTGCTGGATCACGGCCGCCAGCGTGTGACCGGTATCCGCCAGATCGTCCACCAGCAGGACCTTCCCGGCGATCTCGCCGCGCGGCGTGGTGATGTAGTGCGCGATGTCGAGTTTGCCCTGCTGGGTGCCCGCCTCGGCACGGTACGAGCTGGTGGACATGATGGCCAGCGGCTTGTCGAACACGCGCGACAGGATGTCGCCGGGCCGCATGCCGCCACGCGCCAGACACAGGATGGTGTCGAACTGCCAACCCGACTGATGCACCTTGATGGCGAGCTTCTCGATCAGGCTGTGGTACTCGTCGTAGCTCACGTAAAGGTGTTTGCCGTCTTCGGTCAACATGTGGTCTGCTCCTGGGTTAATAGCACATTGGTTAATCTGAATAACGGCTTTGAGCCAATATCATGCCGGGCCGGCGCAATCAGGCCAGTGCATACGGATCGCGCAGCAAAATCGTGTGGTCCCGGTCCGGGCTGGTGGAAATCATCGCGATCGGCACGCCGGTGATCTCCTGGATGCGCCTCAGGTACAGGCGCGCGTTCGCGGGCAACTGGTCGTATTGCGTGACGCCCACCGTGGACTGGCTCCAGCCGGTGATGGTCTCGTACACCGGCACGCAGCGCTCGATTTCTTCCGCGCCCATCGGCAGGATATCGACCAGTTCGCCGTCCAGCCGGTAGCCGGTGCATAGTTCCAGCCGGTCCAGGCCGTCGAGCACATCGAGCTTGGTGATGCACAGGCCGGACAGGCCATTCACCTGGGCCGAGCGCTTGAGCAGCGCCGCGTCGAACCAGCCACAGCGCCGGGCCCGCCCCGTGACGACCCCTTTCTCGGCGCCCACGGTGCTCATGTGGTGGCCCGGCGTGCCGGGCGTCTGCCAGTCGAGTTCGGTCGGGAACGGGCCGCCGCCCACGCGCGTGCAATAGGCCTTGGTGATGCCCAGGATGTAGTGCAGCAGGCCGGGACCCACGCCGGAGCCCGCGGCCGCGTTTCCCGCCACGCAGTTGCTGGACGTGACGTACGGGTAGGTGCCGTGGTCCACGTCAAGCAGCGTGCCCTGCGCGCCCTCGAACAGCAGGTTCGCGCCGCCCTGGTGCGCATCGTTGAGCTCGCGCGAGACGTCGGCCATCATCGGCCGCAGCATTTCGGCGTGGCGCATGGCCTGGTCGTACACCGCGTTGAATTCGATCTGCGGCGCATGCAGATACTCGCTTAGCACGAAATTGTGCAGCGCCAGCAGGTCGCGCAGCTTGGCAGCAAAGCGCTCGGGATATTTCAGGTCCTGCACGCGCAGCGCGCGCCGCGCGATCTTGTCTTCGTAGGACGGGCCGATGCCCTTGCCCGTGGTGCCGATGCGCTCGCGCCCGCCCTGCTCGCGCGCGGCTTCGCGGGCCGCGTCCAGCGCCGCGTGAAACGGCAGGATCAGCGGACAGGCTTCGCTGATGCGCAGGCGCGAGCGCACCTCCACGCCCACCGCTTCGAGCCCGGCGATCTCCTTGAACAGGTGTTCGGTAGAGAGCACCACGCCGTTGCCGATATAGCACTTCACCCCCGGACGCATGATGCCGCTGGGGACCAGGTTCAGCGCGGTACGCACGCCATTGATGACCAGCGTGTGGCCGGCGTTGTGGCCGCCCTGGAAGCGCACCACGCCCTGCGCGCTCTCGGTCAGCCAGTCCACCAGCTTGCCCTTGCCCTCGTCGCCCCACTGGGTGCCGACCACGACGACGTTGCGGCCCGCGGTCCGCGCTTTGCTTGTATTCATCTTGGAAACCTTCAAATGACTTGCACGGTCCACTGCCCCGCCGCCCGGATCAACTCGCGGTCGCAGTGGAATTCATCGACAACGCTTTCATGGCCCGGCAGCACGCAGACCACGGTTTCGCCGGCCCCGCGCAGCGCCGCGATGGCCGCGCGCAACTCCGGCGCATCGCCCCACGGGGCGCGGATCGCAGCGCGCAGCGCGCGCGGGGCGACCGCCGCCACCAGCGCCTTCACGTCCAGGCTGAAACCCGCCGCCGGACGGTTGCGGCCAAACACCGAGCCGACCTCGTCATAGCGTCCGCCGCGCACCAGGGCGTCGCTGGCCCCCTGCGCATAGATGGCAAACCGCGCGCCGGTGTAGTACGCGTAGCCGCGCAGGTCGGCCAGATCGAAGGTCACGTGGGTGCCTTCCATCTGGCGTGCGAGCCATTTCAGATTTGATAGCGACTCTTTTATACCGGGCAAGGGCGGAAGGGACTTTTCGGCCTCCAAAAGAACCGGCTCATCCCCATACAGCCGCACCAGCGCGAGCAGGCCCTCGCGCGAGGCGGCCGGAAAGGAGCGGGTCAATGACGCGAGTTCGCTGGCGTCCTTGGCCGCCAGGGCCGCATGCACCCGGGCCAGGCTCGCGGCGTCCAGCGCCACGCCCTCCAGCAGCGAGCGCACCAGGCGGGCATGCGCCATGTCCACGCTGACGCCTTGCACCTGCGCCGCCTTCAGGCAGTCCAGCGACAGCAGCAGGGTCTCCAGGTCGGCCTCGAGCCCGGCATGGCCATAGATTTCGGCGCCGAACTGCAGCGGCTCGCGCGTGGCGTGCGGGCGGTCGGGCCGGGTGTGCAGCACCGGACCGCAGTAGCACAAACGGGCAACGCCGCTTCGATTGAGCAGGTGCGCGTCGATGCGTGCCACCTGCGGCGTGGTGTCGGCGCGCAAGCCCATCATGCGCCCGGACAACTGGTCCACCAGCTTGAAGGTTTGCAGGCCCAGCGCCTCGCCGGTGCCGGTAAGCAGCGATTCCAGGTGCTCGAGCAGCGGCGGCATGACCAGCTCGTAACCGTAGCCGCGTGCCGTGTCCAGCAGACACCGGCGCAGTTCCTCGATGTGCCGGGCCTCGGAAGGCAAAACATCGGCGATGTAATCCGGCAGGACCCAGGCGGACATGAATATTCAGGGGAGCTGTTGAAACGGAGATTTTACCGGGCTGGCGGGCCCATCCGGCCTCAGGACATCAGCCAAAGCCAAAGCAGACCGGTCAGAATGCTGCACAGCCCGAAGAAGCGCAGTTGTCCATCACGCAACTGCAGGATTTGCACGAACACGCGCCGCCACCTGGCCGGTGACACAAGTGGCAGCAGGCCCTCGATGACGAGCACCAGGGCCAGCGCCGTCCAGAACGTGTTGCTGTCCACGGTCGGGGCGCCCGGGGCTTATCTTTTCACGGGCCGGGCCGGCGCCGCGGCCGCCGCGGGAGTGCCGCCGTCATGCATGATCTTGAAGAAGTCGGAGGACTCGTCGATCACCATCGCGTCGCTCTTGTTGTCGAAGCTGGCCTTGTACGCGTCCAGACTGCGGTAGAACTTGGCGAACTGGGGATTCTGGCCGAACGCCTGGGCGTAGATCTGGTTGGCCTGCGCGTCGCCGGCGCCCTTGATCTTCTGTGCGTCGCGGTAGGCATCGGCCACGGTCACTTCGCGCTGGCGGTCGGCGTCGGCGCGGATTTTTTCACCTGCCGCCACGCCGGTGGAACGCAGTTCATTGGCCACGCGCTGGCGTTCGGCCTCCATGCGCCGGTAGACCGAATCGGTGATGTCGCTCACGTAATCGACGCGCGTGATGCGCACGTCGATCACATTAATGCCCCATGGCTTGGGACCGTTGACCGTGGCCAGCACCTGGCTCTTGACCGACGCCATCAGCGCGTCCCGCTTGGAGGACAGCAGTTCCTTCACCGTGTACTTGTTGATGTCGGCCTGGAATGCGTTGCGCACCACGACATTGAGCTGGTTTGCGCCCGTCGTCTCATCCAGCCCGACATTGCGGATGTAATCGGCCGGATTCGTGATGCGCCAGCGCACGTACCAGTCGATCACAACCCGCTGCTTCTCCGCGGTGTAGACCGGTTCAGCATTGGTGCTGTCGAGCGTGAGCAGACGTTTGTCCAGATAGGTCACGTTCTGGAACGGGGGCGGCAGCTTGAAGTTGAGCCCCGGCTGGGTGATGACCTCCTTGATCTGCCCCAGCGCGTAAACGACCCCGAACTGGCGTTGATCGACCACGAAAACTGTTGAACTCAGCAATACCAGCGCCACCAGCACCGTTGTCACAATGAAACCGATTTTGTTCACGGGCTGCTCCTAGCGTGGATCACTGTCACGCGAACGAGCCCCGGCGCGGCTGCGGTCATCATCGGACACATTGGATGGTGGGGTCGCAGGGGCCGGCGTCGTCGTATCGGACGGCGTGGGAGCCGGCGCGGCCGCGGGCTGGCTGGTCATCTTCATGATCTTGTCAAGCGGCAGGTAAAGCAGGTTGGAGTTCTGCCGCGAATCCACCAGAACCTTGGTGACGTTGCTGTAGATTTGCTGCATGGCGTCGATGTACATGCGCTCGCGCGTGACCTGCGGCGCCTTCTGGTACTCGGCCAGCACGGCGTCGAAGCGCTGCGCATCGCCCTGGGCCTGCGCCACCACGCGAGCCTTGTAGCCCTCCGCCTGCGCAATCATGCGCGACGCGGTGCCGACCGCCCGTGGAACCACATTGTTCGCATACGCCTGGGCTTCATTCTGGGTACGTATGCTCTCCTGCCCGGCCTTGAGCACATCGTCGAACGCTGCCTGCACCTGTTCGGGCGGGCGCACGCCGCCCTGCTGCAGGTTGACATTCAGGACTTCGATACCCACACCGTAACGGTCCAGAATGGTCTGCATCAGCGCGCGCACCTGCGGCGCAATCTTGTCGCGGTCCACGCCGATCGCGTCGTCCATTGTCATCTTGCCAACGACCTCGCGCACCGCCGATTCGGCCGCCTGCACTACCGCTTCGTCCGGATTGCGGCTGTTAAACAGATAGGCGCGCGCGTCCTTGAGCCGGTATTGCACGGCGAACTTGATTTCAACGATGTTCTCGTCGGCGGTGAGCATGCCGGAATCGCGCAGGCCGGTCGCCTTGATAATGTTGTCGCGCCCGATGTCCACCGAGCGGATCTGCGTGACATAGACCTTCTCGTCGCGCTGGATCGGATAAGGCAGCCGCCAGTTGAAGCCGGCCCCGACCGTACCGTGGTACTTGCCGAATTGCGTGATCACGGCCTGCTGGCCTTCCTGCACGATGAAAAAGCCGGAGCCCAGCCAGATCAGCACGAGCACACCGATGATCAGTCCGGCGCCGATTCCGGCGCTCTTTCCATCGGGCTGAAAGCCGCCGCCACCGAAACCGCCGTTGTTGTTGTTGCCGGAACCCCCGTTCCTGCGCCCGCCGAACAGGCCGCCCAGCTTGCGGTTGAAGTCGCGCCACAACTCGTCGAGATCGGGCGGCCCCTGATTGGGGCCGCGGCCACGGCCATTGCCCTGCGGCGGTTGCGGCGGTTCGCCGTCCGGCCGGGGCGCTTCGGCCCGTGTGTTGTCGGATGGCCTGTCGTCGCCACGTCCCCACCGGGGGTCATTCAGATTGAACATTCCCCACAGGCGCCGTTGCAAGGCAGCCCGGCCCGTAACTTTTGATGTGAGGTTCATGCGCAGGTTCTCTTCTTGTGTTGCCCCGATTGTGCCCAATCAGTGGCCCGCCTCGTGAAATTCGGGGGCTTGCGTGCTCGGCGCCGGATCACTCCCGGCCCGGGACGGGACCCGGCTGGCCAGTTGCCGGCGCAGCGCCGGCAAGCCCTCACCAGTGCGCGCGCTGACGAACAGGCGCGGGACGCGAACGCCGTCCACTTCAAACATGTCGCTCAGATGCAGCGGCCAGCGGCTCTTTTCAAGGGCGTCGAGCTTGTTGAAAACCAGCAACTGCGGCACGTCGGCCGCGCCGATTTCGGCCAGCACACGCTGCACCTCCGCCATCTGCTCGGGGAAATCCGGCCGCGCAGCGTCCACCACATGCAGCAGCAAGTCCGCATCCACGGCTTCCTGCAAGGTCGCCTGAAAGGCATCAACCAGTCCATGCGGCAGGTCGCGGATGAAACCGACCGTATCCGACAGCGAGACGGAGCAGCCGGCGTCGCCCAGATAGAGCTGCCGGGTGGTGGTGTCGAGCGTCGCAAACAATTGATCGGCGGCATACGCGCGTGCCTTGACCAGCGCATTGAACAGCGTGGACTTGCCGGCATTGGTATAGCCGACCAGGGAAATGTTGAACGCATCGCGCCGCTCGCGCTGACGCCTTTGGGTGTGGCGCTGGCGCTTGACCTTGTCCAGCCGGCTCGAGGTGCGTTTGATCGAATCCCCGATCATGCGCCGGTCCAGTTCGATCTGGGCTTCGCCCGGGCCGCCGCGCGCGCCAATGCCGCCGCGCTGACGCTCCAGGTGGGACCAGCGCCGCACCAGGCGTGTGCTCAGGTAGCGCAGCCGGGCCAGTTCCACCTGAAGCTTGCCCTCGTGACTGCGCGCGCGCTGGCTGAATATTTCCAGGATCAGCAGCGTGCGGTCGTTCACCGGCAGGCCCATATGCCGCTCCAGGTTGCGCTGCTGTGCCGGACTCAGGCTCTGGTCGAACAGCACCTCAGTGGCGCCGAATTGCTCCGCCGTGAACTTGATTTCGTCGGCCTTGCCGCTGCCGACGAACAGGGCGGCGTCGGGCGCCTTGCGCTTGCAGGTGATACGCGCCACGGGTTGCAGGCCCGCCGTCTGCGCGAGCAGTCCGAGCTCTTCCAGCTCGCCATCGAAATGTGGCAAGCCGAAATCCACCCCAACCAGGACGGTCGGAGCCAGCGGGCGGTCTGATGAAGCGGACAAATCTGGATCAGCGAATCTGGAGGGGTAAGGTCAATTCAGAGCCCCCCCGACCCGCAGGTTGACGGCTCAGGGCGCTTCCGCGGCGGCGGCGCCCTCGACCACGGCCGCGAAATTCACGGCGCGCCCCGGCACGATGGTCGAAATGGCGTGCTTGTACACCATTTGAGTCACCGTGTTTCGAAGCAGTACGACGTATTGATCGAAGGACTCCACCTGACCTTGTAGCTTGATCCCGTTGACCAGGTAGATGGAGACCGGCACATGCTCGCGGCGCAAGGCGTTGAGGAAGGGATCCTGAAGTAGCTGCCCTTTGTTGCTCACGATATTCTCCGTGTTCAGAAGTTGTTTTAGGAAGTGGAACCTTACCACAGCGCTGTAACGGCGCGTTCGGTGGCGAGGTCATTTCCCCATGAAATTCAGGGCGGCTGGCCGGCCCTGCCCTAATCTTTCTCGATATACGGATTTCGGGATGTTTTCATTTCGATGCGCAGCGGCGTTCCAATCAGGTTGAACTCCTTGCGAAATCGTCCTTCGAGGAAGCGCTTGTAGGCGTCGGTCACGTGTTCCAGCGAGTTCCCGTGGATCACGATCACGGGCGGGTTCATGCCGCCCTGATGCGCGTAGCGCAGCTTGGGACGGAACATGCCGGCCCGCTTGGGGCTTTGAAACTGCACCGCCTCCAGCAGCAGCCGGGTCAATACCGGCGTGGACATCTTGCAGGTGGCGGACTTGTGGGCCTGGGCGATGGACAGCCAGACCGGCCCCAGACCCTGGCGTTTCTGGGCCGAGATCATATGCATCGCGGCGAATTTGAGAAACGGCAGGCGGGTTTCAATGGACCGCTGCACCAGCTCGCGCTGGTAGTCGTCCACGGCATCCCATTTGTTGATCGCCAGCACCACGGCGCGGCCACTCTCCAGCACATACCCTGCAATATGCGCATCCTGGTCGGTCACGCCCTGGGTCGCATCGAGCAGCAGCAGCACCACGTTGGCGGACTCGATCGCCTGCAGCGTCTTGACCACCGAGAACTTTTCGATCGCCTCGAACACCTTGCCCTTGCGGCGCAGCCCCGCGGTGTCGATCAGCTCGAAACGCTGGCCGTTGCGCTCGAACGGCACGGTGATCGCATCGCGCGTGGTGCCCGGCAGGTCGAACGCCACGAGGCGCTCCTCGCCCAGCCAGGTGTTGATCAGGGTGGACTTGCCCACATTCGGCCTCCCCGCCACCGCCAGCTTGATGACGGCGCTGTCCGCCTCGGCCGCATCTTCCGGCGCATCGGGTAAATCGAGCGGCGCCAGCGCCAGGTCCACCAGGCTGCGAACGCCCTGGCCATGCGAGGCCGAGACCGGATGCACATCGCCCAGGCCGAGCTCGAAAAACTCGGCCAGCTGCGCACCGGCCTGCATGCCCTCGGCCTTGTTCGCCGCGAGCACCGTGGGCTTGCCCAGGCGGCGCAGGTAGTTGGAGATGTCGTGGTCCTGCGCGGACAGGCCGGCGCGCGCGTCCACCACGAAAATCACCACATCCGCCTCGGCGACCGCCTGGCGGGTCTGCCGGGCCATTTCCTTGTAGATGCCGCGAACCGCATCCGGCTCGAAGCCGCCGGTGTCAATGACGATGAACTCGTGCGGGCCCTGACGCCCGTTGCCGTAGTGCCGATCGCGGGTCAGACCCGCGAAATCGGCCACGATGGCGTCGCGCGATTGGGTCAGCCGGTTGAAAAGCGTCGACTTGCCGACATTAGGGCGACCCACCAGGGCCAGAACGGGCTTCATTCTCGGGCCCCCGAACCATCATTCCGGCTGGAAGCCGAACACGCCGCCGTGGCGCGTCACGATGACCAGCGTGTTGCCGGCCGCCACGGGGGGGGCCGCCACGGCCGAGCCGTCCGTGCTCAGCCGGGTCAACAGGGACCCGTCGGTGCGGGACAGCAGGTGCACGTAGCCAAAACGGTCGCCAACCACCACCGAGCGCCCCAGCGCCAGCGGCGCGCTCAGCCCGCGGTATTTCAGGGCCGCCGTGCTCCAGGCCTGTTGCCCGTTGCTGCGCTGCCATGCCAGCACCGTGCCGTCCAGCTCGGTGCCGAACAGCAGCCCCTCGCTGCCGCTCAGACCGGTGCCGCCGTTCGCGGGCTTGCTCCACAGCGTGGCGCCGCGAGACGCATCGACACAGCCGACGGCGGCCTGAAAGGCACGCGCGCAAATTTCGCTGCCCACCCGGCTCACCGGGCCCACCAGATCGACCAGTCGCTCGACATCATTGCTGCCGCGCGCGGTGCCAATGGGCGCTTCCCAGCGCAGGTTGCCGTTCAGCGGGTTCAAGCCCAGCAGGCGGCCCGACAAACCCACCACCAGCGTGTCATCGACTGCGAGCAGAACGCCTTGCTGATGCAGGACCAGCGGTTCCGTCGGCGGCTTTTGTATCCACAGCCGGCGTCCCGACTGCCCGTCATAGGCGCTGACCGACCGGTCGGCCCCCAGCACGAACACGCGCGCGCCAGCCACCAGCGGGGCTGTGTAAGCCTGGGCCGGCAGCTTGCGGTGCCACAGCTCGTGCCCGCCTTCCAGGGCGACCAGCTCATCGCGCGCCGTGACCACGGCCGCCAGCTTGCCGTCGCTGCCCACGCCAGCGGCGATCGGCGCATGCACCGAAGTGCGCCACAGCTCATGCCCGTTGCGCGCATCCAGTGCGACCACGGTGCCATCCGAGCCGGCCAGCGTGACGGTATCGCCGATCACGTTCACGTCGAGCGGGAAATCCACCTCGCCCACCTGGGCCGTCCAGATCTGCCGCACGCCGATCAGTGCCTCGTTGGGACCCAGCGGCGTCGGCTTCGGCGGTGGCGAGCCAATCGTGCAGCCCGCCAGCGTGACTACAAAAAAAATAGCGGCGAGCGACCGCAACGACTCGGCAAACGGCAGGAAACGTCGAACTTTCACTGCGATCCTCCGGCGGCGGGTGTAGCGGCCTGCGGGTCAACGCCGAGCGCATTCAGCTTGACCTCCACCATGCGCCGGTACTGGAGCTGCGGATCGAGGCCCTGGTAGGCCTTGCGATACTCCACCACGGCCTCGGCTTTTTTCCCCTGCAGCACGTCGATGTCGCCAAGGCGGTCCGCCACCAGCGGGGCGAACTGGGCCGGAAAGGAGCCTTCCAGTTGCTTGCGGGCTTCGTCATACGCCTTCAATTCCATCAGCACGGCGGCCAGGCGCAGTTTGGCGATGGCCTGGTAGCCTTCGTCCGAGGCATGGTCCGCCACCCAGGCCAGCGCGGCCTTGGCGCCTTCGATATTGCCCTTGGCATCCAGCGTCTTGGCCACCAGCAGGCCGGACTGTTGCGCGTACGTGGTACGCCCGAATCGGCTCTTCATGTCGTCAAAGCTGCGCGCGAGCAGGGTCATGTCGCCCGATTCCGCAGCGGACTCGACCGAGTCGTACAGAACCGATGCCTTCACGGCCTGGCCGCGCTGCCAGTAGTTGTAGACGTTCCAGGCCGCCAGCGCGCCGAACACAATCAGCAATACCCAGGTGATCAGGTTGCCGTATTTCTTCCAGAAATGCTTGAGTTCCTCAAGCTGTTCCTGTTCCTGCAGGTCCAGAGGTGTTGCCATGGTGTGTTATTGGTTCAAGTCAGCGATTGTAGTTACAGCCAACATACCCTAGGGGCAATGGTCAGCGTCCAACGAAACCTGCGTCCGCAGGTTTTAAGGTGGCGGCCCAGGCAGACGCATCGGCCAGCGGCCGCAGCACCTGCGCGCCGGCGCCATCGCGCAGGGATTTGACGGCCACCTGGCCTTGCGCGAGTTCCTGCGCACCGAAAATCAGGGCATGCCGCGCGCCGCTGGCGTCGGCCTTCTTGATCTGCGATTTCATGTTGCCGCGGCCCTCGCCCGTGCCGGCGTGCATCTGCACGCTGACGCCCGCATCGCGCAGCGCCTGCAGCATGCGCATTGCCACGGGCAGCGCCGCCGCATCGGGAATCACGGCATAGGCATCGGGCACGGGCGGCGCAATCGCGCTGCCCGTGGCCTCGAGCAGCAGCAGCAGGCGCTCCACGCCCAGGCCCCAGCCAACGGCCGGCGTCGGCTTGCCGCCAAGCTGTCCGAACAGGCCGTCGTAGCGCCCGCCGCCGCAGACCGTGCCCTGCGCGCCGAGCTTGTCGGTGACCCATTCAAAGACGGTCAGGTTGTAGTAGTCCATGCCGCGCACCAGGCGCGGATTCACGCGGTATTCGAGCCCGGCGGCGTCGAGGATGGCGCGCACGGTGGCCAGATGCGCCAGCGACGCCTCGCCCAGAAAGCTCATGAGCTGCGGCGCCGATTCGACAACCGCCTGCATCGCCGGGTTCTTGCTGTCGAGGATGCGCAGCGGATTGCTGTGCAGGCGCCGCCGGGCGTCGTCGTCGAGCACCGGCGCATGGGCCTCGAAGTGCGCGATCAGCGCCTTGCGGTGCTGCTGGCGCTCGTCGGCCTGGCCCAGGCTGTTGATCTCCAGCCGAACGTCCTGTCCTTCGACCAGACCCAGCTCGCGCCAAAGCGTGCGGCACATCAGGATCTGCTCGGCGTCCACGTCCGGGCCGGGATGCCCCAGGGCCTCGACATCGATCTGGTGGAACTGGCGGTAGCGCCCCTTTTGCGGACGCTCGTGGCGAAACACCGCGCCCATGGTCCACACGCGCAGCGGGCCGTTGTAGAGGGCGTTATGCTCGACCATCGCACGCACGATGCCAGCCGTGGCCTCCGGGCGCAGCGTCAGCGGGTCGCCGTTCATCGAGTCGGTGAAGGAGTACATCTCCTTCTCGACGATATCGGTGACCTCGCCCAGACCCCGCACGAACAGCGCGGTGGGCTCCACGATCGGGGTGCGCACATTGGCGTAACCGTGGCGGCGCATCAGCGAGCGCACCTTGTCCTCGAACCATTCCCAGCGCGCCGACTCGGGCGGCAGGATGTCGTTCATGCCCTTGACGGCGGTCAGCTTCTCGGCCATGGGTTTTTCAGGTTGCTATTTTTATGATAGCCGCTCGCGCAGCACCGACAATGGCAAACGCCATTTTTCTATTGAATATTCGCCTGGACAGCGTGCGCATGCGGCGTGCCGTAGCGCTTTTCAATGTAGTCTTCGACGATCACCTGGAATTCCTGCGCAATGTGGTCACCGCGCAGGGTCACATTCTTTTCCCCGTCGATGTAAACCGGCGCCGCCGGCGCCTCGCCGGTGCCCGGCAGGCTGATGCCGATGTTCGCGTGCTTGCTCTCGCCCGGGCCGTTCACGATGCAGCCCATCACCGCTACCTTGAGCTTTTCCACACCCGGATAGCGTTCGCGCCACACCGGCATCTGCTTGCGAAGGAAGTCGTCGATCTGCTTTGCCAGCACCTGGAAGGTGGTGCTCGTGGTACGCCCGCAGCCCGGGCAGGCGGTGACGCTGGGCACGAAACTGCGCAGCCCGAGCGCCTGCAAAATCTCCGACGCGACGACGACCTCCTGGGTGCGTGCTTCGCCGGGTTGCGGTGTCAGCGAAACCCGGATCGTGTCGCCGATGCCCTCCTGCAGCAGAATGGACAGCGCGACGCTGGAGGCGACCGTACCCTTGGCGCCCATGCCCGCCTCGGTGAGCCCGAGGTGCAGCGCGTAGTCGCAGCGCCGGGCCAGTTCGCGGTACACCGCGATCAGATCCTGCACGCCGCTGACCTTGCACGAGGGAATGATCTGATGGCCCGGCATGCCCATTTCTTCGGCGCGGCGCGCGGAATCGATGGCCGAACTCACGAGCGCCTCGTACATTACCTGCTTCGCATCCCACGGTTCGCTGCGCCGGCTGTTTTCGTCCATCAGGCTCGCGAGCAATTCCTGATCCAGGCTGCCCCAGTTCACACCGATGCGCACCGGCTTGTCCCAGCGCATCGCCGCCTCGATCATCTGGCCGAACTGCTTGTCGTGCTTGCTGCCCTTGCCCACGTTGCCCGGATTGATCCGGTATTTGGACAGCGCCTGGGCGCAGTCCGGGTACTCGGTCAGCAGCCGATGCCCGTTGTAATGGAAGTCGCCGACCAGGGGCACGTCGATCCCCATGCGGTCCAGTTGCTCGCGGATGTGCGGCACCGCCTGCGCCGCCTCGGGCGTGTTCACCGTGATGCGCACGAGCTCGGAGCCGGCCAGCGCCAGTTCCTTGACCTGGATCGCGGTACCGATGACATCCACCGTGTCGGTGTTGGTCATGGACTGCACGCGCACCGGCGCATCGCCGCCCACCGTCACCCGGCGCGCGCCCCAGCTCACGATGGCCTGGCGCGAGCGCCGCGTCTTCGGGGCCGCAAATTCAATGGGGAGATCGCCGGGCATCACTTCACCTCGAAACGGGCAACGTTGCTTTTGGTGGAAGACGCCAGATCGAACGGTTGGCCCCTGACCCGCACCGAGGTCGCGTCCGCCCTGCCCACCACCACGCTCAGGGGCAGCGCGCCACTCACGCGCGCCACCTCGGCGGGCGCCAGGGTCTTGCGCAGGACCGCGTTGCCCCTGGCATCCGTCACCTGCACCCAGGACGCGGCCTTGGCGCTGAAAACAAGGACGGCGCCGGAGGCGGCATCTGCCGGCATCGGCGCTGTCGTGAGCGCCGCCACTGCGGATGCCGGCGCGGGTGCTGCCGCCGACGCGGGCACTTCCGCGGCCAGCGCCGCGTTGGCCGTCGGCGGCGATGGAGGCAGCGCCGCCGTGTTGGGTGGCCCCGATGGATGCGCCACCTCTCCGGTGGCGACCTTCGCGGGCGAAGCCGGCGCCGGCAGGCTCGCGACTGGCTCGGCGTCCTCGCCGGAGTGGCGGCTGAAGCTGGGCAACAGGATCAGCACCAGCGCGCCGAGCAAAATCGCCAGCACCGCGAGTACCACCGGGCGCGAGAGCTCGGTCGACATCCCGGTGCGGGACTTTTCATCCAGCGTGCGAAACGGCGCGTTGATGCCCCCGTGGTCCGGCGTCAGGCGGGGCGTCATTTGCGGCAGCCGCTGCAATACCGGCGCCGGATCCATCTTGAGCTGGCGGCACACGGTGGCCGCCAGGGCACGGGCAAACATCGCGTCTGGAAGCTGATCGAGCCGATCCGCTTCCAGCGCCTCCAGTTTGCTGACCGGCACCTTCAGCGACACGGCGAGCACCGCAATATGCAGCCCGGCGTCCTCGCGGGCCTGCCGCAAGATCGCACCGGCGCTCGCCGGCACCGGCGCCGCGGCCTCACCCGCAGCGGCAGACTCGGCATGCACCGGCTCAGTCATTGAATTTGCCCTGCTGATACAAGGACGCCTCGGAGGAGCCCGGAAAACGCTGCTCCAGCTGACTCCCCAATTGCGACACCCCATCGGGATGATTCAACCGGTGCTCGATCTTGATGCCCAGCCACAGCGTCTGCGCGTTCGCCAGATCGGTGTTGTTGATGCGCCGGATATAGAACTGCGCGCGCGTCAGCTCGTTGCCTTGATAGAGCAGGCTGGCCAGGTTGTAGCCGGTGATGGGATTGCCGGCATCAAGTTGGTAGGACTTCGTCAGCGTGACCTCCGCCTGTGCCTTCTGGCCGGCCTCCATCTGGCACAGGCCTTCCGTCATCAGGGTTTTGGCCCGGTCGCGGTAGGTCGGTATCGCGAGCGCGCGCTGGAACGCCTGGTCCGCCTCCGGATAGCGGTGCTGCTGGCACAGCATCCAGCCGTAGTTGTGAATGATGTTGCCATCCTGCGGCTTGAGCGCCATGGCACGAAGGTAGCTGTCCTGCGCCAGTTTCGGGTCGCCGAGTCGCATGTAGACCAGGCCGCGCAAGTCGTAGGCCTCCGCAAAGCTGGGGTCTATCGAGATGGCCCGTTTGATTTCGTCCAAAGCAACCTTGAGCTCGTCGCGCTGGAAATACCCCACTGCCAGATCGAGCCGGATTTGCGCGCGCTTGCGGGCCGGCGACAGGTCGGATTCGGTGGTGATATCGGTTCCGGCCGCCGGCAGGCTGGCCGTCGTCGGATTCGACGCGCATCCCGCCAGGCCCGTGAGCGCCGCGGCCGCAAAACCAAGCTGCAACAGCCACAGCACAAGCTGGCGCGTCGGTGTACCGGGGTTTTCCATGTTTCAGATCTCCTTGGCCACCACGGCCACTGCCTTGTGCGGCTGCAACATCACGGTGCGCTGGCGCGCGATACGCCTGCCGACACCGGTCCGGTCCCTCACATCGCCCGCAAGCTGCCCGCACGCAGCCGCGATATCGTCGCCGCGCGTCTTGCGCACCGTGGTCACAATGCCTGCGTCGCTCAGAATTTTGCCAAACGCGGCCACCCGCGTCGGCGGAGAGCACAGCAATCCGGACGCCGGGAAGGGGTTGAACGGAATCAGGTTGAATTTGCACCAGACGCCCTGTCCCCCGCGGTGTTTCTGCATCAGCTGGACCAGCTCGCGCGCCTGCTCGGGCTGGTCGTTCACGCCGTCGAGCATGCAATATTCAAAGGTGATGAAGTCGCGCGGTGCGTGCTCCAGATAGCGGTTGCAGGCATCCAGCAGTTCCGCGATCGGGTATTTGCGGTTCAGCGGAACCAGGTGGTCGCGCAGGGCATCGCCCGGCGCATGCAGCGAGACGGCGAGCGCGACCGGGCAGTCCAGCGCCAGTCGGTCCATCATGGGCACCACCCCGGACGTGGAAACGGTCACGCGCCGCCGCGACAGGCCATAAGCGTGATCGTCCAGCATGGTGCGCAGGGCGGGAATCAGTGACCCATAGTTTTGCAGCGGCTCGCCCATGCCCATCATCACCACGTTCGAGATGATGCGTTCGTCCCGCACCAGATGCCGGCGCAGAAAATGCTCGGCAAACCAGAGTTGCGCGACGATCTCGCCGCTGGTCAGGTTGCGGCTGAACCCCTGGTGACCGGTGGAACAGAAACGGCAGCCCACCGCGCAGCCGGCCTGGGACGATATGCACAGGGTGCCGCGGTCCTCTTCGGGAATGAAAACCGCCTCGACCGCATTGCCGGCGCCCACGTCGAACAGCCATTTGATGGTGCCGTCGAGCGACTCCTGCTGCGAGATCACCGGCAAGCCTTTGATGTGGGCCGTCGTCTTCAGCTTTTCACGCAGGGACTTGGCCAGATCGCTCATCTGGTCAAAATCGGTGGCCCCCTTCTGGTGAATCCAGCGGAACAGCTGGATGGCGCGGAAACGCTTTTCTCCGTGCCGCTCGCAAAAGGCGGCCAGGCCCTCCAGGTCGTGGTCCAGCAGGTTGGCCGTCATCTCATCGTCGATCGGTGGCTCAGCGCGAGTAAACGTTCATGTTCGCGAAGAAGAAGGCAATTTCCACGCTGGCCGTTTCGGCCGCGTCGGAGCCATGCACGGCATTCGCGTCGATGCTGTCGGCAAAGTCCGCGCGAATGGTGCCGGCCGCAGCTTTCTTCGGGTCGGTGGCGCCCATCAGGTCGCGGTTTTTCAGGATGGCGTTCTTGCCCTCCAACACCTGGATCATCACCGGACCTGAGATCATGAAGTCGACCAGATCCTTGAAGAACGGGCGTTCCTTGTGCACGGCATAGAAAGCCTCGGCCTCGCCCCGCGACAGATGCGCCATGCGGGCCGCAATCACTTTCAGGCCGGCCGCCTCGAAACGGGCATAAATCTGGCCGATCACGTTTTTTGCAACGGCATCGGGTTTGATGATGGAGAGGGTGCGTTCGATAGCCATGACTGTTTTTCCTGAGCTTGAATTTTGATTTTCGCCCCACGGGCAAAGCTTTGTATTTTAACCGGTGCCAAGCCGCTGGTCCCGAATTGCACCCGCGTCGTGCGCCGCCCCAAGGCCGGACGGACACACGCTTTGGTTCGAGACGACGATCGTTCTCTCTCAGCGGCCACGGCCACCGCCACCGCCGCGCCGCTGCCCCCCCCCTCCGCCCGTTCCTCCACGACGCTGGCCCTGACCCTGGCGTTGCCGGGAAAAGCTGTCCGCACCGATATAGCCAAACGAGGTTTTCATCGGATCGGGTTGTGCACCCCCGTTTTGCCGCTCGTTGCGGTCGCCGCGCTCCTTGCGCCGTTGATTCTGGCCCCGGTTGTTTGCCGGGGGCGCGCCGGAAGGCGCCGCCTGACGCGGCCCCGACCCGTCAGCGGCATTGCGCGGTCCCGCGCCGCGTCCGCCGCGTCGGCGATTGCGCCCGCCCGCGCGGGCGGCGCCGTCACCTGCCGGTGACGCGCCGCCGCGCTGGGGGTGCGCACCTGCACGCCCCTGGCCATTGACACCGGCCGCCTGTACCAACGCGCGGATGTCGTGTTCGTCCAGTTCCAGCCAGGCCCCGCGCTTGAGGCCGCGCGGCAGCACCATGGCGCCATAACGGATGCGGATCAGCCGGCTCACCGCGTGGCCCACCGCTTCCAGCATGCGGCGCACTTCGCGATTGCGCCCTTCTGAGATCGTCACGCGGTACCAGCAATTCGAGCCTTCACCGCCGCCGTCCTCGATCGCGCCGAACTGGGCCATGCCGTCATCGAGCTTCACACCGTCCAGCAGGCGCTGTTTTTCCTCGTTGCTCAGCGCTCCCAGCACGCGCACCGCGTACTCGCGCTCCAGTCCGAAGCGCGGATGCGTCAGCTTGTTGGCGAGTTCGCCCGAGCTCGTGAACAGCAGCAGGCCTTCGGTGTTCAAGTCCAGCCGCCCGACCGACTGCCACTTGCCTTGCGCGAGCTTGGGCAGGCGGCGAAATACCGTGGGGCGGTTTTGCGGATCATCGTGCGTCACCACCTCGCCCACCGGCTTGTGATAGGCGAGCACGCGGGCCGGCGGCGGATCGACGCGAAACCGGATCGGCTTGCCATTGACCTTGACCTGGTCGCCGAACTGGATGCGCTGGCCGATATGCGCCGGCTCGTTGTTCACCGAGATGCGCCCTTCCACGATGAGCTGCTCCATCTCCAGGCGCGAGCCCATTCCGGCCTGAGCGAGTACCTTGTGCAGCTTGGGGCTGTCCGCCTGCGGCTCCAGCACACGCTTCGGACTGGGCAATTCCGCGCTTTCCTCGTCGGCATCGAACTGGCCCGAGATCACGTCGGCGAAGCGTATCGGCACGGGGGGTTCGCTCGGTGCCGGCTTGTTGCGGCGCGCGGGCACGGCGTCCGATGCGGCATCATCATCCAGGTCTTCATCCCAGTCGTCCGCTTCTGTTTCCGTAGCGTCTTGCGTAATGACAGCAGGGGTCAAGTCCACTTTTTCCATCTCATCTTCACCCGAGGGAGAGATTGATTCGGGCGGGGTTTGATCGTTCATGCTTGAGTCCCGTTGAGTACGGTCGCCGGATCACCGTCCAGGGCATCGGTCGGCGATTCGGGCATCGCCGAAATATTCACGCCCGCGCCCGCCTCAAGCGGCGCCGGGTCGACGTCCACGGCCTCGGGCGCCGTGGACAGCGCCGCATCGTCGATCGTGTCCAACGCATCGAGCATTGCGGCCGATGCCGGCGCGTCGCCCGATACGGGTAACTGGTCCAGCGATTCGATGCCCAAATCGTCCAGAAACTGCCGCGTGGTGGCAAACAGCGCGGGCCGCCCCACCGTCTCGCGGTGCCCGATCACCTCGACCCAGCCGCGGTCTTCGAGCTGCTTGAGGATCAGCGAGTTGATCGTCACGCCCCGAATGTCCTCCATGTCGCCCCGGGTCACCGGCTGGCGGTAGGCGATGATGGCGAGCGTCTCGAGCGCGGCACGGCTGTAGCGCGGCGGCTTCTCCGGATGCAGCCGGTCCAGGTACTCGCGCAGCTCGGGGCGGCTTTGGAAGCGCCAGCCCGTCGCCACGCAGACCAGTTCGACGCCGCGCGGCGTCCAGTCGTTTTGCAGATCCTGTAACAGCGACTTGATGGTGTCCGCGGCCAGTTCCTCGTTGAACAGGACACACAGCTCGCGCACCGGCAGCGGCTGCTGCGAGCAGATCAAGGCGGTTTCGAGGATGCGTTTGGCATCCGCCGTATTCATGTCGTTGTTGATTCCGGAAAAAGGCGCATTTCTCATGCGCAAAATCGGGGGATTCAATTCGAAGCGTTGCCCGCAGCCGGGGCCGGGCGGGCAACGCGCGCCTCAAGCTTGCGAGCGAGGCGCGAACACCGTAAGTGTATTGGAAAAAGGCCGCGGTGCCGGCGCGGCCGCTTTAGTGGCTGATTTTCTCCAGCGTCAGACCCGTGGTGGACGGCCCGAGCAGGATCATGATGATCCCCACCACCATCGACGCGGCAATGAAGATCGCAACACCCGGCACCCCGTAGTTCTGCAAAAGGATGCCGATCGCGAGCCCCGCAAAGGCGGCGGCAATCCGGCTCCACGAATAGACGAAGCCGACCGCCCGGGCACGAATCCGCGTGGGATAAAGCTCGGCCTGATAGCCGTGGTACGCATAGGACATGATGTTCGACGCCAGCGTGAACAGCACGCCAAGAGCAATCAGCAAGGCCGGCGAGGAAGACTGTGAAAATATCGCGATCACGACGGCCATTGCCACAAGGGCCCCGCAAATCTGGGTCTTGCGCTCAAGCTTGTCGGCAAACAGCGTTCCCAGCAAGGGGCCGAACGGATTGGCAATGGCGATGATGAACGCATATTCCAGACTGTGGGTGACATGGATGCCGCGGCTGATCAGCAGAGTCGGCACCCAGGCAGCGAAACCATAAAAGCCGATGACCTGCGCCATGTTGAAGATGGACAGGATGACCGTGCGCTTCAGATAGAGCGGCCCGAAGATCTCCTTCAGCGAGCCACGCCCCTCTTTCTCGGGCGCGAGTTGCTGGGGTGGCGGCAGCGCCACGCCCTTTTCGGCGCCGACCCTGCGCTCGATGTCGGCGACGATGCGCTCGGCCTCTTCGACGCGGCCATGCCGCGCAAGCCAGCGCGGGCTCTCCGGAATTTTGCGGCGCAGGATCCATACCACTGCCGCTCCGACGGTACCGATCAGGATGACGACACGCCAATAGTCCAGGCCGAACGGCTGTGTCCCCTTGAGGATGAAGGCGAGAAACGCCACCACCGGCACCACGGCAAAACAAATGACCTGATTCACCGCATACGCGCGGCCGCGCTCCTGGCCCGGAATCAATTCCGAGATATAGGTGTCGATCGTCACCAGCTCGACCCCGATGCCGACCCCCGCGATGAAACGCCAGATGTTGAGCGCGAAGCCCGTGCTCTGGAACGCCATGATGGCAGTGCAAACCATGTACCAGATCAGGGACCAGGTGAAAACGACGCGCCGGCCGAACATATCCGCGACATACCCAAATATCAGGGCACCGACCCACAGGCCGGCAAACGTGGCAAAGACGAAGGTGCCGAAGCCGGCCACCTTGAGCGGCCCCAGGCTCGCAAAGAAACCCAGCGACTCCGGCTTGAACAACCCGGCCTGGACCATTCCCGGCGCGACATAGCCGGTGAAAAACAGGTCGTAGAACTCGAACACGCCCCCAAGCGAAATCAGGATCACCATGGTCCAGACCGTGCGTGAGGGGGGCAAACGATCAAGCCGCGCTGCGATTTCGGCGGATTTCTGCATGGACATGGTGGTCTCCTATGTTCTTTTTGGAAGCAATCGAGGCATGGCGCCCGTTGCTCAGCGTCCAACTGGCCGGCTTTTCGCAGTGTAACAAGGTCGCGCCCAGACCGCCATCGCCGTTCGGCAACACGGCCGTGGTCGTTCGGAACGCATGAGATTCAAATGCCACGCGCCGGACGGCAACGCTCAACAGATCGGTCAGTCGCTGAATGGGGTGTCGCGCAGGCCCCAGGCCGACAGCGCTTGCCGCATGTCGGCCGGCAAGGGCGCATGAAACTCCAGCGCCCGGCCGGTCATCGGGTGCACAAATGCCAGGTGATAAGCGTGCAGGGCCTGCCGCTGCATGCCGGCGGCCGGTGCGCCGCCGTACACCTCGTCGGCCACCAGCGGGTGGCCCAGAGACGCCATATGCACCCGGATCTGATGCGTGCGGCCGGTTTGCAAGGTGCAGCGAACCCAACAGCCATGCTCACAATTTTGTTGCATGTTGATCAATGTGGATGCGGGCTTCCCGGCATTTTTGCGCAGATCCACGATGGCCATGCGCAGCCGGTTGCGCGGATCGCGCCCCACCGGCGCGTCCACCTGGCGCGTGGTCGGCCCGCTCCACGGACGATGGGCCAGCGCCAGATACCGGCGGCTCACCTCGCGCGCGGCGATCAATTGCACCAGGGCATCCATCGCGGTGCGACTGCGCGCAACCACCATCAGGCCGGTCGTGTCCTTGTCCAGGCGGTGCACGATGCCGGCGCGTGGCAGAAGCCGGGCCGCGTCGTCGCGGGCCAGCAAGCCGTTGAGCAGGGTACCGCTCCAGTGGCCGGGCGCGGGATGCACCACCAGTGGCGCAGGCTTGTTCAGCACCAGCAGATGTTCGTCCTCGAACACCACGTCGATCGGCATGGCCTGCGGGTGGAACGCCTGGCTTTGCGGCGTGGGCCGCAGCTCGATCGACCCCTGCTCGCCGATCTTGACTCGCCGGGCCGGCTTGCGGCAAACGGCGTCGCCCAGCTGCACCGCTCCGGCCTCGATCAACTGCTGCAGATAGCTGCGCGAGAATTCAGGCACCAGCGCAGCCAGCGCCCGGTCCAGCCGCGCGCCATGCTGCGCCGGCCCCATGCAGAGCTGGCGCAGCTCGGAATCGGGCCCGGTCTCCGCCTCGTCCTCATGGGCTTGCTGCGGCTCATCGCCCGCGAGGGCGCTCGATATAATCGATCGGCTTTGTTTCAAGAAAGTTGCCTGTGACGTTTCGCGCCAAATTATCGGTTGTCTTGATGCTGCTGGTGGGCTTGACCGTGCTCGTCTCGGGCTGCTCCACTACCAACAAGGACGAAACCGCTGGCTGGAGTCCGAACAAGATCTACTCCGAAGCAAACGACGAAATGAGTGCCGGCAACTACGGCAAGGCGGTCCCGCTGTTTCAGAAGCTGGAAGGCCGTGCGGCCGGCACGACATTGGCGCAGCAGGCGCAACTGGACAAGGCCTACGCGCAATACAGGGATGGCGATCAGGCCCAGGCCATTGCGACCCTCGACCGCTTCATGCGGCTGCATCCCGCCAGCCCGGCAACGGACTACGCGCTGTACCTCAAGGGTTTGTGCAATTTCAACGATAACCTGGGCCTGTTCTCGTTCCTGACCCGCCAGGATCTGTCGGAACGGGACCAGAAGGCCGCCAAGGATTCTTTCGAGTCGTTCAAGGAACTGGTGACCCGGTTCCCCGATTCGCGCTACACGCCCGACGCGCGCCAGCGCATGATTTACATCGTCAACTCGCTGGCCGCGTACGAAGTGCATGTCGCGCGCTACTACTACACGCGTGGCGCCTATGTGGCCGCCGTGAATCGCGCCGAGATCGCCCTGAAAAATTACCCCGATGCGCCGGCGCTGGAAGAGGCCCTGTACATCATGATCAAGTCCTACGACGCGCTGGGCCTGACGCAGCTGCGCGATGACACGGAGCGCGTCCTGGAAAAAACCTATCCGAAAAGCGCCTACCTGACGCGCGGCTTCAAGCCCAACTCGGACCCGTGGTGGAAGATCTGGTAGCGGCACCGTCTGGCACCCGCCGCGCGTTCAGCAACGTCAGCGCCGCCTCAAATTCTTCCGGCGACTGCAGCTGACGCATTGGCGGCAACGCAGCCAGCAGGCGTTTCCCGTAGCCCATGCTGGTCAGCCGGGTATCGCACACCACCAGCACTCCGTGGTCTGACTCGCGCCGGATCAGCCGGCCCGCGCCCTGCTTGAGCGCCACCGCCGCCTCGGGAACGAAATAATCGTTGAACGAACTGCGCCCCGCCGCCTCCAGGCGCTGCGCGCGCGCCTCCACCAGCGGGTCGTTCGGAGGCGGAAACGGCAGCTTGTCGATGATGACCAGTTGCAAGGCGTCGCCGGGCACATCGACGCCCTCCCAGAACGAGGCCGAAGCCACCAGCACGCAGCCGGGCAGGCCGTCGGCATCGCCCCGGCGGAACCGCTCCATCAGGCGGCGCTTGGGCCACTGGCCCTGCACCAGGACATCGACCAGGCCGCTGCCGTCGAAGCGGCTTTGTAGCGTCTCGCCGATACTGCGCAGCGCACGCAGCGTGGTCGTCAGCACGAGGGTGCGGCCACCCAGGCGGCGCACCGCCGTTTCCACCAGTTCGGCGACCTGGGCACTGTGTGCCGGATCGCCCGGCTTGGGCAACTGGCGCGGAACATAGACTGCCGCCTGACGCGCGTAGTCGAACGGACCGCCCAGCCGCAGCACCTGCGCTCCGGCGAGCCCGCACGGTTCGGTAAACCAGCGCAGCTTCGGGTCGTCGCCCAGCGTGGCGGAGGTGAAGATCCAGGCTTTGCGCGCCGATGCGTCCTGGCCGTCCTGCAGCAGGCGGGTTTGCACCGCCGTCGCGATATCCAGCGGCGACTCGACGAGCCGTAGCTGCGCACCGACATCGACCCATCGCACACAGTCCAGTGCAGCCGCCGCGGAAAAGCCCGCAATGCGCTCGGCAAACTGGCTGGCACGCTCGTGCAGTCGCACGAAGTCCGGCGCCGTCTCGCTGACCGTATCCAGCGCCGCCATGGCCTGTGTGCACCCCGCATGCAGCTCTTTCAGTGCCTGGGCCCAGGCATCCGCGCTCACGTTTTCGGGTGCGGCACCGGTCCAGCGCAACTTCGCGCCTGGATAAACCTTGCCAACCGTCAGGCGCAATTCGCGCGCCGCGTGCTCGATGGCCGAAACCACTGACTGCCAATCGGCCAGTCCGCGGGCAAATTGCAGGCCGGCCGCAAGGGTGTCGCGGGCGAAGTCGAGCAATTGCCCGGTGCCCAGGCGTGTACCGAGAAACTGCACGCCGGTTTCGTTCAACTGATGGGCCTCGTCGAAAATCGCGATCCGCACGGTGGGCAGCAGCTCGGCCATGCCCGATTCGCGCACCGCCAGATCGGCAAAAAAAAGATGGTGGTTGATGACCACCACGTCGGCAGCCAGGGCCTCGCGCCGCGCCAGATTCACGTGACAGGCGCGAAACTGCGGGCACGACGCACCCAGGCAATTCTCGCGGGTCGATGTGATCAGTGGAATCAGCGGCGAGCGCTCGTCCAGCCCGGGCAATTCGGCCAGATCGCCGGTACGCGTCGCGCGGGCCCATTGCTCGACCTTGGCCAGGGCCCGCAGTGCGCCTCGATCCGGTAGCTGCGCATCGCGCCGGGCCAGCTCCAGACGATGTACGCAAAGGTAGCTGCCCCGGCCCTTGAGCAGGGCGCTGCGCACCGGCAAGCGAAGCGCCTGAACCAGCCTGGGCAGATCGCGCCCGAACAGCTGGTCCTGCAGCGTTTTCGTGGCGGTGGACAGCAGCACCCGCTCGCCGCTGAGCAGCGAAGGAACCAGATAGGAATAAGTCTTGCCAACACCGGTGCCGGCTTCCACCACCAACGCGCCGCCGTCTTCGATGGTGCGCGCCACGGCCAGCGCCATCGCCATTTGTTCGTTGCGCGGTTTGAACTGTTCCGCGGCGCGCGAGAGCACGCCGTCGGGCGCGAACGCCGCCCCCACCAGGTCGTGCAAACTCATGCGGGTTCTTTGGGGTCCAGCTCCAGCTCCAGCTGGCAGATCTGGTCACGCAGGGCCAGCCGGCGCTTTTTCAGCCGGCGCATCATGAGTTCATCGGGCGGCGTTTCATGGCCGGCCCGGTCAATCAGGGCATCCAGATCGGCATGTTCCATGCGCAACTCGATCAGGCGCCGTTCCGGGGAATGCAGATTCGAGTCCAAAAATTCAATCCGTGCGAGCTGGGTTCATCTTCACCTGATAATACGTGTTTCACAGCGATTAATCGAGCGCGTGCGCGCTTGAAAACTCTGTATGGCCAAAGGTTATCGACTCACCGCCTCGACGGGTATCCACAAGGGCGACCGCGAATATCAGCAGGATCAGGTGGCCCTGCTGGAACACCCGCGTACCGCGGGCTGCCTGCTGGCCGTGGTGGCGGACGGCATGGGGGGCCGCAGCGGCGGCCGCAAGGCCTCCGATCAGGTTCTGATGACCGCGACCCAGTTGTTCGACCGCTACGCGCCCGAGAGCGACGACGCTTCGGCGATGCTGCAGCAGCTCGTGCAGGAAGCCCATATTGTCATCAAGCTGACTGCCATTTCCGCCGAGCAGGAACCGCACAGCACGATCGCGGCATTCCTGATCAATCCGCGCGGCGACTGCCACTGGATTCACGCGGGAGACTCTCGCATCTACCAGTTCCACGGAGAAAAATTGGTCAAACGGACCATCGATCACTCGTTGGTCCAGGCCATGGTGGATCGCGGGGAGATCACCGAAGCGCAGGCCGAGTCACACCCCCAATCGAATATCCTGATGGGATGCCTGGGCACCGAGAGTGAACCACCGATAGACACGCATTTCATTCCCCAGTTGCGTCCGGGCGACATTCTGATGGCGTGCAGTGATGGCATCTGGCATTACTTCAGCCCGCAGGAAATGAGCTCCCTGCTGTCGGTCCTGTCGCCGCGGGAAGCAGCCGAGTTCATGGTCGACAAGGCGCGCGCGCGCGCGCATGGCGGCGGCGACAACATGTCGCTGGTGATCGTCAAGCTGGAGCCCCTGGCCCCTTGACGCCACAACTAAAGCCCGCCCGTCCTGGCGCGAGCATCTGCGTCAGGGCGGCATCGGCAAGGGTTTAGCCGGAGGGCTCGTGTTGTCCTGCAATTGCTTGTCAAGCAGCGCCTTTTTCTCGGCGGCGGCCTTGAGCTTTTCTTCGTAGCGCGCGCGCTCGGCCGGCGCCGCGGCGGCCTTGCGCGCCTGCGATGCGGTCTCGTCCAGATGCCGCTGCATCCTGCCCTGCGCCTCCTGGGCGCTTTCACGCGCGGTCGCAGCCGCCTTCGCACGATCGCTCGCGTTGTCGGCAGCGCGCTCCTGCTGCTTTTGCAAATTCTGCGCACCCTGCGCGCGCCGGGCCGCGGCCTGCTCGCCCGCCTGTTGTCGGGCCGCGGCGCTCGCCTTGCGGCGCTGCGCCTGCTCCGCCGCCTGGCGCTTGCGCTGCGCATCGTCGATGGCAATTTCCCGGCGCCTCAGATCGGCCCGTATTTTTCGCTCGCGTTCCCCGGCATCGCGCAGGCAGTCGTTCACGGCAAACTTCTGGTAGCACACTTTTTTTTCCGCCAGATAGGCGGCCTCGCTGCGGCTGCGCTCGGCATTGATCGCCGCGTGCTCAGCGGCGGCCGCCTGATCCGGCGAGACGCTGGCGGTCTGCGCCGCCGCCACCGCGCAGCAACCCGCGAGAACCACGGCGGAGAAGAGTCGGTTCATGTCAGCCGAGTATCCACGGTCCGCCGTTCGAGCGCCAGAAATTCGCTGGACTGCATTTCCGTCAGGCGTGACACCGTGCGCGGAAACTCGTGCGCCAGCGGCCCTTCGGTGTACAACGCCTCGGGTGGCACCTGCGCCGACATGATGAGCTTGACACGCCTGTCGTACAGCACATCCACGAGCCAGGTAAACCGCCGCGCCTCCGACGCCATGCGCATCGGCATGTGCGGCACATCGCTGAGCAACACCGTGTGAAACTGGCTGGCGATTTCCAGATAGTCGTTCTGCGAACGCGGCCCCCCGCACAAGGTCTTGAAGTCAAACCAGACCACGCCACCGGCACGGCGCAAGGCCCGGATCTCGCGGGCCTCGATGTGCAGCGCGGGATCTTCGTCGCGCACCTCGGCCAGCCGGTTGAACGCCGCCCGCATCGCCTTGTCGGCCGAGGGACCCAGCGGGGTATGGTACATCGTCAGTTGCTCGAGCGTCTGCCGGCGGTAGTCGACGCCGTTGTCCACACTGATGACTTCGAGATTCTCGTTAAGCAGGCGGATCGCGGGCAGCATGCGGTCGCGATGCAGCCCCCCCGGGTAGAGATCGTCTGGACGAAAATTCGACGTCGTGACAAACCCCACGCCGTTTTCGAACAGGGCCGCCAGCAGCCGGTGCAGGATGAGCGCATCGGTGATATCCGACACATGAAATTCATCAAAACAGATCAGGCGGTAACGCCGGGCGATGCGCCGGCCCAGCTCGTCGAGCGGGTTGACGGTGCCCTGCAGTTCGGTCAGTTCCCGGTGCACCTCGCGCATGAATTCATGAAAATGCAGCCGGGTCTTGCGATTGAGCGGTACGGCGTTGTAGAAGCAATCCATCAGAAAGCTCTTGCCGCGCCCCACGCCGCCGTACATATACACGCCGCGCGGAATGTCAGGGTGGTTGATCAGCTTCTTGAAGGCGTTCGAGCGCTGTTCCTTGTACGCGGCCCATTCGTCCGCACAGCGCTCCAGCGCGTCGACCGCGCGCAACTGCGCCGGATCGCTGCGGTAGCCCCGCGCCGAGAGTTCGGCCTCGTACGCCTGCCGGACCGAGTGCGCCACCGACATGCCCGGCGCCACCTCAGAAGTTCAGGGTACGCTTGTCGACGGCCAGGGCCGCTTCCTTGGTTGCCTCGCTCAAGGACGGATGAGCGTGGCAAATGCGGGCAATATCCTCGCTGCTGGCCCGGAATTCCATCGCTACCACGGCCTCCGAGATCAGCTCGCTGGCTTGGGGACCGACGATGTGCACGCCCAGGATTTCATCGGTCGCGGCATCGGCCAGAAACTTGACCATGCCGGTCGTGTCGCCCAGCGCACGCGCGCGGCCGTTGGCGAGGAACGGGAAGGTGCCGGCCTTATAGGCGCGGCCCGACGCCTTGAGCTGCTGCTCGGTCTGGCCAACCCACGCGATCTCGGGGCTGGTGTAGATCACCCACGGAACGGTATTGAAGTCGACATGCCCATGCTGGCCTGCCATGCGCTCGGCCACCGCCACGCCTTCCTCTTCGGCCTTGTGCGCCAGCATGGGGCCGCGCACCACGTCCCCGATCGCCCAGACATTCGGCAAATTGGTCTTGCAATCCCAATCCACCACAATGGCGCCGCGCTCGTCGAGTTGGAGGCCGATGACCTGCGCGCCCAGGCCGATCGTGTTCGGCGCCCGGCCGATCGAGACGATCAGCTTGTCCACGTTGAGCGTCTGGGCTTCGCCCCTTGCGTTCGTCCAGGCGACACTCACGCCCTTCTTGCCAGACTTGACCTCGCCGACCCTGACGCCGAGTTCGATCTTCAGTCCCTGCTTGTCGAAGGCTTTCTTCGCCTCCCGGGCGATCTGCTCATCCACCGCGCCGAGGAAGGTCGGCAGCGCCTCCAGCACCGTGACGTCCGAGCCCAGGCGGCGCCAGACCGAGCCCATCTCCAGGCCGATCACGCCCGAACCAATCAAGCCCAGCCGGGCAGGCACGGCACCGACGCGCAAGGCCCCGTCGTTCGACAGAATCATCTCTTCGTCGAACGGCACCCCCGGCAAGGCGCGCGCATTGGAGCCGGTGGCGATGATGACGTGCTTGCCCACGAGCGTATCGGGAGCACTGCCCGCGACGGTGATCTCGTAGCCCGCATCCGACGACCTGGCAAAAGTGCCGCGGCCATGGAAAAACGTGATTTTGTTCTTCTTGAACAAGTACTGGATGCCATCGTTGTTCTGCTTGACCACCGCGTCCTTGCGGCCCAGCATCTTCGCCACGTCCATGGCGAGGCCTTTGACCTCAATGCCATGGTCGGCAAAGTGATGCCCGGCCTGATCGAAGTTTTCGGAAGACTGCAGCAGCGCCTTGCTGGGAATGCAGCCGACGTTGGTGCAGGTGCCACCCAGTGCCGGGCCGCCTTTGGCGTTCTTCCATTCGTCAATGCAGGCCACGTTAAAGCCCAGTTGGGCGGCACGAATCGCCGCCACATAACCGCCAGGACCACCGCCGATGACGATCACATCAAACTGTTTGCTCATGGAATTTCCCGTTTCAATTTTCTGTCACGGCGCGACATCCACGAGTCCCTTCGCGGAACACCGCGGAACCGGCTCAGCCAGGCCGCTGGTGTTGCCCCTTGCAGGGGGGTGGCGAAGCGACACGAGGCGCGCGCAGCCTAGGGGTGAGTGTTAAATATCAAACAGCAGGCGCGCCGGGTCTTCCAGCGCTTCCTTCATGGCCACCAGACCGAGCACGGCTTCCCGGCCGTCGATGATGCGGTGGTCGTAGCTCAGGGCCAGGTAATTCATGGGGCGCACTACCACCTGGCCGTTCTCGACGACGGCGCGGTCCTTGGTCGCATGCACGCCCAGGATGGCCGATTGCGGCGGGTTGATGATGGGCGTGGACAACATGGAACCGAACACCCCCCCGTTCGAGATCGAGAACGTGCCGCCGGTGAGCTCTTCCATGGACAGCTTGCCGTCACGCGCCTTGGCGCCGTACTCGGCGATTTTCTTTTCAATATCGGCAAAACTCATTTGATCGGCATTGCGCAGAATCGGCACCACCAGGCCGCGCGGCGAACCAACGGCAATGCCGATGTCGAAGTAGCCGTGGTACACGATGTCCGTGCCATCGACCGAAGCATTGATCGCCGGATACTTTTTCAGCGCATGCACGGCCGCCTTCACGAAGAAGCTCATGAAGCCGATCTTGACGCCGTGCTCCTTCTCGAACTTTTCCTGGAAACGCTTGCGCATGTCCATCACCGGCGCCATGTTGACCTCGTTAAAGGTGGTCAGAATCGCGTTGGTCGCCTGAGACTGCAGCAAGCGTTCGGCCACACGCGCGCGCAACCGGCTCATCGGCACACGCTGCTCGGGGCGATCGCCCAGATGCACGGCGGGTGTCGTCACTTGAGGAAGAGATTTGGCCGGGGCCGTTACCGGAATTGGCACTGGCGCTACAGGTTTTGTAGTTCCCGCAACTACCGCGCCGAGCACATCCCCCTTGGTGACGCGGCCATCCTTGCCGGTGCCGGGCACCGAGCCGGCCGCCAACTGGTTGTCGGCCATCAGCTTGGCGGCCGCCGGCATGGCCACACCGGCCATCGCGCCACTGGTTGCAGCAGCAGCCGCTGCCGGTGCCGGCGCGGCCACAGGCGCGGCAGCAGCGGGTGCCGGCGCCGAAGTGACCGCTTTGCCTTCGGTGTCGATTCGGGCGATCAGCTGTTCGGCCACCACAGTGGCGCCGTCCGCGACCGTCAATTCGGCAATCACGCCGGCCGCGGGCGCGGGAACTTCCAGCACGACCTTGTCGGTTTCGATCTCGATCAGGATTTCGTCGATCGCGACCTGTTCGCCGACCTTCTTCTTCCATTGGAGCAAGGTGGCTTCCGCGACCGACTCGGACAGTTGCGGGACTTTGACTTCTACGAATGCCATTTGAATTCTTTCGGGATTTCTGTGGATTTATTCTGGACGCGGGCATAGCCCTCACTTGGTCAGCACAAAGCCTTTGAGCTTGGCAAACGCGCCGTCCACCAGGGCCTTTTGCTGTTCCTGATGCAGGTGTGAATAACCGGCCGCCGGGGAGGCAGAAGCCACGCGGCCCGAGTAGCCCAGCTTCTGCCCTTCGCGCATGTTTTCATGAATGTAATGCTGCACGAAGAACCAGGCGCCCTGATTCTGCGGCTCGTCCTGGCACCACACGATGTCGGTCGCGCCCGGGTATTTCTTGAGCTCCGCCGCAAACGCCTTGTGGGGAAATGGATAAAGCTGCTCCACCCGCACGATGGCGACGTCGTCCGCCTCCCGTTCCTCGCGCTTCCTGACCAGGTCGTAATACACCTTGCCGGAGCAGGCGATGATGCGCCGGACCTTGTCGGCGCGTTTGTTCACCTCTTCCTTGTGCTCGGGAATCACGGTCTGAAAGCCGCCCCGCGTGAACTCGGACAGGGGCGATGCCGCGTCCTTGGCGCGCAGCAGCGACTTGGGCGTCATGATGACCAGCGGCTTGCGCAGGCTGCGCACGATCTGGCGGCGCAGCACATGGAAGATCTGGCTGGCGGTGGTCGGTTGCACCACCTGCATGTTGGTATCCGCGCACAACTGCATGAAGCGCTCCAGCCGCGCCGAACTGTGCTCCGGCCCCTGCCCTTCGTAGCCGTGCGGCAACATCAGCGTGATGCCGTTGACGCGGCCCCACTTGACTTCGCCGGACGCGATGAACTGGTCGATCACCACCTGGGCGCCATTGGCGAAGTCGCCGAACTGGGCCTCCCAGATCACCAGCGTGTTCGGATCGTTCGAGGCATAGCCGTACTCGAAGGCCAGCACCGCCTCTTCCGACAGGATTGAGTCGATGACCGTGAACGGCGCCTGGTTTTCGGTCACATTCTGCAGCGGCGTGTAGGTCCCGGTGTCCCACTTCTCGCGGTTCTGGTCATGGATCACGGCGTGGCGGTGCGAAAACGTGCCGCGCCCGGAATCTTCCCCCGACAGGCGCACCGGATAGCCACTGGCCACGAGCGACGCAAAAGCCATGTGCTCGCCCATGCCCCAGTCCACCGGAATGTCACCACGGCCCATGGCGGCCCGGTCGTCATAGACCTTTTTCACCAGCATGTGCGGAGTGACATTGCCAGGGATTGTGGTGATTTTGTCCGCCAGCCGCTTCCATTCGGACATCGGGATCGCGGTGTCGCCGGCATCGGTCCATTTTTTGCCCAGAAAGGGCGTCCAGTCGACCGCGTACTTGCTCTTGAAGTTGGTCAACACCGGATCGAACGTGCTCTTGCCGGCGTCCAGCGCGGCGCGCGTGGCCTTCACCATGTCGTCGCCCAGCGTGGCGCCCATGCCCTGCGCCGTCAGCTTGTCGGCATACAGCTTGCGCGTGCCCGGGTGCGCGACGATCTTCTTGTACATTAGCGGCTGCGTCAGCGCGGGCGTGTCCTGCTCGTTGTGGCCCAACTTGCGGAAGCAGACGATGTCGACCACGACATCCTTCTGGAACTCCATGCGGTAGTCGAGCGCAATCTGGGTGGCCAGCACCACGGCCTCGGGATCGTCGCCGTTCACGTGCAGCACTGGCGCCTCGATCATCTTGACGACATCCGAGCAGTAAAGCGTCGAGCGGCTGTCGCGCGGGTCGCTGGTGGTGAAGCCGATCTGGTTGTTGATCACGATGTGCACGGTGCCGCCCGTGGAATAGCCGCGCGTTTCCGCCAGAGCCAGCGTTTCCATCACCACGCCCTGGCCGGCAAAGGCCGCATCGCCGTGCACGATGACCGGCAACACCTGGCGCCCCTGCGGGTCGTCGCGCCGGTCCATGCGGGCGCGCACCGAGCCTTCGACCACCGGGTTGACAATTTCGAGGTGCGACGGATTGAAGGCCAGCGTCAGGTGCACCGGGCCACCGGACGTGGTCACATCCGAACTGAAGCCCTGGTGGTACTTCACATCGCCGCTGGCCAGATCTTCCGGCGCCGTGTGATCGAATTCGGCGAACAGGCTGGCGGGCACCTTGCCGAGCGAATTCACCAGAACGTTGAGCCGGCCGCGGTGCGCCATGCCGATCACGATCTCCTGCAGGCCCAGCGCACCGCCGCGCTGGATCAGTTCGTCCATGCTCGCAATGAAGCTCTCGCCGCCTTCGAGGGAAAAGCGCTTCTGGCCCACGTATTTGGTGTGAAGAAATCGCTCCAGCCCTTCGGCCGCGGTCAGCCGGTCGAGAATGTGCAATTTCTTCTCGGGTATGAAATTCGGCTTGCTGCGGATGCTTTCGAGTTTTTGCTGCCACCAGCGCTTCTTGATCTGGTCGGTGGCATACATGTACTCGGCGCCGATCGTTCCGCAATACGTCTCCCGCAGCGCGTTCAGCAGATCGCGCAAGGACATGGTGTCCTTGCCGAAAAACGTGTTTCCCGTATCGAAAACCGTTTCCTGGTCAGCGTCGGCAAAACCGTAAAATGATGGCTCCAGTTCCGGGATGCGGTCCCGTTCGGCTCGCTTGAGCGGATCGAGATCGGCCCAGCGGGCACCTACATTGCGATAGGCTGCGATCAGTTGCTGGACCGCCGTGCGCTTGCGGCCCATCTCCGCGTCATCGCTGGCCACCACCACCCGGGTCTGGCCCTGCTTGGCGCGCTCGGCAAAGGCGTTGACCACCGGCAAATGGGGCACATCCCTGGCATTGCTGCCATCCACGGCCGGCACATGCTGCAAGGCGTCGAAATAGTCGCGCCAGTGTTCGGGAACACTGCCGGGATTGGCCAGGTAGTTTTCGTAGAGCTCCTCGACGTAGGGCGCGTTGCCGCCGAAGAGATAGGTATTGCCTTGATAGGCTTCGTAGGCCGATGCCGGCATCGACAGTTGTTCGCTCATATTGCGCTGACCTCCGTTCCCCTGCGGGAAACATGTGGTGGTTAAGTTACCTCCCGCGACACGGCTGGACCGATTGGCGGATGCGACAGTGGCTGGAAGGCCCCGTTAAAGCGTCATTGTGCCACTGAACCGGCTGCGAGGTAGTGTCCAATACCGGGCGCAGCCGGGCGAGACTACCGGTTGGCGGTAACCAGATCGGTGATCTGGCGCAGTGCCGACGGGTCGTCCATGCTGCTCAGGTCCCCCGGGTTGCGGTCTTCGCACACCGCCTGAATGGCGCGGCGCAGCAGCTTGCCGCTGCGCGTTTTCGGCAGCAGGGTAACAAAGCGCACGCGCGCCGGCCGGGCAATGGCGCCGAGCCGCTGCTCGACCAGCTTCATCACCTCGCCCTCCAGCTGCAGCCGCGCCCGGTCATCACTCACGCTGGCGGCGTCCCGGGGTACGGCAAAGGCCATGGCAACCTGACCCTTGAGCGGGTCCGCCACGCCCACCACCGCCACCTCGGCGATGTTGGGATGGCTGGAAATGGTTTCTTCTATCTCGCGGGTGCCCAGCCGATGCCCCGCAACGTTGATCACGTCATCGGTACGGCCCAGAATGAAAAAGTAACCGTCCTTGTCGCGAATGCCCCAATCGAAGGTGCTATAGACCATTTTGCCGGGTACGGTCTCCCAGTAGGTCTTGACAAACCGCGCATCATCGCGCCACACCGTCTGCATGCAGCCAGGGGGTAGCGGGCCCTCGATCGCGACCACCCCCTTCTCGCCAACACCCCGCAATTCCTCACCCGTGCTCTCGTTGAGCAGCTTGACGTCATATCCATACATGGCGATACCCGGGCTGCCGAATTTGCTCGGCGCTTTCTCCACGCCGTTGGCAATCGTCAGGATCGGCCAGCCGGTCTCGGTTTGCCAGTAGTTGTCGATGACCGGCACACCCAACGCGTCACTGATCCATTGCGCCGTCGGCTCGTCCAGCGGCTCGCCAGCCAGATACAGCGTCTTCAGGCTGGATATGTCGTATTTTTTCAGGTAGACGGGGTCGTGCTTCTTCAGCACCCGCACCGCCGTCGGTGCGGAGAAAAGCTGCGTGATCTTGTATTTCTCCACCAGTTGCCACCAGATGCCGGGGTTCGACTCCCCGTCCAGCCCCCGAGTCGGCAAGCCTTCGTACATGATCGTGGCCATGCCCGCGATCAACGGGCCATAGACGATGTAGCTGTGTCCCACCACCCACCCGATATCGCTGGTGGAAAAGTAGGTTTCACCCGCCTTTCCGCCAAAGATGTACTTCATGCTGGCGGCGAGCGCAACCGCATAGCCTCCGGTGTCGCGCTGCACGCCCTTGGGGTTGCCCGTGGTGCCGCTCGTATAGATGGTGTAGCTGATGTCGTTGGATTCGAGCCATTCGCACGGCACCACCGCATCCAGATGCTTTTGCCGCAAAGCCCCCCATAGATGGTCACGGTCGGCTATCACATTCATAGCTGAAAGACCGCGATCCACGAGCAGCACGGCATCCGGTTTGTGCTTGGAAAGGCGGATCGCCTCATCGAGCAATGGCTTGTACTCCACCACCTTGCCGCCGCGCGAACCGGCGTCGGCGCTGACGATTAGTTTGGGCGCAGCGTCGTCGATCCGGCTGGCGACGCTGGCGCTGGCAAATCCGCCAAACACGACCGAATGAATCGCGCCGATACGCGCGCAGGCCAGCATCGTGAAGGCAGCCTGCGCAATCATCGGCATGTAGATCAATACGCGGTCACCTTTGCGGACACCCAGTTCCCTGAGCATGGCGGCGGTACGCTGTACCTCCGCGTGCAGTTCGCGGAACGAGTAGGTCTTCTCGGTGCAGGTTTCGGTCGAAACACAAATCAACGCGGTCTGGTTGGGCCGGTCCTTGAGGTGCCGATCCACCGCGTTGTGGCACAGGTTGGTCGTGCCGCCGAGGTACCAGCGCGCGAACGGGGGGTTGCTGTAGTCGCAGATCTGCCGCGGCGGCGTATTCCAGTCGATCAAGCCAGCCTGCTCGCGCCAAAAGGCGTCTCGGTCATCCAGCGAGCGGCGGTAAAAGTCGGCGTACTTCGTCATCGATGTCTCCTTCGAACCTCTATTCATGAACGAGCGCGAGGGAGGGCTCAAACCCTGCGCGTCCTGGTTGCTTCAACTCGATTCTGGGCCAAACCACATCACCGTGCCGGGACACCGCAGTTGGCGCTACCTGCGGGAACAACGGCGGCGTCGGCCAGGCAGGTCGGCGTCGAACCCGGCCTTACTTGATCAGAGCGAGAGCCGTCCCGAAATTCGGGTGCGCCGCGCTGCGCAGCCACTCGAATACCACCATTTCAGTACTCACGAGTTCCGCGCCGGCGCCCGCCAGTCGGTCGAAGGCCGCATCGCGATTGCGCTCGGTGCGTGAACCGCACGCGTCGGTCACGACCCAGACATCGAAGTCGTCTTCGAGCAGATCCAAGGCCGTCTGCAGCAGACAGACATGGGTTTCGCAACCCGCGATCACGATCATGTCCCGCTCACCCTGGCTCGCAGGCTTTTGCAGATGCCGGGGCAGGCTGCGCGCGTTGCCCTGCAGCGCCTTGGCCGGTGGCCGCAGCCACTCGCCCAGCCCCTCCGCCACCGCGCTGAACTGCATCTTGCCCAGCGTTCGGCCGCACAGGGCACGCACCTCGGGCAGGTTCTCGCCGAGTCGGGAAGGATTCTCTTCGGTGCCCCACACGGGAACACCCATCAGGCGCGCGAGCTTGCCCAGCCGCACGGCATTACCGACCACGGCCGCGCTCTCGAAGACGGCCGGCACCAGGCGAATCTGATAGTCCACCAGCACGAGTTGGGATTGGGCCGCGTCAAGCAACATGGACAACTTTCGAAGGTGGCCGACTATTCCACGAACAACGTGGCGGGACATTCCAGCAAGCCCCGCAATGCCTGGATAAATTCCGCCGCATCCACGCCATCGACCACGCGGTGGTCGAAGGAGGATGACAGATTCATCATCAGCCTCGGCACCACGGCGCCGCCGCGCATCATCGGGCGCTCGACCATGCGGTTCACGCCGACGATCGCCACTTCCGGGTGATTGATCACCGGCGTGGAAACAATACCGCCCAGCGCACCCAGGCTCGTGATGGTGATGGTGGAACCCGTCAGCTCATCGCGCGTCACCCTGCCGGCACGCGCCGCCTCGGCCAGGCGCGTGACACCCGCCGCGCTGGCCCAGAGATCCAGACCTTCCGCATGGCGCAGCACCGGAACCATCAAGCCTGCGCTGGTCTGCGTGGCAACGCCCATGTGAACCGCGCCATAACGCGTCACCACGCCGGCATCGTCGTCAAAGCGCGCATTGATCTGTGGGAAGTCGCGCACGGCCAGCACGATGGCGCGGATCAGCAGCGGCAGCACCGTAAGGCGACCGCGCTGCGTGCCCCAGTGCTCGTTCAGACGCTTGCGCAGTGCCTCCAGTTCGGTGACATCGATTTCCTCGACGTAGGTGAAATGCGGAATACGGCGTTTGGCCTCCTGCATTTTCCGCGCAATCATGCGGCGCAGCCCAATGACAGGAATCGTCGCTTCGCTGTCGCGATGCGCATATTGCGGTGCGGCAGCCGCAGCACCCGGCCGCTGCAAGCCCGCGCGCGCCGCAAACGCTTCGAGATCCGCCTGCATGATGCGGCCCGCGGTGCCGCGCCCCTGTACGTTTTGCAGATCAACCCCCAATTCCCAAGCACGCCGGCGCACCGCCGGCGAGGCTATTGGCTTGTCGCCAACGGGAACGGGACGGGGTTCCGCAGCGGCAGGTACCGAGGCCATCCGCACGGGCACGGATGCCGCCTTGGGCGCCGCAGGCACAGGCGTAGCCACGGCCGCTGTCACACCGAGCGGCGCCGCACTCGCGACAGAAGATGGCGCCGCGGCAACCGGACTACCGGCGCCGGCATTGCCCTCGCCCGCCACCTCGATGCGGATCAAATCCGCCCCCACTGCCATCACCTGTCCAACCGCACCGCCGAGCGCCAGCACCTTGCCGACCACGGGCGAGGGAATCTCGACGGTCGCCTTGTCGGTCATCACGTCGGCCAGGATCTGGTCCTCGGCCACGGTTTCGCCGGGCTGCACGCGCCATGCCACCAGTTCCACCTCGGCGATGCCTTCGCCAATGTCCGGCATCTTGATCACGTGAATACCCATCATGCCTCCGTCGCGCGCTGCAGCGCTGCCGCGACCCGCGCCGGCCCGGGAAAATAGGCCCACTCCTGCGCATGCGGATACGGCGTGTCCCATCCAGTCACCCGCTCGATCGGTGCCTCCAGATGATAAAAACAGTGCTCCTGCACCAGCGCGCAGAGTTCGGCGCCGAAGCCGCTGGTGCGCGTGGCCTCATGCACCACCACGCAGCGGCCGGTCTTCTTTACGGACGCCACGATGGTGTCCAGGTCCAGCGGCCACAGGCTGCGCAGGTCGATGATTTCGGCGTCGATGCCACTCTCCTGAGCCGCCGCTTCCGAAACGAACACCATGGTGCCGTAGGTCAACACCGTCAGTTGCGTGCCCGCGCGAAACACGGCGGCCGACTCCAGCGGCACCGTGTAATAGCCCTCGGGCACCTCGCCCAGCGAGTGTTTGGACCACGGCACCACCGGTTTGTCGTGGTGGCCATCGAACGGCCCGTTGTACAGGCGCTTGGGTTCGAGAAAGATCACCGGGTCGTCGTTCTCGATCGATGCAATCAGCAGGCCCTTGGCGTCGTACGGATTCGACGGAATCACCGTGCGCAGGCCGCTCACGTGCGTGAACAGCGCTTCCGGACTCTGGCTGTGCGTCTGCCCGCCATAGATGCCGCCGCCACAGGGCATGCGGATCGTCATCGGCGCGCTGAAGTCCCCGTTGGACCGATGCCGCAGGCGCGCCGCCTCGGACACGATCTGATCGGACGCCGGATAGAAATAGTCGGCGAACTGGATCTCGGCCACCGGGCGCAGCCCGTAGGCGCCCATGCCGACCGCCACCCCGACAATGCCGCCTTCGGAGATCGGGGTATCGAACACGCGCGAAGTGCCGTACTTGGCCTGCAGGCCCTCGGTGCAGCGAAACACACCGCCGAAGTAACCCACGTCCTCGCCGAACACCACGACATTGCTGTCGCGTGCCAGCATCACATCCATGGCCGAGCGCAGCGCCTGGATCATGCTCATGGGCGTCTTTTTTACGCTGTTGCTTGCGTCGCTCATGATCCGGCTCCAAGCTGCTCTCGCTGGCGACGCAAATGCGCCGGCATGTCCTTGTAGACGCCTTCGAACATCGTCGCGGCATCGGGCATGCGGCCGTCGGCCAGCGTTCCGTAACGCTCGGCCTCTTTCTGCGCGGCGCCCACCTCGGCCTCCAGTTCCTTTTGCACCTGCTCATGTTCCTGCTCGGACCAGGCCCCCAGACCGATGAGGTGCCGCTTCAGGCGCGCAATCGGATCACCCAGGGGAAAGCGGGCGGCATCATCTGATGGACGGTACTTGCTGGGATCGTCGGACGTGGAGTGCGGGCCGGCACGGTAGGACACCCATTCGATCAGGGTCGGCCCGAGGTTGCTGCGCGCGCGCTCGGCGGCCCACATGGAGGCCGCGTACACCGCGAGGAAGTCATTGCCGTCAACCCGCAGCGAGGCGATGCCGCAGCCCACGCCGCGCCCCGCGAAGGTGGTGCCCTCGCCGCCCGCAATCGCCTGGAAGGACGAGATCGCCCACTGGTTGTTCACCACGTTCAGGATCACTGGCGCCCGGTAAACATGGGCAAACGTGAGCGCGGTATGGAAGTCTGCTTCGGCGGTAGCGCCATCGCCGATCCAGCCCGAAGCGATTTTCGTGTCGCCCTTGATCGCCGAGGCCATGCCCCAGCCCACCGCCTGGATGAACTGCGTCGCCAGGTTGCCAGAGATCGAGAAGAAACCCGCGCGCTTGTATGAATACATCACCGGCAACTGGCGCCCCCTGAGCGGATCGCGCTCGTTCGACATGAGCTGGCAGATCAGCTCGACCAGGGAGACATCGTCACGCGACAGCAGCAGGCCCTGCTGCCGATAGGTGGGAAAGCACATATCACCCGGCGCCAGCGCCATCGCGTGAGCGACCGCAATCGCCTCCTCGCCCAGGCACTGCATGTAGAAGGAGATTTTCTTCTGCCGCTGCGCAATCAACATGCGGGCATCGAACACGCGCGTCTTGATCATGGCGCGCAGCCCCTGGCGCAGGCGTTGCGCGTCGAGCTGCGGGGCCCAGGGCCCGACGGCCCGCCCCTGGCCATCGAGCACCTGAACGAGGCTGCGCGCCAGATCGTTGGTGGCCGCCGGCGCGGCGTCCACGGGAGGACGGCGCACCTCGCCAGCGCGCGAGAGATGCAGAAAGGAAAAATCGGTTTCGCGGCCGGGGCGCCCGGTCGGCTCCGGCACGTGCAGATGTAGGGGGCCGTTCTGGCTCATTCGCGTCACTCCTCGCTCGATCATGTCTTGCGTCTGGTCGCTGCCGCCGGACCGACACGCACGGGTAGCGCGAGCGGTCCGGATCCTGACTCGATGCAGCGGGATGGCCGCCCGCACCTCATCCATTACCCCTGAATCGTAACTGAATTGATCTGCGTGCAGCCGCGTCCAGACGCCGCCTGCGCCGCGACTGGTGTCATGCGGCAGTGATGCCGCAGGGTCAGCGGGCGCTTGAGCGCAGCGCGCCTCGCACTTGCGCCGCGATCTCGTGGGAACGCAGGCGCGCCGCATGCTCGAAACACTGCGACGCAATCATCAACTCGTCGGCGCCGGTGCGGTCGATGAAGGATTGCAGCCCCGCCTGCACCGTGGCGGGCGAACCGACGGCCGAGCATGACAGCGATTGCGCGAGCAAGGCGTGCTCCTGGGGCCCGATCGTACTCAGATAGTCGGCCTGCGGCGGCGGCAGGCGCACAGGGCGGCCACTGCGCAGGCTCACGAAGGCCTGCTGCTTGGACGTGGCCAGATACGCCGCCTCCTCGTCAGTGTCGGCTGCGATCACGTTGAAGCCCAGCATCACATAGGGTTCGGGCATTTGTCTGGAGGGCCGGAAATTTGCACGATACAGGGCCACGGCCTCCATCATCTGGGCCGGCGCGAAATGCGAGGCAAAGGCGTACGGCAAGCCCAGTGCGGCCGCGAGTTGCGCGCCAAACAGACTGGAGCCCAGGATCCAGACCGGCACGTTGGCGCCGGTGCCCGGCACGGCGCGCACCGGCAGCCGTGGATCGGCCGCGAAGTAGGCCATCAACTCGACCACGTCCTGCGGGAACTCGTCGGCGTCCGAGGCCAAATTGCGCCGCAGCGCGCGCGCCGTGACCTGGTCCGAGCCCGGCGCGCGGCCCAGCCCGAGGTCGATGCGCCCGGGATAGAGAGCCTCCAGGGTGCCGAACTGCTCGGCAATCACCAGCGGTGAATGGTTGGGCAGCATGATGCCGCCGGCGCCGACGCGGATGCTGGAAGTCGCTGCGGCGACATGCCCGATCAGGATGGCCGTGGCCGCGCTCGCAATCCCCGGCATGCCATGGTGTTCGGCCAACCAGAAGCGCCGGTAGCCCCAGCGTTCGGCGTGCTGGGCCAGATCCCGGGTGTTGCGAAACGACAGGGCGGCGTCGCCGCCTTCGACGATGGGAGACAGATCAAGAATGGAGAAGGGAATCATGGACGCAAGATCGAAGAGCGCTGGCGCCAGAAACAGTCTGGCAACGGCCAGGCAGCGCTGCACACGCATTATCAGCCGATCCGCTCAATCAGGCGCTGGGCCTTCGCGCGTTTGTCAAGTCACTATAAAAAAAATAACAGTCGCAAAAAATTTCGTGATACAGGCCAGACGCGGCCTGATATCCGATCCGGGGCACGGATCACGCCCCTGTTTTGGCCGGCAGTCGTCACCTGGAATAAAAAAGCCACCTCGCGGTGGCCTTTTGGAAGGTAAAAAGCGACTGCTTAATTCAGCTCCACGACCTTCCCATCCTTGTACACGGACAGGGTGACGGCAGGGTTCTTCAACTCGCCATTGGGTTCGAACTGGATCGTCGAGGTCACGCCCTTGTAGTCTGCCTTGTGCAGGAACGGCAGATACACCTTGGGATCGACGGAGTTGGCACGCTTCATGGCGTCTGCCAGCAACATCGTGGCATCGTAGGTGAACGGGCTGTAGATCTGGAACTGGCCAGGGTACAGCTTGTCGTAGCGCGCCTTCCAGGCCAGGCCGCCCGGCATCTTCGCCAGCGAGGCACCACCCTTGGCGCAGACCACGCCACCCAGGCTCTTGGCGCCGGAGGCAATCTTGGCGAGCTCTTCCGTGCAGATGCCGTCACCGCCGAAGAACTTGATGTTGGACATGCCCAGCTGGTCCATTTGCCGCAGCATCGCGCCGGCCTGGGCGTCCATGCCGCCGTAGAAGATGGCGTCCGGCTTCGACGCCTTGATAGCCGTCAGGATCGCCATGAAGTCGGTGGCCTTGTCGGTGGTGTACTGCTGGTTCACCACCTTGATGCCCTTCTCCTCCGCCGTCTTCTTGAACACACTCGCCACGCCCTGGCCGTAGGCCGTACGGTCGTCGACGACCGCAACTTTCTTGATGTGCAGCGCATCGGCAGCGTAGAACGCCAGGGCAGCGCCCAGCGCGTTGTCGTTGGCGATGATACGGAACGAGGTGTCATATCCCGGCTTCATCAGGTCCGGGTTGGTCGCCGATCCCGTGACCATCGGAATGCCGCACTGGTGATAAATCGTGGAAGCGGGAATGGTCGTTCCCGAATTGAGGTGGCCCACGACGCCGTTGACATGACTGTCACACAGCTTCTGCGCCACGGCCGTGCCCTGCTTCGGGTCGGCCGCATCGTCTTCCACGTCGGCCTTGAAGGTAATCTTCTTGCCGCCAATATCGAGCCCTTCCTTGTTCAGGTCGTTCACGGCCATCAACACGCCATTCGCGTTGTCCGTGCCATAGTGAGCTTGGGGCCCCGACATCGGCGCCACCGAACCGATGACCACGGTTTGCGTCCCCTGCGCAAAAGCCAGGCCACCCATCGCCATCACCGCGGCCGCCACGGTCAGTTTCAGTTTCATTTGCATAAAAAAACTCCAGTTAAAAAAGTTGAGATGAAAATTTATGACTCAACGGGCGCGACGATAGCGCAATATTCGGACCCGCAACAGAGGGAACACGCTAGGAGTTTGGGAACAGCGGGTTTACCCTGAATCTGCAATCCGGAGATTGCAACACCGGCCACCCGCCGTCACAGGTCCGAGGGATTGCCGATCGCCAATTCCTCGGCCACGGCTTCGGACACGGACTGGCGTATCACGAGCTCGATCTCCTCGCGAAGCTGCGGCTCCAGCGCCTGGGTGTGTTGCTGCACCACGGTGGCGATCGCCTCGTGCAGCCTTTGCTCCACCAGCGCATCGACACGCTGCATGACCCGATGGATGACCTGCTCCTGCATGGAACTGAAGGACTCGGGTTCGGGCGTTTCCTCCAGGGGCGCCATGTCCATCCACTCCGTGACGGGCTCCTGCGCCGGCAACACGATTTCGGTCAGAGTCGGAACATAGCGCGGCGGGATTCGGGTAGCGTCGGTCATTGGCTTGGGCTCCTGGACGCAACGTCGTGGCGGGTGATGGCGTAGCCGCGGTCGGCATAATGCTTCCAGCGACCGCGTGCCTGCACGCGGTCGTCATCCTGCACGCCAACGATTTCTATCAGGCGCTCGAATCGCTCGAACCCGTCGGGCACCTCATCGCCCAGATTTATCAGCACCTGCTGGTGCAAGGCCGCGGGCACCGCCTGCGTCAACAGCACGGGGGACGAGGCCAGCATCGCTGGCTGGGCGGAGTCCCGGCAATGCGGCACGAAATCCAGCGGCGCAAAAGTCCACAGCGCCACGTCCAGCGCCTGCAGCTCTTGCGCCTCGGCGGTCACGACCACCTTGGCACCGCGGGCCACCGCCTTGCGCAACAGCCTGCACACATACGCCGTTTTGTCGGGCGTGTTGAAGTGAAAGGCAACCTCGGTCATCGGCTCGTCACCTGGTTCTCACTATTTTTTTACTAGCGCTCTTTCCAGTTTTGGAAGGGGTCAACGCCTCTTTTGCTGCAAGATCCAGCAAATACGCGAGCAGCAGGCCGACGGGCCGGGCCGTCGCGCCCTTCGCGGCCCCGCTCTTCCAGGCGGTTCCCGCGATGTCCAGATGAGCCCAGGCAAAGCGGCTGGAAAAACGCTGCAGGAATTTGGCCGCCGTGATGGCGCCGCCGGCACGCCCCGCGACATTCGCGACATCGGCAAAGTTGGTTTTGAGGCCTTCCGCATACTCATCGTCCAGCGGCATGCGCCAGCACGGGTCCAGCGCGCGCTCGCCGGCGGCGAGCAGCGCGCGCGCCAACGGCTCGTCGGCTGAAAACAGTCCGCTGCGCACAGAGCCCAGCGCCACGACGCAGGCGCCGGTCAGTGTGGCGATGTCGATCACGGCGCGCGGCTTGAAGCGCTCGGCGTAGGCCAGGGCATCGCACAGCACCAGACGGCCTTCCGCATCGGTGTTCAGCACCTCGATGGTTTGCCCGCTCATGCTGGTGACCACATCGCCCGGCTTGACGGCGCGGCCATCGGGCATGTTCTCGCACGATGCAATCAAACCCACCACGTTCAGCGCGGGCTTGAGTTCGGCCAGGGCACGGAACACGCCGAGCACGCTGGCGGCGCCGCACATGTCGAACTTCATCTCGTCCATCTCGGAGGCCGGCTTGATGGAAATGCCCCCGGTGTCAAACGAAATGCCCTTGCCCACGAGCACCACCGGCGCCTGCGACTTCGCAGCGCCCTGGTACTTGAGGACGATGAAACGCAGCGGTTCGTGCGACCCCTGCGCGACCGCCATGAATGCCCCCATGCCCAGCCTGGCGACTTCGCCAGGGCCCATCACCTCGCATTGCAGTCCGGGACGCTTGCCCAGCGCCCTGGCCACGTCGGCCAGCATCGCCGGGGTCGCATGGTTGGCCGGGCGGTTCGCCCACTCCTTGGTCAGTTCCACTCCCGCCACTGCGGCAACTCCATGGCGAAACTCGGCCTGCACCGCCGCCGCATCGGGCACGCCCACCAGCACCTTCGTGATTTTTCGGCTCTCGGCGCTGGGCTTGGTGCTGGTATAGACATAGCTGGCGTCCGCCGCCGCCAGCACGGCAGCCCGCACGGCCGCACCCGAAACCTTGCCGCGGGTGCCGACAAAACAGATGCCCACACGCCGGGCGGGCCCGGATTTGATCGCCCCGACGGCGGTCCCAACCGCCTGTCGGACCTGCCGGGCAGAGCCGTCGCCCGCCCCCGCCAGCACGACCCGCGGCGCGGCCGCCGCGGGGTTGCGATAGAGTTGCAGCAACTTGCCCGGCTTGGTCTCGAAGTCACCGGCCGCGATGGCATCGCCCACACAGCCCGACAGCGCGGTCTTGTCGGGTTTGAACCCGTCCACGACCAGCAGGATCAGGGCATCACAGGGATCGCTGGCGGCACCCGCCAGGTCAAGAGACTTGAGTTCAAAGTTCATAATTGGGGTTTTCCCCGAGACTGATGTTATTCCATTCCTCGATCCGCAAAGAGCTGGCGCGCAGTTTTGGCGCGACGCTGGTGGTGCTGGCCACGGTGGTCGTCACCATGATGCTGATCCGGGTGCTGGGCCAGGCTTCGCGCGGCAGCGTGAGCCCGGCGGATGTCGTGATGGTGATGGGCTACACGGTACTGGGGCACCTGACGACCATCCTCACGCTGAGCCTGTTCATCGCCATTGTGAGCACGCTGTCGCGCATGTACGCCGACAGCGAAATGGCGATCTGGTTCGCCAGCGGGCGGGGACTGGCGTCGTTCCTGTCGCCGCTGCTTCGTTTCGCGCTGCCAATCCTGATCGTGATTGCGCTGCTGGCCGTGTTTGTCTGGCCCTGGGCCAATCGGCAAATCCAGGACCTGCGCGAACGCTACGAGACGCGCGGCGACCTGGATCGCGTGGTGCCGGGGCAATTCCAGGAATCCGCGGGGGGACGCCGGGTGTTCTTCGTGGACAAGAACAGCGGCCCCGGCAAGTCCGGCAGCAACATCTTCATTTTCACGAACGAACACGGCAAGCAGACCGTCACATCGGCCCGCAGCGGGCGCATCGACAATACCAAGGACGGCCGCTTCCTGATTCTGGACCATGGCCAGCGCGTGGAGAGCGAGACCGGCAAGCCCGACATCACACTGGCCGAATTCGATGAATACGGCATCCGCGTGAGCGCGGACACGCCCGGTGCTCCGCAGGCCGCGCCGCCCAAGACCCTGTCCACCGCGGCGCTCCTGCGCGAGCCCACCCCCGACGGTCTGGGAGAGCTCTCCTTTCGTTTCGGGCTGGCGCTGGCCGCGGCCAATCTGGTGCTGATCGGGCTCGGCGTCTCCAATGTGAATCCGCGCCTGGGACGCAACGGGAACCTGGGCTTTGCCTTTTTCGCGTTCGTGGCCTATTACAACCTGCTGAACCTCGGGCAAAGCTGGATCAGCGATGGCAAGACCAGTTTTGGGGGCATGATGCTGGCCGCGCACGGCGGCACTTTCGTGCTGGCATGGCTGTGGCTGCTCAAGCGCCACAACAACTGGACCCTGCGCGCCGCGTTGCGCCGGCGGGAGCGCCGGGCCGCCTTGTCTGCGCCGGGAGGCAGCGCATGAAGACTGTGCGGCGCATGATCCATACCGACGTGCTCAGGTCGGTCGGGTTCGTCACGTTGGCGTTTTTGGCGCTGTTCTTCTTTTTTGACTTCGTCGACGAGCTGCGCTCGGTGAACCAGGGCGCGGCGGGGGGTTATCCCCTGAAATATGCGGTTCTCGTCGTGCTGCTGGAGTCTCCCAGCCGGTTGTATGACCTGCTGCCGATCACGGTACTGATCGGGACCATTTTCGTGATGGCCCGGATGGCCCAGAGCTCGGAGTTCACCATCCTGCGCACCAGCGGCCTGGGTCCCTGGCGGGCCCTGCAGACGCTGCTGGGTCTGGGACTGATGTTCGTGCTGCTCACATTTGCCGTCGGTGACTATCTGGCGCCCGCGGCGGATCAAGCGGGTCAGCTGCTTCGCTCGCACTTTCTCGGTCAGGCCGCGGCCGGACACACCGGCGCCTGGCTGAAGGAGCGGCATGGCGGCGATTCCTATGCAGTGAATGTGGGGGCCCTGCTTCCCGACGGCAGCATGCGCGGCCTGCGTATCGTGGAATTTGGCCCGCAGGGGCGCATGGTGTCCGTGATGCAAGCGGCGCAGGGCTCCTTCGACAAGGACGGCAGCTGGCTGCTCAAGGACGTCTCCAGCACCGACTTCGCGGCTCAACTAGATACTGCAGGCTCGACCCAGACGCAGCGCGTAACGCGCACCGTCGAACCCGCCCTGCGCTGGCCCAGCACGATCACCGAGGAAATGGTCTCGGTAGCGCTGCTGCAGCCCGACCGCATGCCCACCGTGGACCTGTTCCAGTACATCCGGCACCTCGAGGCCAACGGGCAGTCGTCGCAACGCTACGAAATCCAGTTCTGGAAGAAAGTGTTCTATCCGCTGAGCTGTCTGGTCATGGTGGTGCTGGCCCTGCCCTTCGCCTATCTGCACTTCCGGGCAGGCGGCATGTCGACCTACGTGTTCATCGGCGTCATGACCGGCATCAGCTTCTTCCTGCTGAACAACCTGTTCAGTCACTTCGGCAACCTGCAGAACTGGCGGCCCTGGCTCGCTGCAGCGGCGCCGGGTCTGATCTACTCGGTGCTGTCGCTGGGGGCGTTTGGCTGGCTGGTGCTGCGAAGATAGCGATGAGCAGCGATCGGGGCATCATCTTGTTGGCGCACGGTTCGCGCGATCCGTTGTGGCGCGAGCCGATCGAACGGGTGGCCGCGCGCATCCGCGAGCAGGACGCCCAGGCCATCGTGACCTGCGCCTACCTGGAACTGACCGAGCCTGACCTGCGCGCCGCAGCCGCGCAACTGCTGGCCCAAGGCGTTCGAGCCATCCGGGTCGTGCCGATGTTCCTGGGGTTGGGCCGGCACGCGCGTGAAGACCTGCCGCGTCTGGTGGGCGAACTCAGGCAGCGGCACCCTCAAATGGAGCTGACATTGCAACCTGCCATCGGCGAGGATGCGCGGCTGCTTGACCTGATGGCGCAAATTGCGCTTTCCTGAGATTCCAATAGATGCTTGCGGCATAATAAATTTCATTATTAGTCGAAATTTGTTATGAACCTACATCAATTCCGGTTTGTCCAGGAGGCTGCGCGCCGGAACCTGAACCTGACCGAAGCGGCCAAGGCCCTGCACACCTCGCAGCCGGGGGTTTCCAAGGCGATCATCGAACTGGAGGAAGAACTCGGCATCGAGATCTTCGCGCGCCATGGCAAGCGCCTCAAGCGCGTCACCGAACCGGGCCGGCATGTGCTGCGCAGCATCGAAGTCATCATGCGCGAGGTGGGCAACCTCAAGCGTATCGGCGAGCAGTTCAGCTCCGAGGACACCGGCATGCTGAGTATCGCCACCACCCATACGCAGGCCCGCTACGTGCTGCCGGTGGCGGTAGCGAAACTGCGCGAGGCCTACCCCAAGGTCAACATCAGCCTGCACCAGGGCACGCCGGCCGAGGTGGCCAGGATGCTGATCGATGAGGTGGCCGAGATTGGCGTGGCCACGGAATCGCTGGCGGACTACCCGGATCTGATCACCCTGCCCTGCTACGAATGGCAGCACGTGGTGGTCCTGCCCGCAGGCCATGCCCTGGCCAAGAAAGAGCGCCTCACACTGGAGGACATCGCGCAGCAACCGATCATCACCTACCACCCGTCCTTCACCGGTCGCACCAAGATCGACCACGCCTTTGCCCAGCGCAAATTGCAGCCCCGGATTGCGCTCGAGGCGATCGACTCCGATGTCATCAAGACCTACGTTCAATTGGGGCTGGGCATCGGCATCGTGGCCGAGATGGCGGTGCGCGACGTTCCTGCCGGCGGCGCCGACACGGATCTGGTGGTGCGCCCCGTTGGCCTGCTGTTTGGGCAAAACGTGGCGCGCGTGGCCTTCAAGCGCAGCGCCTACCTGCGCGATTTCGTCTTCAAGTTTGCCGAGTTGCTGAGCGATCGGCTCGACCGCAACCTGATTGCCAAGGCCATGACCGGCCATGTCAACGATTATGAATTATGAAAACTTGCGGGACAGACCTTTAGCTCTGTCCCCAACATCTCAAGGTTTGCGGGACAGACCGGAGCGCGCAGCGCGCAGCGCGCAGCTCTGTCCTCAATACTTCGAGCCTGCGGGCCCCAAATCCGCCCCAACCGCACCACCATGATTGAACGAACGCCTGCCCTCCAGACCAAGCTACCCGCCGTCGGCACCACCATCTTCACCGTGATGTCGGGCCTGGCCGCGTCCAGCGGCGCGGTGAATCTCGGGCAGGGATTTCCGGACTTCGACTGCGACCCGCGACTGGTCGACGCCGTCACGGATGCGATGGCGCATGGCCATAACCAGTACCCGCCGATGCCCGGTGTGCCGGCGCTGCGCGAGGCGGTGGCTGCAAAGATCAAGGCGCTGCATGGTCCGCACCGCGGCCGCACCTATGACGCCGCCAGCGAGATCACCGTCACGGCGGGCGCCACGCAAGCCATCATCACCGCGATTCTGGCCGTGGTTCACCCAGGGGACGAAGTCATCGTGCTCGAGCCCTGCTATGACAGTTACGTGCCCAACATCGAGCTGGCCGGCGGCGCCGTGGTGCGCGTGCCCCTGATCCCCGGCACGTTCCGCCCCGATTTCGACAGGATCGCCGCCGCCATCACGCCCAGAACCCGCGCCATCCTGATCAATTCGCCGCACAACCCGAGCGCCACCGTCTGGAGCCGGGACGACATGCTCAAGCTGCAGGAAATCCTGGCGCCCACCGACGTACTGCTAATTAGCGACGAGGTGTACGAGCACATGGTGTATGCGCCCGCCGAGCACCACAGCGTGGCGCGCTTTCCCGGACTGGCGGCGCGCGCCTTCATCATCTCCAGCTTCGGCAAGACCTACCATGTGACCGGCTGGAAGGTGGGCACCGTGGCCGCGCCCGCGGCGCTGACGGTCGAGTTCCGCAAGGTGCACCAGTACACCGTCTTTACCGTCAACACCGCAGTGCAGTACGGCCTGGCGGCATACATGGCCGACCCCCGACCGTATCTGGAATTACCCGCGTTCTATAGCGCCAAACGTGACCTGTTCCGTGAGGGCCTGAAGGACAGCAAATTCAGGCTGCTGCCCAGCGACGGAAGCTACTTCCAGTGTGTCGACATCTCGGCCGTGAGCGACCTTCATGAGACGGAATTCTGCCAATGGCTGACCACCGAGATCGGCGTGGCTGCCATTCCGCTGTCGGCCTTCTACGGCAATGGCTTCGATCAGCGCGTGGTGCGCTTTTGCTTTGCCAAGAAGGATGAGACGCTGCGTTTGGCACTGGAGCGGCTGGCGAAGCTTTGACGCAAACAACCGTGAAATTCAATGTCAAAGGCTTGTTCGCGGCGGTGATCTTCGCCGCGGGTACGGCCACCGGTGTCTGCCATGCAGCTCAGGTGCCGCCAGAAAAATATAAGAATGTAGTGGACCGGGTGATTCGGCCGGTCATGGCGAAATACGGCGTGCCGGGCATGGCCGTCGCTATCACGGTCGCGGGACAGGCTTACGTATTCGACTATGGCGTGGCGTCCGTGGCGACCCGCCAACCCGTCTCGCGCAACACGATGTTTGAACTGGGGTCCGTCAGCAAGACATTCACGGCCACGCTGGCGTCCTATGCGCAGGTGAGCGGCGCCCTTTCCTTGTCCGACAAGGTGGGCAAGTACCTGCCGCTGCTGCGCGGCAGTCCGTTTGGCGACGAGGTCAGCCTGCTCAACCTGGGCACGCACACGCCCGGCGGGCTCCCCCTGCAGGTGCCGGACGCCGTCCGTAGCACCGATGAATTGATGCAGTATTTCAAGGCGTGGCAACCTACCCACCCACCCGGAACGTATCGAACATATAACAATCCGGGCATCGGGACACTCGGCCTGATCACTGCGAAGATCCTCGGCGGGGACTTTGCCATGCTGATGGAGCAGACCCTGTTCTCCGCGCTGGGCCTGACCAGCACCTGCATCGACGTTCCGGCCGCCAAAATGGCGGATTACGCGCAGGGCTACACGAAGAAGGATGCGCCGATCCGCGTGGCACCCGGCGTGCTGTCCTCCGAAGCCTATGGCGTCAAGACGACGGCCACCGACATGATCCGTTTTGTGCAGGCGAACATGAACCCCCTCCACCTGGATGACAAGCTTGCGCGCGCGATCCTGGACACGCACACCGGTTACTTCAAGGTCGGGAACGGGGCGATGACCCAGGACCTGATCTGGGAGCAGTACCGGTATCCGGTCGCATTGACGACGCTGCTGCAGGGGAATTCTCCCGCCATGATCTTCCGGGCGACGCCGGTGACTGCAATGACGCCACCGCAAGCGCCCCGGTCAGACGTCTGGATCAACAAGACCGGCTCGACCAACGGCTTCGGGGCGTATGTGGCGTTCATTCCGGAAAAGCGCCTGGGCATTGTGATGCTGGCCAACAAGAACTTCCCGATCGATGCCAGGGTTACGGCCGCCTACGGCATTCTCACCGCTCTCGCCGACGGCGAACGGTAACAAGCCCCGGCGTGGTCAGCCGTTGAGCTGAATCCACAGCTTTTCCAGCCGCTTGACACTGACCGGCTGCGGCGTGCGCAATTCCTGGGCGAAGAAACTCACGCGCAGCTCTTCCAGCAGCCAGCGAAATTCCTGCATGCGCGCATCCTGCACGCCCTTGCGCGCGGCCACCAGGCGCCAGTAGCGTTGCTCCTGCGGGCGCAATTCGGCCGTCCTGGCTGCGTCGCGGCCTGGGTCGGCGCGGTATTTGTCAAGCCGCAGCGAGATCGCCTTCAGGTAGCGCGCGAAATGCTGCAGTCGCCCATAGGGCGTGCCGGACAGGAAGCATTTGGGCATGAGCCGCTGCAATTGCTGCGCGGCGTCCTGCGCGGCGTCCTGCGCGTTTTTCGTGTCCTTGATTTTGCGCTGGGCCAGGGCGAACTCGGTCAGAATGCCGGCGGTCAGTCGGGCCACCTCGTTGGCAATCAGCGTCAGGCGTCCGCGGCCCTCTTCCAGTCGCCGGGTGAATTCGGCCGCATCGGCAGGCAGGGGTTCAAGCAAAAAGGCACGGTCCAGCGCCACGTCAATGATTTGCCCTCGCAGCTCTTCCACCGTGCCGCCGCCCGAGTGGTCAGCGCTGCGACCCACGAGCATGAACTGCGTCGCCATCTTCTGCAGGTCGGGCAGGTTCTTTTCGAGGTACTTCAGCGCGTCGCGGATCTGCAGCGAGAACAGCCGCCGCAAGCCGGCGCGATGTTTGGCCGCGGCCACATCGGGTTCGTCGAACACCTCGATCGTGACCGCATCGCCCAGGTCGATCAGCGCCGGAAAGCCAATGAGCGTCTGCGCGCCCTTGCGGATCTCCATCAGTTCGGGCAGCGTGCCGAAACTCCAATCGGAGTAACGTCCGCTGTTGTCGATAACTACATTATCAGGAGCAAGCTGTCCTTTTCCCGTAAGGGAAAATGCCACTTTTGTTGCTGAATTCGCCGACGCGCCCGCACCCGGCGCCGAATCAGGCGGCCGTGGTGCAACCCGCCCCTTCAGTGCGGCCAGCGCCTGGAACGCGCCGCGCGCCTGCGCGCCCAGTTCGCCCTTGAGCGCCCCCAGGTTGCGCCCCATGCCCAGTTGCCGGCCGTGTTCATCGTGCACGCGAAAGTTCATGAATAGATGGGGCGGCAGCATGTCGAGCTTCATGTCGGCGCGCTGGACGTCCAGCGAGGTCGCATCGCGCACCAGCCTGAGCACCGTATCCACCAGCGAGCCGTTGCCGAACACCTGCGGCTGATTCAGTGCCTCGGCCATGCGCATCGCCGTCTCGGGCAGCGGCACCAGCCGCGAGCGTGGCCGCTGGTGCAGTGTCTTGATGAGCGCCTGCACCTTGTCCCGCAGCATGCCGGGTACCAGCCACTCGCAGCGCTCCTCGTTCACCTGGTTCAACGCGAACAGCGGCACCTCCACCGTCACGCCGTCCCTGGCATCGCCTGGCTCATGCAGATAGGTGGCCGTGCAATCCACGCCGCCCAGACGCAGGGTCCTGGGAAAGGCCTGCGTGGTGATGCCGGCGGCCTCGTGGCGCATCAACTCCTCGCGGGTCAGCAGCAACAGTTGGGGCTGCCGCCGGGCCTCGTCCTTGTACCAGCTCTCGCAAGCGGCGCCGCCACAGATATCAGGCGGCAACTGCTGGTCGTAAAACGCGTAAATCAGCTCCTCGTCCACGAGCACGTCCTGGCGCCGGGCCTTATGTTCGAGCTCCTGCACCTGCTGTATCAGTTTGTAGTTTGCTGCGAGAAACGGCAACTTGGTGTCCCATTGGCCCGCGACCAGCGCTTCGCGAATGAAGATCTCCCGCGCCGCCACAGGATCGACCCGGCCGAAGTTGACGCGCCGCCCGCTGTAAACCACCAGGCCATAGAGCGTGGCGCGCTCCAGCGCCGTCACCTGCGCAGCCTTCTTCTCCCAGTGCGGATCGACCAACTGCTTCTTCAGAAGATGCCCGCCCACCTGCTCGATCCACGGTGGGTCGATGTGGGCGATGCCCCGGCCAAACAGGCGCGTGGTTTCCACCAGCTCGGCGGCCACGATCCAGCGCCCCGGCTTCTTGCCGAGGTGGGCGCCGGGGTGACGGTAGAAGCGAATGCCGCGCGCGCCCTGATACCAGTCTTCGTCGTCGCTCTTGCAGCCGATGTTGCCCAGGAGCCCCGCCAGCATCGACAGGTGAAGTTGCTCGTAGCTGGCGGGCTGGGTGTTGATCTGCCACTGATGTTCGGCCACCACGGTGTGCAGCTGGCTGTAGATGTCGCGCCACTCGCGCACGCGGCGAATGCTGATGAAGTTTTGCCGCAGCAGTTGTTCGTACTGGCGGTTGGACAGCCGATGTGCCGGTGCACTGTCATTGCGGACATTGTCATTCCCGCGCAGGCGGGAATGACGAGAGGCGGGCTGTCCACTGCGGGCGCTTTCCAGCCACTTCCAAAGTTTCAAATACCCGCTGAACTCGCTCTTGTCGTCATCGAACTTCGCATGGGCCTGGTCGGCCGCCGCCTGCGCTTCCATGGGGCGGTCGCGCACATCCTGCACGGACAGCGCCGAGGCGATCACCAGCACTTCGTCGAGCGCCTGGCGCGAACGTGCCTCCAGGATCATGCGGCCTACGCGCGGGTCCAGCGGCAGCCGGGCCAGCTCGCGGCCGATCGCGGTGAGTTCGTTGGCGTCGTCCACCGCGCCGAGCTCGCCCAGCAACTGGTAGCCGTCGGCAATCGCACGCCCCTGCGGCCGCTCGATAAACGGGAAGTTCTCCACCACGCCCAGGTGCAGCGACTTCATGCGCAGGATCACTCCGGCCAGCGAGCTACGCAGAATCTCGGGATCTGTGAAACGGGTCCGGCCGTCATAGTCCCGCTGGTCGTACAGGCGAATGCAGATGCCGTTGGCCACGCGGCCGCAGCGCCCCGCGCGCTGATTCGCGGCCGCCTGACTGATCGGCTCGACCAGCAGCTGCTCCACCTTGCTTCTGAAACTGTAGCGCTTGACCCTGGCCGTGCCTGCGTCTATGACGTAATTGATACCGGGTACCGTCAGAGAGGTTTCGGCCACGTTCGTGGCGAGCACGATGCGCCGGCCACTGTGGCGATCAAAAATCCGGTCCTGCTCGGCCTGCGACAGGCGCGCGAACAGCGGCAGCACCTCGGCGTCGCGAAACACGGGTTGGTGGCTCAGGTGGCGGCGCAAATGGTCCGCAGCCTCGCGGATTTCGCGCTCTCCGGGCAGGAACACCAGGATGTCGCCAGCGCTGTGCACGTCGCGCCAGAGTTCGTCCACGGCGTCGGCAATTGCCTCGTTCAAGCCGTAGTCGCGCGATTCCTCGAACGGCCGCCAGCGCTGCTCGACCGGGAACATGCGCCCCGACACCATGATGACCGGTGCAGGTCCCTTGCTCGATCCAAAGTGTTCCGCAAAGCGTTGGGCATCAATCGTGGCCGAGGTCACCACCACCTTCAGGTCCGGCCGGCGCGGCAGGATTTCGCGCAGGTAGCCGAGCAGAAAGTCGATGTTCAGGCTGCGCTCGTGCGCCTCGTCGATGATCAGCGTGTCATAGGCCTTTAGCAGCGGATCGGTTTGCGTTTCGGCCAGCAAAATGCCATCGGTCATCAGCTTCACCGAGGCGTCGCGCCCCACGCGGTCCTGGAACCGCACCTTGAAGCCCACTACCTCGCCCAGCGGCGTCTTGAGCTCCTCGGCAATGCGCTTGGCGACGCTGCTGGCAGCGATCCGGCGCGGCTGCGTGTGACCGATCAGCTTGCCGCGCTGTGGATCATTCAGCCTGCCACGCCCCATGGCCAGCGCAATCTTGGGCAACTGGGTGGTCTTGCCGGAGCCGGTTTCGCCGCAGACGATGATGACCTGATGTGCCGCCATGGCGGTCATGATGTCTTCGCGTTTGGCGGACACCGGCAGCGCTTCGGGGAACTCGATTTTGAGCAAAGGGGGAGAGGACGGGACTGACAAGGCGGCAACTTCGTGGAGAATCGCGGATTATCCCAGTCGCACGACCTCGTTGCCGCCACCGCCCCACCCCTTTCTGAATGCTTGCTGCGAATGTCTACCGTCTTCAACTTCACCTTCGTTCCCTGGTTCCGCTCGGTGGCGCCCTACATCCACATGCACCGGGGCAAGACCTTTGTCGTGGGGATTTGCGGCGAAGCCATTGCGGCCGGCAAATTGCAAAATCTGGCGCAAGACCTGGCGCTGATTCGCAGCCTGGGCGTCAAGCTCGTGCTGGTGCATGGCTTTCGCCCGCAGGTGACCGAGCAGCTCAAGGCCAAGGGACACGCTGCAAGGTATTCGCACGGCATCCGCATCACCGACGAGGTGGCGCTGGACAGTGCCCAGGAAGCCGCGGGCCAACTTCGCTACGAGATCGAGGCCGCGTTCAGCCAGGGCCTGCCGAACACGCCCATGGCGGGCTCCACCGTGCGCATGATCTCGGGCAACTTCATCACCGCGCGCCCCGTGGGCATTGTGGACGGCGTGGACTTCCAGCACTCGGGCGTGGTGCGCAAGGTGGACGTCGCCGGCATCACGCGCGTGCTGGACTTCGGCGCCATGGTGCTGATCTCGCCGTTCGGGTTTTCGCCCACAGGCGAGGCTTTCAACCTGACGATGGAAGAAGTCGCTACTTCGGTGGCGATTGCGCTGCAGGCCGACAAGCTGATCTTCGTCACCGAAGTGCCCGGCATCCGCGTCAAGCCGGGCGAGCCCGAGAGCGAGGACAACCCCATCGACACCGAACTACCGCTGGCCGCCGCCGAGCAGCTGCTGGCCCAGTCGCCGCCTGGCCTGCATCCGACCGATACGGCGTTTTACCTGCAGCACTGCGTGAAGGCCTGCAAGGGCGGCGTCGAGCGCAGCCATATCCTGCCGTTTTCGGTGGACGGCTCGCTGCTGCTCGAGGTCTATGTGCACGACGGTATCGGCACCATGGTGATCGACGAGAAGCTGGAGAGCCTGCGTGAGGCCAGCGCCGACGACGTGGGCGGCATCGCACAGCTGATCGAGCCGTTCGAGAACGATGGCACCCTGGTCAAGCGCAGTCGCACCGAGATCGAACGCGATGCCGACCTCTACACGGTGCTGGAACACGACGGCGTGATCTTCGCCTGCGCCGCGCTCTACCCCTACCCCGAGACCAGAACCGGCGAGATGGCGGCGCTCACCGTGTCGCCGCAAAGCCAGGGCCAGGGCGACGGCGAGAAGGTGTTGAAGCGCATCGAGCAGCGCGCCCGCGCCATGGGACTCGACAGCATCTTCGTGCTGACCACGCGCACCATGCACTGGTTCCTCAAGCGCGGCTTCGAGGTGGCGGACCCGAACTGGCTACCCGAGGCGCGCAAGCGCAAGTACAACTGGGACCGCAAGAGCCAGGTGCTGGTGAAGAAGCTGGGCTGAAAAGCCGCCCTGCGGGCGCAGCGCCCGCGCCTCAGGCCCGCGAGCGCAGGCGCCGCGCGATCAGCAGCAGGCTCACCAGGGCCAGGGCGCAAAAACACAGGAACGACCAGTTGGCGATGGAGCCGCCCAGCAAGGTCCAGTCCACCTTGATGCAGTCGCCGCTGCCACGGAAAATCATCGGCAGTGCCCGCCGCAGCGGGAAGGTTTCGATCATGCCGTAGAAGTCCCGGCCGCAGGAGGCAAATTCGGGCGGGTACCACTGCAGCCAGCTCTGGCGTCCCGCCACGAAGGCGCCGAAGCCAGCCGTCAGCAGGAGCAGCACCGCGCCCGAAACTTGTAAGCCTTTTCGGGCGGAGGCCGCCGTGATTCCTGCAATGATAGCTATCAAAACAAGAGCGTAACGCTGCACGATGCACATCGGACACGGATCCAGCCCGACCACGTGCTGAAGGTACAGGCCATACGCCAGCAGCGCGATGGAGACCAGGCAGATCGCCGCCAACACGCGGCGCGGTGCCGCATCAAACCAGTTCAAAAACATGAATATCCCTCAACAAGACCGGGCACGAAACCGATGCGCCATTGTTGCGCGGAAACCGGCGCAATCATTGCAGCATTCCATTTTGCCCGTTGTCCGCGGTTTGTTTTTGTTTCGGGAGATTAGTTCCAGCCATTGCCCGTTTGCGCGAAAGCTCATGGCGCGCAGCGACTTCGCGCCGGCGCCGGTCGTTCAGACTGCCTTCCACCGAAAACAGAACGCCCCCTGGGGCACAGGGGGCGTTTTCATTGCTGGCGCGAGACGCTCAATCAGCGCGGGTCGGGCGTGATGCGCAGATAGGGTTTCAGTTTCTTGAAGCCCTTGGGGAAGAGTTTCTCGGCATCGGCGTCGGAAACCGACGCGGAGATCGCGACGTCGGCACTGGCGCCGTCCACCGACCAGTTCGCCGGCGTGCCCACCTTGTGCTTGCGCGTCAGCTGCAGCGCATCGAGCGCACGCAGAATTTCGTTGAAGTTGCGGCCCACGCTCATCGGGTAGATCAGGATCAGGCAGATCTTCTTGTCCGGGTCGATCAGGAACACGTTGCGCACGGTCTGGTTGTCCACCGGCGTGCGCTTGGAGACGTCGCCCGAGGCGCCGGCGGGCAGCATGCCGTAGAGCTTGGCGACGTTGAAGTCGGTGTCGGCAATGATCGGGTAGTTCGGCGCAGTCCCCTGCGTCTCGCCGATGTCCTTGGCCCAGTTCCTGTGGTCCGCCACGGAGTCGACCGAGACCGCCAGGATCTTGGCATTGCGCTTGTCATACTCCGCCTTGCGGCCCGCCATGAAGCCAAGTTCGGTCGTGCAGATCGGCGTGAAATCCTTGGGGTGCGAGAACAGCACGCCCCAGGAGTCGCCCAGCCACTTGTGAAAGCTGATCTTGCCTTCGGTGGTTTCGGCTTCGAAATCAGGGGCGATGTCGCCAATCCTCAGAGTCGTCATGGTTGATTCCTTTCAATGGAGTGATGGATCAGCCATATATTCTGGTGAGTAAAAGAGAAATTTCAAACAACAGTATTTTTATATAACGAATTTCCAACTCACCGCCCGTAATAGCCGCGGTGGTCATAGTAATGGCCGTAGTAGAACGGTGTCACGACCACGGCAGGACCGTAGGCGCCGTAGGGACCGGCCGGCACCACCGCGCAGCCGCTCAATGCCACAACAAGCAAGCCGGCCAGAATCGCAGTTCTCATGATGCATCTCCAAAAAGTGATGCGTGATTAACGCCCACGCGGGCCGGTCTGGTGACGCCAGCCCGATGAAGTCCTGTAAAGCTCCATGAAGATTGTTGCGCACTGATACGGTGGCCCGAACCGCGCATTACGGGCCCGGCAGGTTTTCTCCCAGAAAATCCAGAAAGCTGCGCACCGCCGGCAACAAACCCCGGCGCGACGGAAACACGGCATGCACGACGGCGGGCGGCGGATGCCAGCCCGGCAGGACGGGCACCAGCCGGCCGTCCTGCAATTCGTCCCGGCACATGTAGTCCGGCAGGACCGCAAAGCCCACGCCGGCAAGCACGGCGAACTTGAGTGTGAGCAAATCGTCGGCCACGTAGCGCGGCTGAAGCACCAACACGTACTCCTGCGCGCCCGGGCCCATCAGCTTCCAGCTCGTACGGCTGTCGCTGGCCGACATGGCGATGGCCTCGAGCCGGGCCAGGTCGGCGGGCGAACCTGGTTGCTGCGACCCTGCCAACTGCGCAGGGCTGGCGACCAGCAGGCTCTGCGTGCTGCCCAGATGCTTCACAACCAGACTACCGCTGTCCGCGGTGGAGGGACGTACCCGCAGGGCCACGTCCACGCCGTCCTGCACCAGATCGACCACGCGGTTGCTGACCTCCATGTCCAGCCGCACCAGCGGATGCCGCGCCAGATACCGCGGCAGGATCGGTCCCAGCACCGTTTGCGCCAGCGTTACGGGGCAAGTGACATGAATGGTGCCACGCGGTTCGGACTGTGCCTGCGCCACGGCTTCGTCGGCCGCCCTGGCCTCGTCACGCATGGCCACGCAGTGGCGGTGATACAGCTCGCCCGCGGCGGTCAGCGAAAGCCGGCGCGTGGTGCGCTGCAGCAGACGCACGCCAAGCCGCGCCTCCAGGGTAGCGACACGGCGCGACAAACGCGATTTCGTCACCCCCAGCGTGCGTCCCGCAGCGGCAAATCCCCCGGATTCGACCACTTCGGCGAAATACAGCATGTCGTTCAAATCCTGCATTTACCGCTCTATTGTCCTACCAAAAGGACAATCTATCTCAATTTACCCTACTTATCAAATAATGGATTCATTCGCACAATCTATCTACGGCCAATTCAACGATCCCGGAAACAAATAACGGGAATCACGCAATCTGGCCCAAGTCTTCAAATTTCAAGGAATCACCATCATGAAACTGCTTCACATCGACTCCAGCGTTCTGGGCGACAACTCGGTCTCGCGCCAGCTGACGCAACAAATCGTCACCGAATGGCGGAAGGCTCACCCGGGCACCACGGTGGACTATCTGGACCTGGCGACCGCCGCGCCCAGTCACCTGTCGACCGATTCATTGGGTTTTCGCCTCGACCCGCAAGGGAAAAGCCTGACCGACGCGCAGCGGCATGAGAACGCCGTGTCCGAAGCGCTGGTCAGCCAGTTTCTCGCCGCCGACGTGATCGTGGTGGGCGCGCCGCTGTACAACTTCTCGATTCCAAGCCAACTCAAGGCCTGGATCGACCGGGTCGCGCAGGCCGGGCGCACGTTCAAATACACCGACAAGGGTGCGGTCGGCCTGGCCACCGGCAAGGTCGTGATCGTGGCCTCCAGCCGCGGCGGCGTGTATTCCACCAGCGATGCCGGCCGCGCCCTGGAGCACCAGGAGAGCTACCTGCAGACGGTATTCGGATTCTTCGGCATCACCGACCTGCGTTTCGTGCGCGCCGAAGGCATCGCCATGGGCGAGCCCCAGAAGTCCGCAGCGCTGGCTGCCGCGGACCTGGCGATCAAGGCCTTGATCGTCGATGCGGCGAACCAGCCGGAATCAGCCTTGGCCGCCTGATACCAGCCAGGCACCGGTGCATTGCACGCAAAAAAGCCCGCATTGCGGGCTTTTTTCTGGCGCGGCCAGAACGGCAGCCGCCAATCAGGCGTTGTGAATTTTCACCCAGGCCACAAACTGGTCCATCCAGCCCTGCAGGAATTTTTTCGTGTCCTCGATACCGATGTTGCCGGCGGCATCAAACAGGCCTTCCCGGGCCTGGACGAAGGCTTCGGGTTGACCCAGCGTGGGCACGTTCAGGTACGCCAGCACGTTGCGCAGATGCTGCTGTGCCATGGCGGTACCGATAGCGCCTACCGAGATGCCGATCACGCCGGCCGGCTTGCCCGCCCAGGCGCTCTTGCCATACGGACGCGAGGCGTGGTCGATCGCGTTCTTGAGCACGCCCGGCATCGAGCGGTTGTATTCCGGCGTGACAAACAGCACGCCCTGGGCCGCCTGAATCTCCGATTTCAGCCGCTTCACGCTGGCGGCCTGATTCGCGTCGTCGTCCTGGTTGTACAGGGGCAGGTCATCGATACGCACGGGCACGAACGAGAAGTCCTTCGGCGCCAGCAGCGTCAATGCGTGTGCGAGCTTTTTATTGTGTGATTCCTTGCGCAGACTGCCCACCACCGTGGCAATGTTGTATTGGCTCATGAGATATCCCGTAAAAATTTGACCAAAGGAAAGTTTGCGTTCTTATTATGCGACTGCCGCCATTTGCACGCATCGGAGATGCCGACCCTGCTAAGCCGATTGGCGCGGCGCCTCGATCTCTGCGCCGCGCGAGACCACCGCCTCTTCGCCGATCAGGCCACGCGGACGAAATACCAGCATCAGCATCAGCACCAGCCCGATCAAAATGATCTGGGCGGCGCCTCCCTTGACTTGCAATGTGGCGGGCAACAGCGCCTGGGCGGCGCTGCCGCTGAGCGTCCAGACCGCCCACATCAGCACGGCGCCCAGCATCGCGCCCCGGTTGTTGCCGCTGCCGCCGACGATCAGCATGCTCCAGATCTGGAAGGTGAGAACCGGCAGGAAGTCCTCGGGGCTGATGAATCCAATGAAACTGGCGTACAGCGCGCCGCCCAGGCCCATGATGGCCGAGCCGATAACGAACGACTGCAGGCGAAAACTGAAGGCATTCTTGCCCAGCGAAGCGGCGGCCTGCTCGTCCTCGCGGATCGCCTTGAGTACCCGGCCCCAGGGCGAGCGCACCATCGCCTCCAGCGCGCCAAACAGCGCCAGCACGACCACGACCATGATCGCGAGCAGCAGCAGGTTGCGCGCAAACACCCCGGTAACCAGGTCCGGCAATGGGCGCGGGATGCTGGTGACGCCCCGGCTGCCGCCGGTCAGAACGCGCGCATTGAGAGCGATCAGTTGCAGGATGCTGCCGATACCGATAGTCACAATGGCCAGGTAGTCCTCGCGCAGGCGCAGTGTCGGGATACCCACGATGAACGCCACCAGCCCCGACGCGACAAGGCTGCCCACCAGCCCGACCAGGAACGGCAGACCATACCCGCCCAGATGGCTCGCATCGGGCGGCCCGCACAGAATGCCGAAGGCGTAGGCGCCGACGAGAAAAAAGCCGGATACACCAATGTTGAACAAACCCGTGTAGCCCCATTGCAGATTCAACCCAAGACAGACCACCGCGAAGATCAGGGCCTGGATGAGGAAGAACACGAGGTAAGCCGTGACGCCGGTCATTGGAATACCTCCGTGCTGCGCACTGCGGTGCGAGCGTGCTTGGGGCGGCCCGGCGCGGCGCTCATGATTTCTCCCCCAGGATCCCCTTGGGATAGACCAGCAGGATGAGGAACATCAAACCAAAGGCCACCGCGGGTTTGTACTCGGCGCCGATCAGGGGCACCGACATCGACTCGGCGAGTCCGATGATCAAGCCCCCGAGCACGGCCCCGTAGACGCTACCGATCCCACCAAGAATGGCCGCCGCGAACATCGGCAATATCAGGTTGAACCCCATCTCGGGTGCAATCTGCACCGTCAGGCCAAACATGACGCCGGCCACGGCCGCCAGCCCGCCTCCAATGATCCAGGTCCAGCGCACCACCCGACGCACGTCGATGCCGGTGACCTGTGCCAGTGCCGGGTTGTCCGACACGGCGCGCATCTGCTTGCCCAGGGTGGTGCGGCTCAGGAACAGGTGCAGGGCCAGCATCAACAGCGCGGTCAGCAGCACCACGAATATCTCGTTCGCGCTCAGGCGCACGCCGGGCATGATTTCGTGCGCGATGGCAATGCTGCGCGTGTAGTACTCGGGCTGTGAACCCCAGATGAACACCACCACGTTGCGCAGCATCAGGGACGCGCCGAACGAGGCGATGACCAACGCCACCGCCACATCGCTCTTGCGCAGCGGCCGGTACAGGAGCCAGTCCACCACCAGCGCGAGCAGCGCTGTCAGCGCGACCGCGCAGGCAATCGCCACCAGAAAGCTCCAGCCGAACGTCAACGGGCCCAGCGTCTGTCCGCCAGCCAGGAAAGACACGAAGATCAGCGCGAAATAGGCGCCGAACGTCAGGAACTCTCCATGCGCGAAATTCGCGAAGCGCAGGATGTTGTAGGTCAGCGTGAGGCCGATCGCGCCCAGCGCCAGCGTGACGCCCAGCACAATGCCATCGGCCGCGTATTGCGCAATCATGACAACTCCCGCCGCACGCCGAGATAGAGCGCACCAACCTCGGGGTTGGCCAGCAGGTCGTGCGCATTGCCGCTGACCTGCTCGCGCCCCTCGGCCAGCACATAGCCGCGGTCGGAAATGGCCAGCGCCGCCTTCGCGTTCTGCTCGACGATCAGCATCGTCACACCCAGATCTCGCACTTCGCGCACCTTGGCGAACACCACGCCCACCAGCTTGGGCGAGAGGCCCGCCGACGGTTCGTCGAGCATCAGCATGGTGGGCCGCGCCATCAGCGCGCGCGCCACCGCCACCATTTGCCGCTCGCCGCCCGACAAGGTGCCGGCCGCCTGCCGGCAACGCTCGCGCAGGCGCGGAAACAGGTCGTACATGCGGGCCATGTCCCCGGCGACGCCGGCATGGTCATCGCGCGCGCACGCGCCCATCTGCAGGTTCTCCTCGATCGACATGCGCGCGAAGATGTTGTTGGTCTGCGGCACATAGGCCAGGCCACGGCTCACCATGCGGTGCGCCGCGACGCCCACGAGGTTCTGGCCATACAGCAGCACCTGACCACCACGCACCGGCACCAGGCCCGCGATGGTCTTGATCAGTGTCGACTTGCCGGCGCCGTTGGGGCCCAGCACGGTGACGATCTCGCCGCGCCGCACCTCGAGCCCGATGCCGCGCAGGATGTCCACGCCCGGCGCGTAGCCGGCCACCAGCGCCTGCACCACGAGCGCCGGCGGTAACGGCCCGGACCCGCCCGCCGACGCCAGATCGACTGGCGCCGGCGCGAGCGCCGCCATCGTGCTCATGCCAGCGCCCCGCCCAGATAGGCCTCGAGCACGCGCGGATCGTTGCGTACCAGCTCGGGCGGCCCTTCCAGCAACAGCCGCCCCTGCGCCATGACCAGCACCGGGTTGCACAGGGTCATGATCAGGTCCATGTTGTGCTCGATGATCAGGAAGGTGACGCCGCGCGCATTGAGCTCGCGCAGCTTGTCCATGATGGTCACGAGCAGGGTCGGATTGACCCCGGCACCGGGCTCATCGAGCAGGATCATGCGGGGCTGCGCCATCAGCACGCGCGCCAATTCGAGCAACTTTTGCTGCCCGGCCGAGAGATTTTTCGCATACTCCCCCGACAGCCGCTCCAGGCCGACAAAGTCCAGCACCTCGCGCGCCCGTGCACGTCCCGCCTGCTCCTGGGCGCGCACCTGGCCGCGCGCGATCCAGTTGTTCCAGAAGCGTTCGCCGGCCTGCGCCACCGGGACCAGCATGGTGTTTTCCAGCACCGTCATGCCGGCGAAGGGACGCGGAATCTGGAAGGTTCGCACCAGACCCGAATGAAAGATCCGGTGGGGCGGCAAACCGCCAATTTGCTGGCCGAGAAACGAGATCGAGCCCGAGGTGGGCCGGTGCACACCGGCGATCGTGTTGAACAAGGTGGTCTTGCCGGCGCCGTTCGGCCCGATCAGGCCGGTGACGGTATGCGGCCTGATGGTGAATGACACGCCGTCGACGGCGCGCAGGCCGCCAAACTCCTTGACCAGATTGCCCACCACCAGCATCAGGACCTCCTGTCAACCCTGGCGATGCCGGCCGGCGAGCCGGCATCGAATGCGATCGGACTTATTTGGTCTGCTTGCGCAGCGCGGCAATCTGCTCCACCGTCACCATGCCGGTCGGTTGCACCTTGCCCTGCGCGTTCACGCCCCAGACCACCATCGGCGCATCGACGTCGCCATTCTTGTCGAACTCCAGAGGCCCGGAGGCGCCGATGTACTGAATCGTCTTGCCTTGCGACAGCAGTTGCGCGGCCTTCTTGAGCTCTGCCGCGCCCGCGTAGATTTTTTCACCCTTCGGGTCCGTCACCTTGCGGATGCTGTCGCGTATGGCATCGGCCTTGTTGCTCCTGGCCTGCTCCATCGCCAGCCCGACCAGCACCGTGGCATCGTAGGCATTCGGGATGTAGGCCTGCGTCGGCACCGACCCGAATTTCGCCTGGTATTCCGCCTGGAAGGTCGCCAGCGAGGGCGTCTTGGACGAACCCGCCGCCGTGCCATGCACGTCCTTCATGTACTGCACACCGACATCGTTGACGAAGTCCTGCGATTCCAATCCATCCGGCAGGAGGAATTTCTGCGGGCCACCGGCCGCGATCCACTCGCGCGCGATCGTCGTTCCATCACCCGGGTAGCCGATCAGGAATAGCGCGTCCGGCGTCGGGTTGAGCGCCTTGTTCACCTCGGAGCGGTAGGACGGCTGGCTCGGGTTGTAAACGACATCCTCGGTCACGCTGCCACCCAGCTTGGCAAAGCCCGCGGCAAACTCCTTGCTCAACCCCTGTCCGTAGGCATTGTTGAGATACAAGATGGCGACTTTTTTGAACCCGGCATCGTGCGCAACCTTGGCCATGGCCACGCCCTGCAAGGCATCCGACGGCGTGGTACGGAACCAGTAGCCGCCGGTCTTGCCCTGTTCGGCGAGATCGGTGAAGGTGGGCGAGGTCGAGGCCGGCGATATCTGCACCACCTTGCCAGGTGCCGTCACGGCCGTCAGGATCGCGGCGCTCACGCCACTGGACAATGCGCCGATGATGGCGGGCACCCGCTGCACATCGACGAGCTTCTTGGCGGCGTCAACGCCGACCGAAGGACTGGTTTGATCATCGAGCAGCGACAGCTTGATCTCGCAGCCGTTCACGCCGCCCGCGCTGTTCAGGTCCGCAACACCCAGTTCCGCGCCCTTCGCAATGGTTTGCCCCAGTACGCCGAGCGAGCCGGTCAGTGACATCACCGCGCCGATCGTGGTGGTGCAGGCGGCGAAGGCGCTGCCTCCGCCAAGAGCGCCAATGACAACGCCGACAAGAGCTATTTTCTTGAACATGTCGAACACCTCCAAAGTGAATGCATCAAAATGACCGCAACAGGCCACCACGGCGGCCAATCAGGTCGTCGACGCAGCACTCGGATCCTCTCGGCCTGTGGTGGCCGAATTGAAACGGTCGCGGGTCTCCGGACGGGTTCGATGGCACACATTTACATTTAGTTCCACGGGCGCAGCACGGTAGGCGCCCCCTCCCTGCAGCCATCACCAGGCAACACCCGGAAAATGGCTGCGGATTATTGGTAGAGTCGCGCAAAGACTGTTATTGATTTGAATGGGTACTCTTCATGGCACGCATGGTTCACTGCATCAAACTTGGCCGCGAGGCCGAGGGCCTCGACTTTCCGCCCTATCCCGGCGAACTCGGCAAACGCCTGTGGGAAAACGTCAGCAAGGAGGCTTGGGCCGCATGGCTCAAGCACCAGACCATGCTGGTTAACGAGAACCGCCTGAACCTGGCGGATCAGCGGGCGCGCCAATATCTGGCACGCCAGATGGAGGCTCATTTCTTCGGTAGCGGTGCCGAGGCCGCGCAGGGCTACGTACCGCCCAGCGCGTAGCGTTCAAGGCGGCATCAGCGGTCGATGATGGCGGACCGCATCCGTTTCCTGCACAGCCTCGGGCTGCCCGCCGCATGGGCAGCAAAGCCACGGTGGTGCATCCTGGACTCGCGGCTGGACGCCGGCGAGCGTTTCCTGGCGGCCTGGCACGCATGGAGGGGCGACCCGCAACGCCCGCGCATGCTGCATTACGTGGCCATGGAATCAGCGGTGCTCGGCGCGTCCGCCTGGCAGCGCCGCCGTATCAGCGCTGATGGCGACCCGGAACTGGCGCCGTTCGCAGAGGATTTGCAGGCTCAGTGCTTTGGTCTGCTGCCCGGCTTGCACCGATTGGTATTTGAAGGCGGGCGCGTCCTGCTGACCATCTGCGTGGGCGAGCCAGGGGCGCTGCTGCGCGACCTGCAATTCCAGGCCGACGCGGTTTACCTCGCAGATGACGCGACACCAACGGGCGCAACGCCGCTACGTATCGAACGCTGGGACCGGTGGACCTGCAAGGCCCTGGCGCGCTGCTGTCGGCGCGGCACGGTGCTGGTTGCGGAACCCGCAACAAAGGCGCAGGCGCGGGATCACCTGGTGCAGGTGGGTTTCGTGCCGGACCCGGGCGATGGCCCGCCGCCCGCGTCGGGCAGGCCGGCCTGCCGCCGCTGGCACGGCCGCTATGATCCGGCCTGGATGCCGAAACGGCGTCTTTCGGATGACGCCCCCCATGTCTCGTCCTACGCGTCGACGCCCCCTGGGCGCTGCGTGGTGATCGGTGCCGGCCTGGCGGGCGCGGCCGCCGCAGCGAGCCTGGTGCGGCGCGGTTGGCTGGTCGACGTGCTGGATTCAGCCCAGGCGCCCGCTGCCGGCGCCTCGGGCCTCCCGGCCGGCCTGTTGGCGCCACACACTTCATCGGATGACGGCGTACTGTCCCGGCTCTCGCGCAGTGGCGTTCGGCTCACGCTGCAGCAGACTCGCGTGCTGCTGCGCGACGGCGTGGACTGGCGCCAGATCGGCCTGCTGGAACACCGCACGGGTGACCGTGTCGCCCTGCCGGCCCGGTGGGCCGCCGCGGGGCGCGACTGGACGCTGGCCGCCAACGCGACGCAACTGGCGCAGGCCGGCCTTGCCGACGATGCACCGGCCCTTTGGCACCGTCAGGCTGGCTGGATCAAACCGGCACGTCTGGTCGGCGCCCTGCTGTCCGAGCCGGGTATCGCGTGGCATGGCAACGCACCCGTCGCCGCACTGGCGCCGCTGGAGTCCGGCTGGCAGGCGCTCGACGCAAACGGGCGGGTGCTGGCCAAGGCGGACATGGTGGTGATCGCGGCGGGTTTTGCCAGCCGATTCCTGCTGGCTGCCGCCACCGGAACAAGCCCCGCGCTGCAAGCCATCCGCGGACAGATGTCCCACGGCAACCACGCACCCGGCTCGCCCGAATTTCCGCCCTTTCCCGTGAACGGCAATGGCCACCTCACACCACAGGTGCCCTTCGGGTCCGGCACCGCCTGGTTCGCGGGCGCGAGCTATGAGCGCGACGATACCGACACCGCTTCCCGCGCGCAGGACCACGTGGCCAATCTGGAGCGCCTGAAGATCCTGTTGCCCCGGGCCGCGCGACAACTGCAGGCCGAATTTTCCAGCGGCCGCGTGCAGGCCTGGGTCGGTGTGCGCTGCGCCTCGCCGGATCGTCTGCCGCTGCTCGGACCCACACGCCGGCCGGGCCTGTGGGTCTGCACCGCGATGGGCTCGCGCGGCCTCACCATGGCCGTGTTGTGCGGGGAATTGCTGGCGGCCTGGCTGCACGGCGAGCCACTGCCCATCGAGCAGAGCCTCGCGCGCCGGCTCCTTCCCGGCCGGTTCGACCGCAAGGCAGCGTCGCGGCCCGACCCATCCGGGGCATGAGCCCGAGATACGGGTCATGCGCAGACCCCCGCGCCGATCCGCATGAATGCTCACGCATAAGCTTATGCGCATAAGCGCAGAACAAATAAGTAGTTTGTTTTTATAAGAGGCGCTTCTAAAGTCGCGCCCATGCACGACTTTGCGTTCGTCTTCGCCGGCCTGTTTGTCGGATTCGTGGTTGGCCTGACCGGGGTCGGCGGTGGTTCGCTGATGACCCCCTTGCTGATTTTCTTTTTCCGGATGAAGCCGCATCTGGCCATCGGCACCGACCTGCTGTTCGCGGCCTTCACCAAGCTGGGCGGCTCGATCGGCCTGGCGCGCGCGCGCATGATCGACTGGCCCGTGGTCGGCTGGACGGCCCTGGGCAGCCTGCCGGCCACTCTCGTCACGCTGTACGTTCTGCATCTTGCGGGCCCGTCCAGCCGCGCCGTGCAACAGGTCATGACCACCACGCTGGGCGTCGCCCTGCTGCTGACCGCCGCCGCGACCCTGTACAAGGCGGTCGCCGGCAGGGCCGCGCCGCGCCAGATTGACGCTGCCGCGCTGGCGCAAGCCATCCGGCCCCGCCATCCCCTGCTTGCCGTGCTGTTTGGCGCCGTCCTGGGCGCGCTGGTCACGCTCACCTCGGTGGGTGCCGGCGCCATTGGCGTGCTGGTGCTGATGCTCCTGTACCCGGCGCTGCCGCTGCCGCGCATCGTGGCGGCCGATATCGCCCACGCCGTGCCGCTGACCCTGGTGGCAGGCTTCGGCCACGCCTCGCTCGGCTCGGTCGATTGGCTCTTGCTGCTGAAACTGCTGGCCGGGTCTCTCCCCGGCATCTGGCTCGGTTCGCTGCTGATGCGCCGCACCCCCGACCGCGTGCTTCGCTCGCTTTTGTCCGTGCTGATGGCCTACGCGGGCGCCAAGCTGATGGCTCTTTGAAATGACGTGCAACTGACTCCGGAACTGGCTGAACCATGTATCAATACACCGACTTCGACAAACAGTTCGTCACGCTGCGCGCCGCGCAATTCCGTGACCAGCTCGAGCGCTGGCAGCGTGGCGAACTGACCGACGAGCAGCTGCTTCCGCTGCGCCTGCAAAACGGGTGGTACATCCAGCGCTATGCGCCGATGGCGCGCATCGCCGTGCCCTATGGCGAAATCAGCAGCACGCAGCTGCGCATGCTGGCGCGCATCGCCCGCGATTACGACAAGCCCGAGCCCGAACTGCTGGCCCACGCGCAGGCTACGCAGGACGCGCTGCAGGCTGCGCAGCCCGGGCTCACGCTCGCCGCGCCGCCGCTGCGCTACGGCTATGGCCACTTCACCACGCGCACCAACTGCCAGTTCAACTGGATTCCGATCACCAAGGCCGCCGAGGTGATGGCGCTGCTCGCCAGCGTGTCCATGCACGGCATCCAGACCAGCGGCAACGACATCCGCAACATCACCTGCGATGCCTTTGAAGGCATTGCCGAGGACGGCATCGTCGACACCCGGCCGTTTGCCGAGATCACACGCCAGTGGAGTTCCCTGCACCCCGAGTTCTCGTTCCTGCCGCGCAAGTTCAAGATCGCGTTCAACGGCGCCGAGGAAGACCGCGCCGCCATTGGCTGGTACGACATCGGCCTGCAGGCGCTCAAAAACGTCGCGGGCGACGTCGGCTTCACCGTGAAAGTCGGCGGCGGCATGGGCCGCACGCCGGTCATCGGCAGCGTGGTGCGCGAGTTCCTGCCGTGGGATCAATTGCTCAATTACATCGAAGCGATCGTGCGCGTCTACAACCGCTACGGACGGCGCGACAACAAGTGGAAGGCGCGCATCAAGATCCTGGTGAAGGCCGAGGGCCAGAATTTCATCGACGACGTGGAGACCGAGTACAAGGCCATCGTGGAGCAGGACGGCGCGCCGCACACCATCAGCCAGGCCGAACTCGATCGCGTCCGGTCGTTCTTCGTCGTGCCCGAGCTGAAGGCCGCAAACCTGCCATCCCGGGTCAACACCCAGGGCCAGCTGTACCGGCGCTGGATCGGGCAGAACGTGCGCGGCCATCGCCTGCCCGGCATGCGCGCCGTCACACTGTCGTTCAAGCGCGTGGGCTTCGCGCCGGGCGACGCCGACGCGGCCACGATGGACGCGCTGGCTGAACTGGCCGATCGGTTCTCGGGCGCCGAGGCACGCCTGACGCACGAGCAAAACCTGCTGCTGCCCTGGGTGTTCGAGAGCGACCTGCCGGCGCTGTACGAGGCCGCGCGCGCGCTCGGCCTGGCGCAGCCGAACATCGGCCTCTTGACCGACATGATCGCCTGCCCGGGCGGCGACTTCTGCTCGCTCGCGAATGCGCGGTCCCTCCCGATCGCCGCCGCCATCACCGAGCGCTACCAGGATCTGGACGAGGTGTTCGACCTGGGGCCGATCGACCTGCACATGAGCGGCTGCATCAACTCCTGCGGCCACCATCACAGCGGCCACATCGGCATTCTCGGCGTCGACAAGGACGGCAAGGAGTGGTACCAGGTCACGCTGGGCGGCGCCGACGGCTCCGATCTTTCAGGTCCGGCGATCGGTGGCAAGGTGGTCGGCCCGTCGTTCTCGGCCGCCGAGGTGCCCGACGTGATCGAGGCCGTGCTGGGCACCTACCGCGCGCTGCGCCTGAACGCGGCCGAGCATTTCATCGACACGCTGCGTCGCGTCGGCCACGACCCATTCAAGGCCGCCGCGAACGGCGCGCGCCACGGCCACAAGGCGGAAGTCCTGGCCTGATCCTTACATCCACAAAATGCTATGAAAATCATTGCTGCCGACGCAGCGCCCGAGCCGGCTAAAGACGAAAAAGTACTGCAAATCGCAAACGACGCCGATCTCGCCGATCTTGCGCGCAGTGGCGCTCTGGAGGGCGTGACGCGCATCGAGCTGCAATTTCCGAAGTTCACCGACGGCCGCGCGTACAGCCAGGCCGTGCTGCTGCGGCGCCGCTACAAGTTCGGTGGCGACCTGCGCGCCACCGGCGACGTGCTGATTGACCTGCTGGTACACATGCAGCGCAGCGGCTTCACCAGCGCGGTGCTGGCCGAAGGTGTGAACCCCGACGCCGCCGAGCGCCAGTTCGCGCGCTATGCGGCGTTCTACCAGGGCGATGTGCTGCAACCGCGCCCGCACTTCGCGCGCGGCCAGACGGCGACGAACGAGCAGGCACGGGAGGCCGCATGAGCACCGTCAGCCCGTTGCGCGGGGAGGCTGCCAAAGCAGCTGCGGCTGGCGCTGCGGTCGATCTGCATGCGCGAGCCTCTGGCGGCTTCGGCGCGAAGCTGCGTGAAGCCGTAGCGACGCTGTGTGCAGCCGCCGAGGCGGGCCCCGTCAAGCAGGCAAGCAGCCTAGGCGCGGAAGACATGGTGATCACGCACCTGATCAACGCCCATGCGCTCCCCATCACGATCTTCGTGCTCGACACCGGTCTGCTGCATGCCGAAACACTCGAACTGCTGGAGCGCCTGCGGACACAGCAGGCGGCGCATCCGCAAGCGCCGCTCGAGGTCTACCGCCCGGCGCAGGAATCGGTGCTGCAATTCGTCGCCCGCGAGGGGCAGGAGGCGATGTACCGCAGCATCGAGCTGCGCAAGGCCTGCTGTGGCATCCGCAAGATGGAACCGCTCGCACGTGCTCTGGCCGGCCAGGCCGGCTGGATTACCGGTCTTCGGCGCGAGCAGTCGAGCGAGCGCGCCGAGGTGGCGCTCATCGACCGTAGCGAACAGGAGAGTCGCGCACTGGTCAAATACAACCCGCTGGCCGACTGGACCTGGGGCGACGTGTGGCATTACATCGCCGCCAACCAGGTGCCCTACAACCCGCTGCACGACCGGTTCTACCCGAGCATAGGCTGCGCACCCTGCACCCGTGCCATCACCCTGGGCGAGGATTTCCGCGCCGGGCGCTGGTGGTGGGAAGACGAAGCCGCGAAGGAATGCGGCTTGCACGTGAAACACCAAAACACTCCCGAGGAAGCTGCCGCATGAACGCCCGCACCGACTTTTCTCTTGAACCCGAACTGCGCCCCACGCTCGCCAACCAGCACCTGGACGCGCTGGAAGAAGAGACCATCTTCATCCTGCGCGAGGTCGCTGCCGCATTCGAGCGCCCGGCGCTGCTGTTCTCGGGCGGCAAGGACTCGGCTGTCATGCTGCACTGCGCCGAAAAGGCGTTCGGCCGCGGACGCCTCCCCTATCCGCTGCTGATGATCGACACGGGCCACAACTACCCCGAGGTCACCGACTTTCGCGACCGGCGCGCGCGCGAACTCGGCGCCGAACTGATCGTGCGCCGCCTCGAAGACTCGATCGCGCGCGGCACGATCCGCCTCGCGCATCCCGGCGAGAGCCGCAACGTGCACCAGTCGGTCACGCTGCTCGAGGCCATCGACGAATTCCGGTTCGATGCGCTGATCGGCGGCGCGCGCCGCGACGAGGAAAAGGCCAGGGCCAAGGAGCGCATCTTCTCGCACCGCGACGGCTTCGGCCAGTGGCAGCCCAAGGCGCAGCGGCCCGAGCTGTGGACGCTGTTCAACACCCGGATCCAGCCCGGCGAGCACTTTCGCGTGTTTCCGATCTCGAACTGGACCGAGCTGGACATCTGGCAATACATCGAGCGCGAGCAGATCGCGCTGCCGCAGATCTACTACACGCACCGGCGCGAAGTGGTCGAGCGCCGCGGCCTGCTGGTGCCCGTGACGCCGCTCACGCCGCTGCGCGAGGGCGAAGTGGCCGTCACGCGCGATGTGCGCTTTCGCACCGTGGGCGACATCACCTGCACCTGCCCGGTGGCGAGCCTGGCCGGTTCGGCGGCCGAGGTGGTGATCGAGACGCTGGCCGTCGACGTGAGCGAGCGCGGCGCCACGCGCATGGACGACAAGACCTCGGACGCCTCGATGGAGAAACGCAAGAAGGACGGGTATTTCTGATGAATACTACAACTTTGGTAGCTGATGTAGAAGATTGCACGCTGGCTACAGACCAAAATGACCGTGAATCCGCGCTGAAGTTCATTACCTGCGGATCGGTCGACGACGGCAAGAGCACCCTGATCGGGCGCCTGCTGGTGGACAGCCGCGCGGTGCTGCAGGACCATCTGGCCGGAGTGCAGCGCAGCGGCGAGACCGACCTGGCGCTGCTCACCGACGGCCTGTCGGCCGAGCGTGAACAGGGCATCACGATCGACGTGGCGTACCGCTACTTCGCTACCGGGCGGCGCAAATTCATCATCGGCGATGCGCCCGGCCACGAGCAGTACACCCGCAACATGGTGACGGCCGCCTCGAGCGCGGACGCCGCCGTGGTGCTGGTGGATGCCACCAAACTGGACTGGCGCCAACCCGCACTGGAACTGCTCGTGCAGACCCGGCGCCATTCGCTGCTGGTGAACCTGCTGCGCGTGCCCTCCATCGTGTTTGCCGTGAACAAGCTCGACGCGGTGGACGATCCGGCGTTGGCATTTACCCATATCAACGCGGCACTGCGGGCCTTCGCCGAATCCGCCGACATCACCGTGCAGGCCATTGTTCCCGTCTCCGCCCTGAAAGGCTGGAACGTGGTGGAGCGTGGCGCCGGCGCCGAGCACCCCGGCTGGTGCGGCTATGTCGGCGCAAGCCTGCTGGAAATTCTGGAGCAGTTGCCCGGCACCGGCGCCGATCCGACGCTGCCGTTCGCGTTCCCGGTGCAGTGGGTGGAAAAATCCGCGCCCTCCTCCGACGCAGCCCTCGGCCGGCGCGTGTTCTGGGGCCGCGTCGCCGCGGGCGGCGTGCAGGCGGGACAAAGTGTCACCGTGATGCCGGGCGGGCAGTCCGCCACGGTGGCGCAGGTGCTCGATCACGCACGCGAGGCCAAGGCCATTCTGGCCGGGCACAGCGCCGGCATCGTGCTGGACCGCGAAATCGACGTTTCACGCGGCGACTGGCTGCTGGCGCACGACGCGCCAGATGGCGACGACGCCACTGCAACGGGCCACGAAGGCCAGTCCAGCCTGAGCGCCACGGTCGCCTGGATGGACGACGTGCCGCTGGTGGCCGGGCGCGTGTATTGGGCGCTGCATGGACACCGCTGGGTCAAGGCCCGGGTCAAGCGCATCGTGCACCGCCTCAACGTGAATACGCTGGCCGAGGAAGATGCCAGCGAACTCGCGCCAAACGCCATCGGCCACGTGGAACTCGCCTTGCAGCAACCGATTGCAACACGGCCCTATGCGCAATCGCGCACGATGGGGTCGATGGTGCTGGTGGACACGGCAACGCACAAAACCGCCGGCGCACTGCTGGTGCGGTAGGTGCGGCTTGATTCACCACATCGCGCAAAACCCAATAAAATCAGGGGCTGACCCCTTTCCTTCCTGCCTGACCCGATTTCAACAACATGACCCATGTCGTTACCGACTCCTGTATCCGCTGCAAGTACACCGATTGTGTGGATGTCTGCCCCGTGGACTGCTTCCGCGAAGGCCCGAACATGCTGGTCATCGACCCGGACGAATGCATCGACTGCGCGGTCTGCATTCCCGAGTGTCCGGTGAACGCGATTTACGCCGAGGAAGACCTCCCCGCTAATCAGATGTCCTTCGTCCAACTCAACGTCGAGCTGAGCCACGCGCCGGGCTGGAAGAGCATCACCAAACGCAAACCCGCGCTCGACGACGCGGAAGACTGGAAAGACAAGACCGACAAGCTCGTCGAGCTGGTGCGCTGATGCGCCTGGCTCGCCGCGCATCCGGCGAAGAAATTATGGAACCGCAACTAAATCAAGAAGTGATCAACACCGCCCAGGCTCACGATGGCCCGATTGAAACCGATGCCGTGATCGTCGGCGCGGGACCGGTCGGCCTGTTTCAGGTGTTCGAGCTCGGCCTGCTCGAGATCAAGGCCCATGTGATCGACTCGCTGGCGCACCCGGGCGGCCAGTGTGTCGAGCTCTACCCCGACAAGCCGATCTACGACATTCCCGCCGTACCGGTGTGCACCGGCCAGGAACTGACCGATTCGCTGCTCAAGCAGATCGAACCGTTTGGCGCCACCTTCCACTTCGGGCAGGAAGTGACCGTGGTGGACAGGCAGGACGACGGCCGCTTCTACGTGGAGACGTCCCGGGGCACACGCTTCCTGACCAAGACCATTTTCATCGCCGCCGGTGTCGGCGCGTTCCAGCCGCGCCTGCTCAAGGTCGAGGGGCTGGATCGGTTTCACGAGTCACAACTGCATTACCGCGTGAAAAACCCGGCCGATTTCGCGGGCAAGAACCTGGTGATCGTGGGCGGCGGGGACTCTGCGCTGGACTGGGCGCTGAACTTCGTGAAGGACGGACCGCACAAGGCAGAGAGCGTGATCCTGGTCCATCGCCGCGACGGTTTCAAGGCGGCGCCTGCGAGCGTCGCCAGGATGAAGGAGCTGTGCGAGGCCTATGAGATGCAGTTCATCGTCGGCCAGGTCACCGGCCATGAAGAGAAGAACGGCAAGCTCACCGGTGCCAAGGTCACCGGCGCGGACGGCGTCACCCGCGTCGTGCCGCTGGATGTACTGATGGTGTTCTTTGGTCTGTCTCCCAAGCTCGGGCCGATCGCCGAATGGGGCCTGGACATCGAGCGCAAGCAACTCAAGGTGGACACCGAGAAATTCTCGACCAGCGTGCCCGGCATTTTCGCTGTGGGGGACATCAACATCTATCCGGGCAAGAAGAAACTGATCCTGAGCGGTTTTCACGAATGCGCGCTGGCCGCGTTTGCAGCGGCACCATTCATCTTCCCGGACAAGAAAATCCACCTCCAATACACCACGACCAGCCCCAAGCTGCACAAGGTGCTGGGTGTGGAAACGCCGGTGTTCGACTGAACAAGCCGGCCTCATGCGTCGATCTGGCCCGCCTTTGCGCGGGCTTTTTCGTGGCCCGGCACTGGCGTGCCCGCCATCTTTACTTATTTTTACCCGGGTAATTTTGAAAGCCATTTAAACCCGGGTATTATTCGCTCTCGAATTTCAAGAGAAACAAGAATGAGTGAATGGATAGCCACCCCCTGCACCGCCTTCGCGGGCGACCGCCTGCTGGCTTCGGGCAAGTTGGGATCGGTCGCGCTGGCGGTGAAAAAGTGGGCCGGCCAGGGGGCTCAGGAGCCGATACTGGTGTTCGACGACCACACCAGCGCGCTGATCGAGCTGGACCTGCGCGGCACGGCGGCCGACGTGACACGGCGCCTTGAACAGATCCCGGCGCAAACGGCCAGTGCCGGTTCCTCCGCTTGCCCTGCGCTCACCGATGCGCACCGCGGCCCGGGGCGCCCCCGGCTGGGCGTGGTGGCGCGTGAGGTCACCTTGCTGCCCCGTCACTGGGACTGGCTCGCATGCCAGCCCGGCGGCGCGTCCGTGGCGCTGCGCAAGCTGGTGGAGGAAGCACGGCGCAGCCACGGCAGCAAGGACCGCACGCGTCAGGCACAGGAGGTGGCGTACCGCTTCATGGTGGCCATTGCCGGGCATCAGGTCGGCTTCGAGGAAGCTACGCGCGCCCTGTTCGCCGGCGACGCCAGGCGTTTTGCGGAACAACTGCAGGCATGGCCGGCGGACGTACGCCAGCATGCGCAAAAACTGGCGCAAGCCGCCTTCGAGCCGGAACCAAGCGCAGAAGGGGCCGCCCAATGAGCACGACCGCCGCGATCCCGGCACCGCGTCCGCATCTGTGGCGGGCGTTCCTCGCGTTCCTGCTGCCGATGATGGCCGCCAACATCCTGCAGGCGCTGTCGGGCACCATCAACAACGTCTATCTCGGCCAGATGCTCGGTGTGCGCGCGATGGCGGCGGTCTCCGCGTTCTTTCCGATCCTGTTCTTCTTCATCTCGTTCATGATCGGCCTGGGCTCCGGCGCGTCGGTGCTGATCGGCCAGGCCTGGGGCGCTCGCGAACGCGAACGGGTCAAGGCCATCGCCGGCACCACGTTGACCGTCGGGTTGATCGTTGGGCTGCTGGTGGCGCTGTTCGGCGGCGTGCTGACCGGGCCGATGCTGCGCCTGCTGCACACGCCGGCCGACATTCTGCCGCAGACCACCGCGTACGCGCGCATCATGCTGATCGCGGCGCCCGGGATCTTCGTGTTCCTGCTCGTCACCTCGATGCTGCGCGGCGTCAGCGACACGGTGAGCCCGCTGATCACCCTGGCGGTCTCCACCGCGATCGGGCTCGTGCTGACGCCCGCGCTGATCCGCGGCTGGGGCGGGCTGCCGCAGATGGGCGTAGCCAGCGGCGCCTGGGCCGCGGTCGCATCGTACGCGGCGGGCCTGGCCTGGCTCGCCTGGCACATGCTGCGGCGCGGCCATCCGCTCGCGCCCGATGCGGTGTTCCTGCGCCATATGAAGGTGGATCGCGCGATCCTGGCGCGCGTGCTGCGTATCGGCCTGCCGACCGCGATGCAGGTGATCACGATGTCGCTGGCCGAGGTGGCGGTGCTGTTCCTGGTGAATCGTTTCGGTTCGGATGCGACCGCCGCCTACGGCGCGGTAAACCAGGTCATGTCGTACGTGCAGTTTCCGGCGATGTCGATCGCGATCACCGCGTCCATCCTCGGCGCGCAGGCGATCGGCGCGGGGCGATCCCACACACTGGGCGCGATCGCGCGCACCGGCATCCTGATGAACCTGGTGCTGACCGGTGGCCTGGTGTTGCTGGCCTACCTGTTCTCGCGCCCGCTGATTGGCCTGTTCATTACCAGCGCGCCGGTGGTTGACATCACGCAGACCCTGCTGCACATCATGCTGTGGAGCCTGGTCATCTACGGCATGGCCGCGGTGCTCTCCGGCCTGATGCGCGCCAGTGGTACCGTGCTGGTGCCGACCGGTCTCTCGATCTTCTGCATTCTCGCGGTCGAGGTTCCGGTCGCCTGGGGCATGAGCCGGCTGATCGGCCTGGAAGGGGTCTGGATAGGCTACCCGGCGGCGTTCATCGCGATGCTGCTGCTGCAGGCCGGCTACTACCGGCTGGTCTGGCGCAAGCGGCCGATACGAAGGCTCTGAACAAAGCTGTCGCACCGACCCTGGCGCCATTTCCTCCATCTTGCACAAGTCCGAAACCATGAACGACAACGCCCCATCGATCTCCGCCCCCGGCAACCTCGCCCTGACGCCCATTGCGTCAACGGACCGGGTGTTTCACTGGCCGGAGCATGCGTCGCTCTGGTTCAGCCTGGGCGTGGGCCTGCTCGTCATCCAGGTTGGCGCCTACCTGGTGCCTGCGGTGGGCACACGCGACGCGATGCTGGCGATCCTGCTCGGCTCACTCGCGGGCTCCGGACTGCTCGCGTGGACCGCCAAGATCGGCTGCGACAGCGGCCTGTCCAGCGCGGGGCTGATGCACGCCACCTACGGCAGCCTGTTTGCCCGGTTGCCGGTGCTGCTCAACGTCGTGCAGCTAATCGGCTGGACCACGTTCGAACTGGTCATCATGCGCGACGGCACCTTGGCCATCAGCCAGCACACGCTGGGACTGAACCTTCACGGCAAGGTCGGCTGGGCGGTCACCACGCTGCTCTGGGGCGGCTTGCTGACGATCTTGATGGCCGGCTCCATGCTCACGCTGGTGCGCCGCTTTGTCGCAAGCTACGGGTTACCGCTGGTCATCGCCTCGCTGGTTTGGCTGACCTGGCAATTCGCCGGCAAGCTGCACACGAATGGCTTCGCGGCATTCTGGGCACGCTCCGGTGACGGCAGCATGGGCATGCTGTCGGCGCTGGACCTGGTGATTGCAATGCCGGTGTCGTGGTTGCCGCTGGTGGCCGACTACGCACGGCACGGCCACGGCGGCAAGAGCGCGCTGGGCGGGACCTGGCTGGGCTACACCATTGCCAATGTCTGGTGCTATGCACTTGGCGTGCTGGTGGCCAGCGTGGCCCATCCGGGTGACGACATGGTCGGCGCGCTGCTGCTGGCACAGGGCGGCCTGATAGCACTGAGCCTGATCCTGATCGACGAAATCGACAATGCCTATGGCGATGTCTACTCGGGTTCGGTCTCGGCGCACAGCCTCAAACCGTCCTGGAGCATTCGCCACTGGAGCGTGCTGCTCGCCCTGTTGTGCACCGCGCTGGCCCTGGTGCTGCCGATGCACAGTCTGGAGCCGTTTCTGCTCACGCTCAGCTCCGTGTTCGTGCCGCTGTATGGCGTGATCCTGGGTCGGCTGGGTTTCGGCAAGCGCCCCGTGCCGGCATCCTCATCCCGCAGAATCGACGTCACTGCCGCCGCATTGTGGCTGGCGGGCATTGCCACCTACCAGGCGACCGCCGCGTGGGCGCCGCAATGGGGCTCCGCACTGCCCACCCTCGCGCTCACCTTTGCGCTGGCCTGGCTCACGCGCCCGAAACAGGCCTGACGAACCCGTTACGGCGTTCGCCGAATCTGCAGCGGCACGGGTGCATGGCCGTGATTCAGCGGGCCATGCCCGTGGCCGGTTTGCACGCGGGCGCCCGCTTCAATCGCCGCCAGAATATAGGCCCGCGCCCGCTCCACCGCCGACGCCAACGGCAAGCCCAGTGCCAGATGAGCCGCAATCGCCGACGACAGCGTGCAGCCCGTGCCATGCACGTTGCGGCTGACGATGCGTGTCGATGCCAGGCGCTCGCGTGCACCACCGGCTTGCGCCAGCACGTCGACCACCTGATCGCCCGGAAGGTGGCCACCCTTGAGCAACACGGCGCGTGCGCCCATCGCCAAGAGGTCGCTGGCGGCCTGGTCGAGCGCCTCGACCGACGGGATGTGCCGCTCCAGCAGCAATGACGCCTCGTCCAGATTGGGTGTCACCACGGCCGCGCGCGGAAACAGCTGCTGCACCAACACTTGCACCGTCTCCGGCGCGATCAGCCGGTCGCCACTGGTCGCGACCATCACCGGGTCCAGCACGACCCGCTCGAGCCGGTAGTGGTCAATCGCCCACGCCACCACGCTCACAGTCTCCGGTGAATGCAGCATGCCGATCTTCACGGCGTCCACGCCGATATCGTCCAGCACCGCCTGAATCTGGGCCTTCACCATGTCCGGCGGAATCCCGTGGATGGCACGCACGCCCACGGTGTTTTGTGCGGTGATCGCCGTGATGGCGGTCATGCCGTAGCAGCCCAGCGCACTGAAGGTTTTGAGATCCGCCTGGATACCGGCGCCGCCGCCGCTGTCGGACCCGGCAATCGACAGCACCCGCGGATAGCGCCCGTCCAGCGGCTCGGCAGAATTGTTCTGGGTCATCCCGAAAATTATGCGGCAATTCCATTCGCGACCAAGTGCTTCTTGATGTGCTGTAATTGGGGCCAAGGACGAAACAGGGGTGTCTGCCGCACTGGCCAGGCTGAGATCAAACCCTAAGACCCGATCCAGGTCATGCTGGCGTGGGAAGTTTCCAACAATGAGGCCCCCTCGTTTTGTCCAGCTGTTGCTGCACAGATGGACTCATGAATTTTCGCGCTCCCTCAACGACTCCGGCCTCCGTGGTTCTCGGCGCCGGCCTGATGGGCCGGCTGCTGGCCGTGCAACTTGCGCACGCGGGCCATCGGGTCGAATTGTTCGATGCCGCCGGCCCGCAGGCCGAGGGCGCTGCCGCCCGGGTCGCGGCGGCCATGCTGGCCCCGCTCGCCGAATCGGCCGTGACCGAAGCCAGTGTCGTGCAAATGGGATTGCATGCAATGGCGCGATGGCCGGCCTTGATCTCCAAGCTCGACGAACCCGTCTTCTTTCAGCAGCAGGGCTCGCTGGTTTTGTGGCACCGACAGGACACGGCAGAGGCAGCACGCTTTACCCATCAGCTGGGGGCCATGCGCGGCAGCGTTCCGCAGTTGCCCGCCCCGCAGGCGCTGGATGCGGCCGGCGTCGCACGGCTGGAGCCCTCGCTGGCTGCGCGATTCGCACAAGGGCTATATCTGCCCGGAGAAGGCCAGCTCGACAACCGTCAATTGCTGGCCGCCTTGTTGCAGCACCTGGAAAAGCTGCAGGCCCGGCTGCACTGGCACAGTCCGCGCGATCCTCGCGACTTCACCCCAGGGCAGCCCGGTCAACCAGACTGGGTCTTCGATTGCCGCGGCCTGGGCGCGCGCGGCCAGTGGCCCGACGTGCGCGGGGTACGCGGGGAAATCATCCGGGTCCACGCGCCCGAGGTGGCGTTGACGCGACCGACACGCCTGATTCATCCGCGGTACCCCCTTTACATCGTCCCCAAGCAGGACCATCTGTTTGTGATCGGGGCAACTGAAATCGAGTCGGACGATCTCTCCCCCCCCAGCGTCCGCTCGACTCTTGAGCTGCTCAGCGCTGCCTACACCGTGCACTCCGGCTTTGCCGAGGCGCGCATCCTGGAAATCGCCACGCAATGCCGCCCCGCGCTGCCAGACAACCTGCCGGCCATTCGGCAACTGGGCCCGCGCGTGCTGCAGATCAACGGACTGTTCCGCCACGGCTTCATGATCGCGCCGGCACTGCTCGATGTGGTGATGGAATGGGTGGGCCACGGCGAGTCCGGGTTGGCCGCAAGCTTTGGCCTGGACATCGAACCCGCCTGCGGGGCAGTCTCATGAAAATCACGCTGAACCAAATCACCCACGAAGTCCAGCCGGGCGCCACACTGACCGACGCGTTGACCCTGCTTCAGGCCCGTCCTCCGTTCGCCGTGGCCGTGAACCTGCAGTTCGTGCCCAACACACGCTATGCGCAAACGCCGCTGCGGCCCGATGACAACATCGAAGTCATCTTCCCCGTCACCGGCGGTTGAAAGGACGCACGCCATGCAAACAACCCCCAAGCCCCCCGACCCCCTGATCCTGTACGGTCACACCTTTCAAAGCCGGCTGCTGCTGGGCACGGCGCGCTATCCGTCCCCCGCCACGCTGGAGGCGGCCGTTCGGCGCGCGCACCCCGCGATGCTGACCGCCTCGCTGCGACGCCAACAGGCGGTGGACCATGGCGCGGGCAACAGCTTCTGGGAGCTGCTGCGCCGGCTCGAGGTGCCGGTGCTGCCCAACACGGCCGGCTGCCACAGCGCGCAGGAAGCCATCACCACGGCGCACATGGCGCGGGAGGTTTTTGCCACGCCCTGGATCAAGCTCGAACTGATTGGTGACGACTACACGCTGCAACCCGACACCCTCAACCTGGTCGAAGTGGCCGGCCGGCTCATCAAGGATGGCTTTCAGGTACTGCCTTATTGCACCGAGGATCTGGTGCTGTGCCAGCGCCTGGTGGACGCGGGATGCCAGGCGGTGATGCCCTGGGCGGCACCGATCGGCACGGGCAAGGGCCCGGTCAATCCCTATGCGCTGCGCATGCTGCGCGAGCGGCTGTCCGTGCCCATGATCGTGGATGCGGGGCTGGGCCTGCCCTCGCATGCCTGCCAGGTCATGGAATGGGGTTTCGATGGCGTCTTGCTGAACACGGCCGTCGCGCTGGCCCAGAACCCGGTGGCCATGGCGGGCGCGTTCGCCGCTGCCGTACAGGCAGGACGCGATGCGCACCGCTCGGGTGTCATGTCCGCACAGGATACGGCGCAGCCCAGCACACCGGTACTGGGCACACCCTTCTGGCACGAGGCCAGCGCATGACGTCGCCGCACGACATGGCACAGGCCATCGTGGCGCAGCACCGGTCCACGCTCGGGCTGACGCCGCCGGCCCGCACGGCGCCCGTTTTCAACAGTGAGACGCCCGTCTATCGAGCCGCCAAGCAGGCGTGCCTGGATCTGGGCTTCATCGAAACCGACGCGGAATGCCTGGCCCATGCCTGGCAGGCGATGACGCTGCGCCAGGGTCGCTTCGACCCTACCGGCTGGCCCGCGGAACCGCAGGATTTTGGCCTGCGCCCCTGGCCACGGCAGGACGCTTTCGCCAACTGCCCGAAACGGCTTGGCCTGTACGCCGTGCTGCCCGACGCCGCCTGGGTGGCGCGCATGGCGCACGCGGGCGTCCCCACGGTGCAACTGCGCTTCAAATCCGGCGACGCGCAGGCCGTGGCGCGTGAAGTGCGCGCGGCAGTCAATGCCGTCCAGGGCACGGATGCACTGCTGTTCATCAATGACCACTGGCAGGCCGCGATCGCGGCGGGCGCCTACGGCGTGCATCTCGGGCAGGAAGACCTCGCCACAGCCGACTTGCCCGCCATCCGCGCGGCCGGGCTGCGGCTCGGCCTCTCCAGCCACGGCTATGCCGAGATGCTGCGTGTGGACAGCTTCAGTCCGAGCTACATCGCGATGGGCGCGGTGTACCCCACCACGCTCAAGGCCATGCCCACCGCGCCGCAAGGGCCAGGCCGCCTGGCCGCCTACGCGCGGCTGATGCGCAACTACCCACTGGTGGCGATTGGCGGCATCGATGGCGGCAAACTGCCCGAGGTGCTCGCCAGCGGCGTGGGATCGGTCGCGGTCGTGCGCGCGCTCGTCACCGCGGCGCAACCCGAAGCCGCCGCGGCGAAATTGAAGTCCGAGATACGGAACTGGATGGCGCGGTAATCCAGCGCAAAACGCGACGCCGTGAAACCCTCGAAACACCGAAAAATTAAAGAAAATACGCCGCTAGCCGTTACCCAATATGGAATGATCGCTTCAATTCATATAGCAATCATGAAATCGAACGCCGCAGGACTGCATTGCCGCTGGGGCCTGCAAAGCGCAGGCGGAGCGGCCACGACTCACCTACCCTGACAATGCCCCCGCCCAAGGCTTGCCGCCGCACACTACCGCCATCCATCGGCTCGATCAGCAGCGGGATTTGCGGAAAACATTGCTATAATTTAAGGCTTGTTCCTCGATAGCTCAGTCGGTAGAGCGCCGGACTGTTAATCCGTAGGTCCCTGGTTCGAGCCCAGGTCGAGGAGCCACTACATGCCATACAGGCATTGAAAAGCCGACTATCAAAATGATAGTCGGCTTTTTACTTTTTAGACGTTTTATTAGACACTGTCTAATATCCAGTAGTTAAGGATGACCTTGCCCGTGGAATCCATATTCCACAGCGGCTCTCATGTGCTGACTCGCTGCGGCTGATTGGCCAGCCAGCTTTCCTCAAACTGCGTCGGGCTACCATACGCCAGCGTCGAGTGCAACTGATGCAGCCGGCGTGCGGCCAGGCACGCCCGCGTGCTCGCAGGCAACCCGATCATCGAAGCGCCGCCAGGATCTGGACGATGCTGCGCAGCTGCGTCGGGTCGAATCCGGCAAGCGTGCATGCGAAAACCCCGCGTCCCGGGCCTTCTTGCAGGGTCTGCTTGGCAGCGAAAGCGGGTGTTCACGGCTGACTGGCCAACTCACACAAGGCGCTAGGAGCAGTCATTGATGAACGTCTCGTAGTGGGATGCCACCCTATGCGGTCAAGTGGCGATTCAATATCAAGAATTGGAGCCTCGCCAATGCGATAACAAGGGTAAGCTTCATCTCAATTGTGCACTGCATATTGCAGTACATTTAAGCCTTATAAAACCATGAGGCAAATCGCCTGAACACAATGGCCAGTCAACGTCCGAAAGTGAAGACCGCAACGATGACGCTGCGTGTTGATCCGAAGATCAAAGCGGCGGCAGAGGCGGCGGCAGAACGGGAGCACCGCAGCATCACCAGCCTAATTGAGGTGCTGATCCTCGACCATTGCCGCTCGCTCGGACTCACCGCAGGACAAAACGGCAAGGAACAGCAGCAATGACAAGAGAAAAATCGGCCGCAGCGAAGATCAAGACACCCAAACGCGCGGCGGTGAAAAGCCCGGTCGCACCCGTTTTGAGCGAGGCTGACGTAGCGATCCGCTTCTATCGAGCCAACGAGAAACCCTATGGCGCATTCAGTAATCTCTACCCGCGGCCGATTGAGTTCGAGGGCCGTGTGTACCCCACATCCGAACACGCATACCAAGCCGGCAAGGCAAGTAAGCTGGTCGTTCGCGAATGGATTCTCAGTGCCCCAACACCGTCGCTCGCAGCCATGGCGGCGCATGGTCTATATGTTTGGGATGTTGTCCCTAATTGGGCACAGATCAAGTTTGATCGAATGCGCGCCGTCTTGCGCGCTAAGTTCGAGCAGCATGCCGATCTGAAGGCTTTGTTGCTCGCGACCGGTGACGCTCGTCTCGTTGAAGCTGGCACTGTCAATAACGCCGTGAATCGGTTGTGGGGCGAAGTTAACGGAAAGGGTGAAAACACGCTTGGCGTCATGCTGATGGAATTGAGATCGGAATATGCAAGGTCGAAAGCGAAGCGCACGCCTCGGTCAGGTGCGGGGATCGGCAGGAATAGTGAAACGGTGCCTTCGCCCTCCAAGCGTTCACCGGCTATTGCATAAGTGATTGCACCTTTCTTATGAGTGGTACTTTCTACGACGGCGAACTTGCGGAGCTCGGCAACAGCTTCTCTACGGCAATGTCGGCCAATATTGACTTACTGAAGCAGGCGATCGCAAGCACGGCACAGTCCGGCATCATCGGAGTAGGGTCAGGTGGGTCTTTCACTGTCGCGTCGCTGCTGTGCAACCTGCATGAGTCGTATACGGGACGGGTGTCGCGGCCTTCGACGCCTCTCGAGATCATTTGCAACCCTACGCTCGCGGCTGCCAGTCCGGTCTTCATGATTTCGGCCGAGGGCAAGAATCCTGATATCGTCGAAGCGCTTGATCGCGCACGACGCCACAGTTCGCGAACTGTCCACGTGCTGACCAACCGGGCATCAAGCCCATTGATGGAGCATGTTCGCGAACTGCCAGAAGTCACCCCGCACGTGTTCGAGCTGGCCAAGAAAGACGGGTACCTCGCGACCAACAGCCTCCTTATGGATGCCGTTGTGATTGCTCGTGCGTATGGTGCGTTGGACTCTGACGCGAACCAGTTTCCTGATTCGCTTGACGGGCTCCGTATTGGCAATCTGCCAATTTCCGAGTGGCTCGACGGTACACTGGAGTTCGTGCGGCAAGCGGTTCCTCGCAAAGGTCTTATCGTCGTTTTCTCTCCACTGCTCAAACCTGTCGCTGCAGACCTGGAATCTAAGCTTTCCGAATCGGCGCTTATCTATTGCCAACTCGCCGACATTCGGTCGTTCGCCCATGGCCGCCATCTTTGGCTTGCAGAGCGCCCCGAGGACTGCGCGATCCTAGCGCTCGTTGAGCCCGGTTTAGAGCATCTTTGGAACCGCATGCAGCAACTTCTGCCAGGCAATGTGCCCGTTTGCACGATGCCACTTGCGGGCGCCAGGCCGCAAGACCTTCTCGCTGGCTTGGTGGCTCAGATGCAGCTCGTGTCGCATATCGCAGCCGAGTTGAAGAAGGACCCCGCCAAGCCGCATGTGCCCTCATTCGGCCGCGAACTTTACTATGTTGACCTTCCATCGTTCATCCCTGGACCGCAGGAGACTGGACGACGAGGCGAGCAGTCCAAGTACGAGGTTCTGGGCGCGCGATGGCCGTCCATCGGCGCCAGTGGCACGATGAGCCGGGCGCTTGATAGCTTTGAGTCAACGTTGGCACAGCAAGCATTCCGCTCTATCGTGTTTGACTACGACGGTACGCTGTGTAGTTCGAAGCGGAAAGAGGCGCCGCCCATGGCTCCTATCGTCGACCAACTTACGCGCCTTTTGAATGCCGGCATTTTTGTTGGAATCGCTTCAGGACGTGGGGACTCGATCCAGCGGCATTTGCGCGACGTACTGCCGTCAAACCTCTGGCAGAAGGTACATCTCGGCTTGTACAACGGCGGCTGGATTGGCTTGCTCGGAGAAGAAATTCAGAAACAGGCCGTCACCAACGAATTTCTTAGTCATGTGAGACGCATTCTCGGACGCTTGGAGGGTCTCGGCGTGCCAATCGAGCGCGTTCGTGAGACCTATCCCCATCAGATCAGCGTCCTCTTTAAAGAGGGGGCCGACGCTGAAAACATGTGGTTTGTCATTGCTGACTCGCTCAGGCAAGCTGGTCTCGATCCATCCACGGTCGTGCGAAGCAAGCATTCAGTCGACGTGTTGGCGGCAAACGTCAACAAATCGCACCTCGTTGCAAAGATCATCCAGGCGCGAACTATCGATCCATATCAAGTTGTGACCATGGGCGATCAAGGTGCGTGGCCCGGCAACGACTCGTCATTGCTCGAGCATCGGTATTCGCTGAGCGTTGACCAACCATCGCGTCGCCTGGACCGGGGGTGGAAGCTGGCACCGCACCATAAACGCGATGTCGATGCCACGCTTTGGTATCTGGAGCGCGCAGAAATCGATACTGCCAGCAGTTCAATTCGTTTCAAGCTCAGCGCATGACGGGAGAACGGAGACCCAATGAAAGATGAGAACGCGCAGCATTTGCTTGCCAAGGTCATGGGTTGGCAGGACCAAGAGGTTGTTCTGGAGAACGTCCCTGTACTCCGCCTGCTAGCGGACTACAAGTACGACGGATATCAGCGGTTCGGCCCGGGCAAGCGGTTTGTCGAGAGCTTGGCACTTTGGCTCAATCAGTTTGACATGCCAGACCGCGCTGCAGCATTGGACTTCGTTCTCAATCGACTCGTCTACGTGTCTGACGATGAACTCTCCCATCTCGTACAGCACGCGTACCCCGATGTTATCGTTCAGGAGCGAATCCGGTTGGTTGCGGAGGAGAAGGGTATACCGACCTATCGCGTGGGTGAAATATGTCGCAATCCGCGCTTTCAAGAGTTGCAGTTCAAGTCGCTCTATCTCGGACTGAGCGATGGCGCACGCACCAACGAATTACGACGTTTCAGCGACGGTGAAATCAGCAACGAGCAGATCTGGCAGGCTTATGAGCTCGGCGAAGCCAAAGCGGATGACATGTTGGATGCGCTCGACAAGGCTTTGACCAGAGCGCCGGCAAGTGATCCATTGGAGAACGACGACATCTGGCGTCTATATGACGCCGGCGACAAGGTGGAGGCCAATCGCCTGCTCGACTCGTTGCGTGTCAAGCCTGCCTCTGGTGCCTCCCAGCAACTGGCAAAATTCACGTTGGTTTGGCTGATGGATGACTTTTCCGGGAGTGGAAACACCTACATTCGGTTCGACAGCGAGAAGGGCAAGTTCAAGGGAAAAATAAAAAAAATCTACGAGCGCCTGCACCAGGGCGATCTGATCGATACCGCGCACTATGAAGTTTTCCTGCTGCTATACGTCGCAACACGCCAAGCAATTGACCACATCGAGTACTGGTCGGAACGCTTTACGTCTGAAAACAACTACAAGCCCCTACAGGTGCGCGTACTGTGCGTCATCGAGCCAGAAGTCGGTCTGACGCAGGGTGTCCCTATTGGACTCCAATCGATCCTAACCAATCCCAAGTACTACGACCCGGTTGCGTTTGACGAACACATCGAAGTGGGCGGAACGAACTCGGCACAGTTGGGTTTCGCGGGATGTGCCTTGCCGGTGGTGTTGTCTCACAACACTCCGAATAATTCAGTCTACGTGCTGTGGGGTTCTGAAGCCCACGGCTTTCCAGGCCTTTTCCCGCGCGTCAGCCGCCATAAGGAGTTCTGAGTGGCCTACCGCGCAAATCCTTTTCTAGAAAGAATGTCAGAACGAACGTCCGATCAGGAGTTTGTCCGACTATTCTCACCGAAGATCCTTGATCGACTTCACGAAGATGCGTTCAACGGTGCGGTGCATCTGTTTACCAGTCCTCCTGGTGGTGGCAAGACCACCCTACTGCGGGCGTTTACACCGACGGCGTTGCGTGCCTTCTGGAATGCTCGCGCTGGACAGGATGAGGCGTACCAGAGGCTGCTGGGACGGCAGGTCTTACACGAGTCCGATGGGCCGCAACTGCTGGGAATTTTGTTGTCATGCGCGTCGGGCTATGCTGACCTTCCCCCCGGCGCATCGATGGCACAGGCGGGACTGTTTCGTGCGTTGTTGGATTGCCGTGTGGTGTTAAGAGCGTTGCGCAGCCTTTCCTCGCTGCTTGGCTATGGGTCGACAGATCAACTGGTCGATGTCCGGCTGGAGTACGATGAATTGGGCCGTGACTTGAAATCGATTCCTGTGGCTGAATCTGCGGTTGAGCTGGTTCGTTGGGCCGAAGAGCGTGAACGAGCTGTGTACGCAAAACTTGACTCGCTGATCGGTGACGCTTCGGTGGACCTGCCCGTGCATGTCCGGTTCGAAAGTATTCTTTGGCTACAGTCTGTTCGCTTTTTTCGTGGTGACAAAGTCGTTGCTCCGCGCCGACTTTTGATGATTGATGACCTTCAGAAACTTCGCAGGAGGCAACGATCGATGGTGCTGGAAGAACTCGTGGAACTACGTCCTGCGATCCCGGTGTGGCTGGCTGAGCGGAGCATCGCCTTGGAAGATGCATTGATTTCCCAAGGAGCGCGCGAGGGTCGCGATCTCCGACATTATCCAATGGAAGATATGTGGGGTAAGAGCGGTCAGCATCAGTTCACCACGTTTGCTCAAAGCATCTTGGATCGTCGCTTGGACGTGCAACGTTCTATTCCGGCGGGCGCGTTTTCACAGTACCTCGAGGATCAGCTCACTTCCGATGACCTGGGCGACCTGTTTGCGAAGGCGGTGCAGGTCTTTGAGAAAGAAACGGAGCGTCATTGTCAAAACATCCGGTACACGGATTGGCTCGCACGGGCCAAGGAGGGACAGAAGACAGTTGGCTTCGACAATTTGGTTGAGTTGTACGTAACGCGCATTCTACTCGCCCGATCCGAGGGACGAAGGCAACTGAGTCTCGATTTGGCACCGCTACCAGTGGAGGAACTCGATGAACGTGACAGCAAAGTACTTGGTGCGGCAGAGATCTTTTGCCATGACGAATTGAAGCTGCCCTACTACTATGGTATAGATCGTCTTTGCGCCTTGGCCAGTACCAACGTCGAGGAGCTTTTGGCAATTGCGGCAAGTCTGTACGAAGCGATGCAAGCCAAGCAAGTGCTCCGAAAGCAACCCGACCCTCGCCTGTCCCCGGCGGAACAGGAGCGGCGCATCAAGGAAACGGCGAAACGCAAGCGGGATTTCATTCCAAAGAGCCACAGCGAGGGCACGCGCGCTCAGAGTTTGTTGGACGCGATCGGCTTCTTTTGTCGGGATAAGACGTTTCAGACCGCAGCGTCTTATGCGCCTGGGGTCACTGGGATTCGCCTCAGTCAAAATGAGCTCAACAGGCTCCGTCCCGAGCAGACGAAGACGTCCGAACACTATGCAATGCTGGCACGTGTGCTTTGGGAGTGCGTCGCCGAAAATCTCCTGATGACTCGGGATAGTGCGGCCAGCGCGTCAAGGGATGAGGGTACGGTCTTCTATTTGAACAGGGCCCTTTGTGCGTACCATGGTCTGCCTTTGCAATACGGCGGTTGGCAAGACGTTTCGGTGGAAAACATGATCGGCTGGATGGATCGTTCGTCTGCGCCAATCAAGCGTCGGTCGCTCGAGGTACTGCGATGACACTTTGGAATCGTTACATCTTCCGACGCGGTGCAGAAGTTCAGGACATGTGGGACCAGATGTTCCGGCAACGGCGACTTGCTGGCAAGGGTGCTCGGTTGCTGTATGTCGGCGGTCGGGGGTTTGATTTGCGAGCGCAGGTCGTTATGGACCGGTTCATCGACAGTATCACTTCGTCGGGATGCACGGTAGAGAAAGCTGAGCTGCTGCTTGTCGGATTCAGCGGCTACCAGCTGAGTGAAGAGCTCAAGAATGAGACGGCCGCGAATGCACAGGCCTTAGAGGCGAAGTTTGCAGTCATCGGTAATTCCCGGACCGTGATGATCGGATCAAGTGCGGAGGGTGAGGACGATCTCAGCGCCAGCAACGCTGAGCCTGTCCTGAATTTTGTGTTTGAGGCATAAATATGACCTACAGGACCATTTATGCCAAGCAAGACGAAATTGAAGAATGCGGCCATCGCGGCCAAGAGTGCGGCGCTGCCGAAGAT